>JAKLKF010000387.1 GCA_023150805.1 Myxococcota bacterium | reverse complement strand
AACCGCCAGGAAGTCGACCGCGACAGCAAGCGCCTGTCCCTGCTCTATTTCGACCGCTACACGGTCGAGCTCAGCAGCGACACGGTCAGGATCGAGGACCGCTGGCGCGAGCCGCGCGAGCGCTTCCTGCCCGGGCTGTTCTTCCCCGACGATTCGCTGGCCGACCGGCGTTACCGGCTGCAGATCATCTCCGAAGGCCACAGCCGGCTCGCCTCGCCGCTCCTGACGCTCGCCTTCGTCATGGTCGCGGTTTCGGCGCTGCTCTACGGCGACTTCAACCGCCGCGGCCAGTCGATGCGCGTGCTGGTCGCCTGCGGCGTCGTGGTCGTGATCCAGGCCGGCGCCATGGGGCTGGTGAGCCTGGGCGCGCATTCGCGCCTGGCCTGGCCCGCCATGTACCTGGTGCCGGTCGCGACGATCGCCGTCGCGGCCTGGGCGATGCACCGCCGGCCGCGGCCGGTCGGCGCCCGCCCCGCCACGGCGCAGTAGGGAGGCGGGCGGCACATGCGC
>JAKLKF010000386.1 GCA_023150805.1 Myxococcota bacterium | reverse complement strand
GTGGTGACCGGGGCCTTTCTCTGTCCACGCCGCCGATGCCCCGCTGCGTGGGCATCGGCCTTCTCCGGAGGTCTTCATGTCCGATCCCCTGATTTCCATCCGCTCCCTTCCCACCGCGAGCCTGCTCGGGCTGCTGGTCGGCGACGTCGCCGCCGAGGCCCTGGCCGGACGGCCGCTGGCCGAGCTCTTCCACCTCCACACCCGCCAGACCGGTGTCTGCGAGACCCCGGCGGACTATCGCGCGGTGCGCATCCTCGGCGCCGCCCGCGAGCTGCTGACCCGGGCGCTCGCCGAAGCCGTCGAACTCGGCGACCTTCTTCTGCCACTTCTGCGCGACCTCGTTCTTCGAGGGGACCCAGGCCGACGACGCGACCTCGTCGAAGAAGGGCAGCGGATAGTCGCGCAGGTCGACGATCTCGACGTCGAGGTCGCCGCGCTCGGCGGCGAGCTTGGCGATCCAGGCGGTCGGCACGTCGGCGAAGCGGGCCTCCCGCGTCGAGCCGACGACCA
>JAKLKF010000385.1 GCA_023150805.1 Myxococcota bacterium | reverse complement strand
GAGCTGGGCCGGGTCGCCGGGGCTGCCGTCCTCGCTCAGCCCCTTGGCCAGGTTCATCGCCAGGGTCTCGGTCTTCACCAGTGCATCGGAGTTGGCCTTGGCCTCGTCGAGCTTGGCGAGCTCCTCGGCCGAGAAGCCGGCGCGCTTCATCAGGTCCAGCAGCGGCACGGCCTCGCTGCCGGGGCGCGGGCTGTCGGCGCCGGCGGCGCGGAAATCCCAGTAGATGCGCTCGTAGGCCTGCGGGCGCGGCCGCTTGCCGTTGCGGATGTCGAGGATCTCGAGGTACTGCTGCTCCCACTTCGGCTCGCCGTCGCTGACCACGAAGGTGCGCGCCAGGCGGGTCAGGTCGTCGGAGCTCTGGCGCAGCTCGTCGGCCAGCAGGAAGGACTGGTAGCGCTGCGCGCTGGCCTGCAGGGCCCGCTCGTCGTGGTGGCCGCTCATCAGCAGGGACCCCACGCTGGCACAGGACAGCAGGGCCACGGCGGCACCGCCGGCGCGGAAGGTCTGTCGGA
>JAKLKF010000384.1 GCA_023150805.1 Myxococcota bacterium | reverse complement strand
AGCATCATCTCTCTGGGCATCGACAGCTACGCCGAAGACCTGGTCATCAACTTCGAAGACGAAGACGGCGACGGCGCGCCCACCACGCGCCTGGCCGAAGACCAGGCCTACGCCATCTACTTCGAGAACCTGACCACGCAAGACAAGGTCGTCATCACCATCAACGGCGTGAAGTACTCGCTGCAGGTCGGTGTCGATCTCGACGGCAACATCGTCGCCAACGAAGACGGCGCAACGTCGACGAACCAGCCGCAGATCCAGGAGAACTTCCTGGGCCGTCTGAACTCGTTCATCAACACGTTCATGGACGACGACACGTCGGCTGGTGAAATCGCCTCCGCGGTGTCCGACTCCGACGCTGACGGCTTCGACGACACGCTGACCATCACCCAGGTGGCCTACAACGGCGAAGAAACGGTCTTCATGACCTCGCCGCTGGTCGATCTGAGCAACTGGTCGGGTGGCGAGGTGCCGCTGTACGACGTGGTGAACGCGTCTGAACACGAGGTCGA
>JAKLKF010000383.1 GCA_023150805.1 Myxococcota bacterium | reverse complement strand
TGGCGGCGCAGCCTGAGCGACCGCTGGATCGGCGGCGTGTGCGGCGGCCTGGGCCAGCTCACTGGCGTGGCATCGTGGTTCTGGCGCCTGGCCTTCGTGCTGGCGGTCATCTGCGCCGGTACCGGGCTGCTGGTCTACCTGCTGCTGTGGCTGCTGCTGCCCTCGGAGCCGCTGCCACCGGCCCGCCCGGCGCTGGCCGGGTCGTGACGCCTGGCGTGCGGCGCGGCAAATGCCGGCGGCGTCGCACTCAGCCCGCGGCGACCAGCTGCTCCCGCGCTGAGCGCTGCGGCGTTGCGGGCTTCGCCTGCAGGCCTTCAAAGCAGGTGCGCAGCACCCACTGCACCGATTCGTCGGCGCTGTAGGTGCCCCCGGCGCGCAGCAGGCCGAGCACAGGGTCGCACGCACGCGCATAGAGCGTGTAGAGCACCAGTTCCGGCGGCAGATCGGGATCGAGGCTGCCGTCGGCCTGCGCAGCGGTGATCCAGGCACCCAGTCGATCGCTCAGCGTCATCA
>JAKLKF010000382.1 GCA_023150805.1 Myxococcota bacterium | reverse complement strand
GTCGATGGCTTCCCATGCGGCCAGGCTCCACTTCCGCGGCGGCGAGAGCTTGCCGGCGGCCACCGGAAGCCAGTAGAGGTCGAGAAAGCAGTCTTGCACCGCCCAATCCAACAGCGGGCGGGGCCGCGCGTCAATGCTGATCGCCAAGGAGCTACGCCATGGCCTGCGCCCACTGTTTGGCGTGGTAGGTGATGATGATGTCGGCGCCCGCGCGGCGGATCGAAGTGAGCACCTCATCGATGGCGAGCTGCTCGTCGAGCCAACCGTTGCGAACGGCGGCCATGAGCATGGAGTACTCGCCGCTGACGTTGTAGGCGGCGATGGGCGCCTCGATGGCGTCCCGCACTTCGCGGAGCACGTCGAGATAGGGGAGGGCGGGCTTCACCATCACCATGTCGGCGCCCTCGTCCAGGTCGGCGATGACTTCGTGGAGGGCCATGCGCCGGTTGGCCGGGTCCAGCTGGTAGCCGCGGCGGTCGCCAAACGCGGGCGTGCTCTCGGCGGCCTCGCGAAA
>JAKLKF010000381.1 GCA_023150805.1 Myxococcota bacterium | reverse complement strand
GCCGTCTTCGCCATGGGGGCCCTCTCTCCGCCGCCGGGGCGGGCAAGGACCCATTCTAGCCGGGGAGCGGGGTAGACTCGGCCCGATGCCCTCCCACCCCGTGGCCGCCCTCGAGAGCCGGGGCGCCGTGCTGCTGGCCGCCCTCGGCGACAGGAACGGGGAGACGGTCCGCGTGGTCACGGAGGAGGGCCGCTCCTTCGACTACCCGGCGGACCGGCTCCTCTGGACCGCGCCCACGCTCTCCGTCGGGGGGGGCGCGAAGAAGGAGATCGCCGCCGCCCTCAAGGTCCTGCGGGCCGGGGCGGGGCCGGCCCCCGACTGGAGGGACCTCCACGCCATGGCGGAGCCCGGGGTGCCCCTCGACCTGCAGGACCTCGCCGGGGGCGGGACCGGCCGGGAGGCGGAGGCGAGGGCGCTCGCCGCCCAGGTGCCGCCCGGGATCCTGAGGGTGGCTGTACTGAAGCACCCCGACGAGGCGCTGTGGCGCGCGGTGACCGAGGAGCTGCGGCCCGACTG
>JAKLKF010000380.1 GCA_023150805.1 Myxococcota bacterium | reverse complement strand
GCGCGTCGCGGAAGCGCCTCTCCTCGGGCCCGTACTCGTGGCGGACGTAGAGGACCGCCCGGTGCGCGCCGACGACCCGGGCGCCGAGCAGCATCCCCTCGATCACCAGGTGCGGGAGGCGCGCGAGGACCTCGCGGTCCTTGAAGGTGCCGGGCTCGCTCTCGTCGGCGTTGCAGACGACGAACTTCGGCGCCCCCTCCGCCTTCCGCACGAACTCCCACTTCATCCCCGTGGGGAACCCGGCGCCCCCCATGCCGCGGAGGCCGGAGTCCTTGAGGTCCGCGATGCACCGCTCCTCGGCGGCGGCCCCACCCTCGAGGACGCGGCGCAGCGCCGACCAGGGGGCGGCGCCGGCGGCGACGGGGTCGCAGCGGTACGTCCGCTTCCCGCGGACCGCGGCGGCGCGCAGGGGGGGCTTCGCGAGGACCGCCTCAAGCCTCCCCGCCTCCCGCGCCCCGCAGGGGACGCCGTTCACCGCGAAGGCGGGGGCGCGGTCGCAGCGGCCGAGGCAGGAGA
>JAKLKF010000037.1 GCA_023150805.1 Myxococcota bacterium | reverse complement strand
TTGATGTAGTGCTTGCAGACCGCCTCCGCCTTCTCCCAGAACTGCTTGTCCTGGCTGTTCAGCCACATCCGGACACGGTGAGGGCGGATGTCCTCCGCACGCAGCACCCGCCCGATCTCGCTGATGCTCAGCTTCCAGCCCGTCGCCTCCTCGAGGGCCCCCTGCAGCGCCGCGTGGCTCCAAACCTCGCGGAAGGGCGTCTTGTCGTCCGTGGGTCGCGAGCAAGCAAGGCTCACGAGCTGCAGCCGGACTGCAAGAGGCACTTCAGGCGGACGCCCCGATCGCGGCTTGTCCTCCAAGGCCTCGACAACAGCGTCGGTAGCGATCCGCTTCCGCCAGGTTCGAACCGTCTTCTCAGCCACCCCCAGTTCCCCAGCAATCACCTGGTTGGACTTGCCTTGCTCCGCAAGAAGAGCAATGCGGGCACGCCGCACCAAGCGAACCGAGGCGGTCTGGCTCCGCGCGATGCGCTCGAACCGGGCGCGGAGTTCGTCGGAAAGGCTGACGGGAACGGCGGTGGGAACTGGCATTCCGTCTAATTTCACGTCTATGCCTTCCGCGCAACCCTTCTCGGTAGAAACTTCGGGGTCCAGGTACTAGGCGCCCCAGACGCAACGACCCGCCCAGGTCTCCCCGGGCGGGTCGGCGAGGCGGGACCCGGAGGTCACGCCGTCAGGTGCGGACGATCACTCGCCGGTGCAGGGGCCGCCGACGTCGGTGCAGCCCAGGCCGCCGTAGTAGGAGGTGTCGTCACCCCAGGTCCAGCAGGAGCCGGTGGAGACCTCCTCCAGGTAGTAGGTGTTCTCGAGGGCGGCGCTGTGGATCGTGGTGCTGCCCTCGACGATCTCGTCGAGGGAGCCGACGGTGGTCAGGAAGCCACCGGAGGCGGACAGCGGGTGGCAGTAGTCGTACAGCGTGCCGTCGTTGGCCAGGTAGCCCAGGTAGCAGTCCTCACCGGTCCAGGCCTGGGGGTCGCCGTTGGTCTCGGCCAGGCCGAAGTTGTAGCCGGCGCTGTCGCCGTTGGTCAGGACGACGTCGAGGCCGCCGCCGCCCCAGGCGCAGTCGAGGGTCAGGGCCGCGGTGCCGCCGTCGCCGGTGCCGCCGTCGCCGGTGGTGCCGCCGTCGCCGGTGGTGCCGCCGGTGTCGTCGCCCTTGTCGTTGCAGGCGATGGCGAAGAGGGCGGTCGCGAGGACGAGCCAGTTCTTGGTCATGAGTTCCTCCATCAGGGCCGCAGGACGCGGCAGGTCGCTCAGGCCGCGGACTGCGGCATCGGCATGGTAGCCGAAACGGCGCACGTTCACCAGGGGATTCCGGTTCCCGTCGCAGCGGGCGGCAGCATAAGACGCCGGACCGCACCCTGCCCAGCCCCCCGGGGACCCCCATGCTCCAGATCGGCTCCGTCTCCCTGTCCTCGCGCCTGATCGTCGGCACCGGTCGTTACGCGGACTTCGCGACCATGCGCGCATGCCACGAGGCCAGCGGCACCGCCATGGTCACCGTCGCCCTGCGGCGGGTGGACCTGTCGGCGCCCCAGGGCCAGGACGTGCTCGCCTGGATCGACCGGTCGAAGATCACGCTGCTGCCCAACACGGCGGGCAGCTACACGGCCGAGGACGCCGTCGCGACCGCCCACCTGGCGCGGGAGCTGCTGGGCACCGACCTGGTCAAGCTCGAGGTGATCGGCGACCCGGACACGCTGTTCCCCGACCCCGAGGGCACCCTGGAGGCGGCGCGGGTGCTGGTCCGCGACGGCTTCACGGTCCTGCCCTACTGCTCCGACGACCCGGTCACCTGCCGGCGGCTGGCCGACATCGGCTGCGCGGCGGTGATGCCGCTGGCCGCGCCCATCGGCAGCGGCCTGGGCATCCGCAACCCCTACAACCTGGCGATCATCCTGGAGCAGCGCACGGTGCCGGTCATCGTGGACGCCGGCGTGGGCACCGCCAGCGACGCCGCGGTGGCGATGGAGTTGGGGGTCGACGGGCTCTTGATGAACACGGCGATCGCCGGCGCCCGGGACCCGGTGAAGATGGCCCACGCGATGCGCCTGGCGACCGAGGCCGGGCGCGCCGCCTTCGAGGCGGGCCGCATCGAGAAGAAGCTCTACGCCACCGCCAGCTCGCCCCTGGCGGGCGTCATCGGGCGGTGAGCCGCCCGCCGCGGGTGCTGGCGGTGAGCCCGCCGCGGGTGGGGCCCTGGGTCCGGGAGCTGGACCTGCTGGCCCGGGCCGGCGTCGACGCGCTGATCCTGCGCCTGGTGGACCAGCCCGAGGCGCTTGCCGCGGTGCTGGGCGGGCCGCTGCCGCCCGGCCTGCAGATCCTGGTGCGACCCGTGGCCGCAGGGGACCCGCAGCGGGCCCGAGAGCACGGGCGGGGGCTGCACCTGCCTGACCGGCCGCCGGCGCCGGGCGAGGAGGACCTCGTGGTGTCCGCCGCCGCGCACGGGCCCGAGGGGCTGGCGCGCGCCGCGGCGCTGGGCTGCGCCTGGGCCCTGCTCTCGCCGGTGTTTGCCCCTGGCAGCAAGCCGGGCGACGCCCGCCCCCCCCTCGGCCTGGCCGGCCTGGCCGCCGCCTGCGCCGGCGCACCTCTCCCGGTGCTGGCGCTGGGCGGGATCAGCCCCGAGAACGCCGCCGCCTGCCGGCGCGCCGGGGCCTGGGGCGTGGCCGCGCTGGGCGCCTGCTTCCGCGACGGCCACGTCGACGCCGCCCGCGCCGCGGCCCTGGTCACCGCCCTGGCGGCGTGAGCGGTCCCCGCCCCCTCTCGCCCGCGCGCGCCTGGGGTACAAGCGCAGCCATGCGCGTCCTGCTCACCCGCCCGCCCCGCCGCGACGCCCGCGACGCGGGCCTGTCGGTGCCGCCGCTCGGGCTGGCCTACGTCGCCGCCGCGCTGCGCCAGGCCGGGATCGAGGTCGAGCTGCTCGACGCCTACGTGCTCGGCTGGTCCTGGGCGCGCTTCCAGGCCCACCTCGCCCGCCTCCGGCCCGAGGTGCTGGGCCTGTCGGCGATGACCCCGGTGTCCGACATCGCCGCCCGCGCCGTCGCCCTGGCCCGCCCCCACGTCGGCCGCATCGTGCTCGGCGGCCCCCACCCGACCGCCGTGGGCGCCGCCGTCTTCGACCAGATGCCGGGCCTGGACGCCGCCGTCGAGGGCGAGGGCGAGGACGCCGCCGTCGCCCTGGTCCGCTGGTGGGCCGAGGGGGAGCGCGGCGACCCGCCCCCCGGGGTGCGCGTCCCCGGCCGCCTCTTCCGCGAGGGCGTGCCGCGCGCCCGGGTCGAGACCCTGGCCTGGCCGGCGCGCGACCTGCTGCCCAACCAGGCCTACCGCTACCTGTTCGCGACCCGACCCGGCCTGGCCACGGTCATCACCAGCCGGGGCTGCCCCTTCCGGTGCAGCTTCTGCGACAAGAGCGTCTCGGGCAGCCGCTGGCGGGCGCGGCCGGCCGAGGACGTCGTCGACGAGCTGGCGCACGTGGTGCGCGACCTCGGCGTGCGCTTCGTCAACGTCTACGACGACAACTTCACGCTGAGCAAGCGGCGCGTGGCGGCCATCTGCGAGGAGATCCTGCGCCGGGACCTGCGCGTGGAGTGGAAGTGCGAGGGCAGGGTCGACGGCGTCGACCGCGAGCTGCTCTCGCTGATGCGGCGGGCCGGCTGCACCATGGTCGCCTACGGGGTCGAGAGCGGGAACCCCGACACCCTGGCGCTGCTGCGCAAGGACGTCACCGTCGACCAGGCCCGCCGGGCCTTCGCCGACACGCGCGCCGCCGGGCTGCGCAGCCTGGCCTACGTCATCCTGGGCGCGCCGGGCGAGGACGGCGCCGCCGTGCAGCGCACGGTCGCCTTCTGCCGGGAGCTGGGCGCGACCTACGTCCAGTTCAGCACCCTGACCGCGATGCCCGGCACGCCGCTGTTCCTGGGCAGCGCCGGCGGCAGCGGCGTCGCCAGCGCCAGCGTGCGCAACCCCGTCGACGGCGACCTGCACCGCCCGACCGTGACCGACCTGCCGCCCGAGGAGCTGGCCCGCCTGCTGCGCCAGGCCTGGGTCGGGTTCTACCTGCGGCCCCGGCCCCTGGCCCGGGTGACCCGCGACGCGGTGCGCTCCGGCAGCGTGGGCGAGGCCTGGCGGCTGGGCCGGGCGCTGTCGCGCTGGGCGGTCGAGCAGGCCCGCCCGGGCTGACCCGCGAGGCCCGCGCCGCATGTGGCCAGCTCAGAAGGTCAGCTCCAGCAGCCACTCCTTGACCCGCAGCGCCTGGTCCGAGGTCGGGGACAGGTCGACGAAGGCCTGGCAGTGGAAGATGGCCTTCTCGCGGTCGCGTCGGGGCCCGCGGTGCAGCTCGCACAGCCCCAGGTGGGCGCGGGGGTTGTCCGGGCAGTAGGCCAGGGTCGTGCGGAACTCCCCCAGGGCGCGGTCCCAGTCGCGCTCGCCGGCGGCCAGGACGCCCAGGTTCGCGTGCGCCTTGCAGTAGGTGGGGCTCTTGCGCAGCGCCAGGTTCCAGGCCTCGGTGGCGCCGGCGGCGTCTCCGAGGCTGGCGCGGGTGATGCCCAGGTTGTTCCAGGCGTCCAGGTGCTCGGGGTCGCGCTCGACGGCGGCGAGGTAGGCCTGCTCGGCGCCGGGGTAGTCCGAGGCGAAGCGGCGCGCGTCGCCCAGGCCGTACCAGGCCGCGGCGACCTCGGGGCGGCGGGCGACCGCCTCCTCCCACAGGGCGACCTCGCTCTGCCAGGCGCGGTGGCGGAGCTGGGTGAGCCCGACCAGGACGCCCAGGACCGGGACCAGGGCCCAGGCCGCCGGGCGCAGGGCGCGCGCCGGCAGGCTGCCGACCAGGGCGATGGCCAGCCACAGGCCGGTCTGGAAGGCCCGGTGCTCGGCCATGTTCTCCTTGAGCGGGACCAGGGAGCTGCTGGGCAGCAGGAAGAGCGCCGCGCAGGCCAGGGCGGCCCCGGCCACCGGCACCCTGCGCGCCCAGGCGACGGCCCCGGCCACCAGGAGGGCCCAGCCCCCGACCGCGGCGCCACCGCGCAGGCTGGCGGGCGCCACGTCGTCGAGGTGGTGGAAGATGGTCTGGCCCCAGGGCAGCAGCCACAGGCGCAGGTAGTGCCGCCAGGCCTCGGCCTGGGTCACGAGCTGGGTGGGCAACGGGCGGTCGACCTCGCGGGGCAGGAAGGTCGGCGCGTGCTGCAGGCGCAGCCAGCCGGCCAGCAGGACCAGGGCGGCGAGCGGCAGGAACCAGGCCCAGCGCACCGCGCGAATGCGCGCCAGCCACACCGCGCGCAGGCGCCCGGCGGGGGAGGCCGCGCCACCGCCCCTCCCCGCGCCCAGCAGCTCGACGGCCAGCAGGGCGGCGGGGATCATCGCCCCGACCTCCTTGGTGGTGACCGCGCCGGCGAAGCCCAGCAGGCCGAGCGCGCGCCAGCCCGACCCGGACCGCCCCTCGCCCTCGGCCAGCAGGGCCTGGGCCCATGCGCCGACGGCGAAGAAGCAGAACACCGCGCACAGGCTCTCCGAGCGCCCCGTGATGTAGGTGATGCCCTCGGTGGCCATGGGGTGCAGCACCCACACGCCGACCGCGGCGGCGGCGCGCGGCAGGGGGTGGCCGACGCGCCACAGGCGCAGCAGCCCCTCGGCCAGGAACAGCGCCGCGGCGATCGCCAGGCCGGCCACCGCAAGGTTCGTCAGGTGGTAGCCCCTCGGCTCCAGCGCGTGGCGGTGGAAGTCGACCGCGTAGGTCAGCACCAGCAGCGGCCGGCTGAGGTTGTAGCGGGCGATGGCCCGCCACTCGTCCAGGTCGCGGATCGTGCCGTTGCCGACCACCTCGATCTTGTCGTCGTAGACGAAGGGCGCGTCCAGGACGGCCTGGTAGGACAGCACCATGGCCAGCACCAGGGCCACCAGCAGCAGGCGACGCCCCCACTCGACGGTCATGCGCGCCTCTCCTCGTCCAGGATCCGGGCGTACAGCGCCGCGTGCGCGGCGGCCACCCGGTCGAAGCCCAGGTGCTCGGCCACGTAGCGCCGCCCGCGGGCCACCATCGCGCCAGCGGCGACCCGGTCGGACAGCAGGGTGCGGATGCGCGCCCGCAGGCCAGCGACGTCGCCGTGCCGCACCAGCAGGCCGGCGCCGGCCTCGGCGATCAGCTCGCCGCAGCCGCAGTCCTCGCCCACGACCACCGGCACGCCGCACAGCAGGCCCTCGAAGGGCACCAGGCCGAAGACCTCGGCGGTCGACGGGTAGACCAGGACGTCGGCGTCGGCCAGCAGGGCCAGGCGCTCGGGCCCCTCCAGCAGGCCCACGAAGCGCACGGCGTCGGGCGCCGGTCCCCGCGCGCGCGCCGCGGCGAGGCCACCCATGTCGTTGCCGCCGACGACCAGCACCGCGTCCCCCAGGGCGCCGTCGGCGAAGGCGGCGACGAGGTGGTCGACGCCCTTCCGGGGCGAGACCTGGCCCAGGTAGGCGACGAGCGGGCGCCGGCCCAGGCCGTGCGCGGCCCGGAAGGTCCCGCGGGGCGGCAGGGCCTCGAACTCGCCCAGGTCCAGGCCGTTGGGGATGCGGGCGACGCGGTCGGCGGGCAGGCCCGCCTGGAGGTGCTGGGCCACGTCGGCGGCGCTGACCGCGACGCAGCGCGCCGCGCCGCGGGGCACGTGCCCGGCCACGGCGAGGTCCCACAACAGCTTGACGCCGACCTTGCGCTCGTGCCGCAGCAGCGTGCCGTTGGCGGTCAGCACGTAGGGCAGGCCGCGGCCGCGGGCCCAGGCGACGGCCACGTTGTTGAGCAGGTGGCGGTGGCCGTGCAGGTGGACCAGGTCCACCCCCGCCAGCCCCCGCAGCGCGCGCGCCCCGCCCCAGGGCAGGAAGAGCTGGTGCCGGTAGGCGACGCGGTTGGACAGGTTCGGCACGGTCACGACCTGCACGCCATGGTGGTCGCGGCGCCGCGGCAGGTCCACCCGGCGCTCCGCGTCCAGCGCGTCGGTGGTCAGGACGGTGACCTGCACGCCCTGCCGGACCAGCGCCCGGGACAGCCCGTCGACGATGCGCGGGATGCCGCCGTAGGCCCAGGTCGGGGGGAAGTAGGGCGTGACGTGGAGGACGTGCATGGGCCAGGGGCGGGAGGGGGGCGAGCTCCTCGCCGGCGCCTTGTAGCCCGCCGGCCGGTGCCCGTAGCCCCCGCCCGATTGACGTCGCGGCGCCCGACCCGATACGCTCCGCCGCCGCCTGCTCCGAGGACGTCGATGCCCGCGCTCCCCTTCCGCGCCCTGCCCGCCCTGCCGGCTCGGCCCGCCACCGCGCTCACCACCCTGGCCCTGGCGGGCGTCGCCCTGGCCGGGACGGGCTGCGGGCCCGACTGCTACTCGGCCTGCGACAAGCTCTACCGCGAGGAGTGCAACATCTCCGCGGCCGGCCAGTCGCAGAACGACCTGCTCAGCGACTGCGTCGACGTCTGCCAGGAGGCGCTGGACAACCCCGGCGAGGTGACCGCCGGCTACGACCCCTTCGCGCCCACCTCCAGCAGCAGCGCGATCACGATCAACACGGACCGGGACGCGGCGCTGTGGATGGACTGCATCGACCAGACCTCCTGCGAGAACATCAAGGGAGACCAGGACGGCGACGGCGTCACCGACGGCCCCAAGATGTGCCTGCCGCACTTCTGATGGCCGCGCACCGCATCGCCGCCCGCGCCCTGGCGCTGGTCCTTTTGGCCGCGCCGCTGGCGGCCTGCGAGCCGACCTGCAAGCAGACCTGCAGGAAGCTCTTGGACTGCGAGGAGGTCGACACGCCGCGCCAGGGACTGGAGGAGTGCCAGGCGGCCTGCGAGATCCAGGAGCGCCTGTACGAGGACTGGGAGGACCTGCAGGCCCGCGAGGCGCTGGCGGACGTCAAGCGCTGCGTCCGGGACGAGGAGTGCGTCGACATCGCCGAGGGCGCCTGCTACGACCCCGACCTGTACGTGTGGTGATGCCGGGCACGGCCTCTGCACGCGCCCGCCGCCGCCTGCTCTTCCTGCACACCGGCGGCACGCTCTCGATGGTGCGCCGCAGCCACCCCGGGCCGCTGGAGCCCGACCACTACGATCGGCACGTGCTGCCCTACGTGCGCGGCCTGGAGGACCTCGCCGACATCGAGGCCTGCCTGGTCTGCGCCATCGACTCCAGCGACATGTCCCCGGCCCTGTGGGAGCGCATCGCGGCCGAGGTGGCGCGCGGCCGGGAGCGCTACGACGGCTTCGTCGTGCTGCACGGCACGGACACGATGGCCTACACCGCCGCGGCGCTCAGCTACATGCTGCGCGGGCTGGACCGACCGGTCGTGCTCACCGGCAGCCAGCGGCCGATCGCCGAGCTGCGCACGGACGCGAGGGCCAACCTGGTGCACTCGGCGATGTGCGCGACGCTCGACCTGCCCGAGGTGGGCCTGTTCTTCGGCGACCGCCTCTTCCGGGGCAACCGCGCCTCCAAGGTCTCGATCCAGGCCTATGACGCCTTCGCCTCGCCCAACTTCCCGCCGCTGTTGCGGGTAGGGGTGGACGTGGTGCCCGAGGCCCCTGCCCTGCGGCAGCCGGGGCCCTTCCAGCTCCAGGCGGGCTTCCGCCCCGACGTCGCCGTGCTGCACCTGGTGCCCGGCCAGGACCCGCGCGCCCTGCACGCCCTGGTCGACACCGGCGCGCGAGCGGTGCTGCTGCTGGGCTTCGGCGAGGGCAACCTGCCCGCCTCGCGCTGGCCCCAGGCCATCGCCGAGGTCAGCGCGCGCGGGGTGGCCGTCATCGTCCTGAGCCAGTGCCGCTCGGGCAGCGCGGTGGCGGGCCGCTACCAGGGCAGCGCGGCCGCGCGCGACGCGGGCGCGATCTACGGCCTGGACCACACCGTCGAGGCGGCCGTGGTCAAGGCGATGTGGCTGCTGGGCCAGGGGCTGGACCGGCAGGGGCTGGCCGATCGCTTCCCCTGCCCCATCGCCGGCGAGTGCACGCCCGCGCCAGCCTGAGGCGGCCGGTCAGGCCCGGACCAGCCGGTCTCCCTGGACCTTCCAGCCGTGCGGCGGCTGGGTGGCGACAGCGGCGGCCGCCGCCCCCAGGGACCAGCCACGCTGGTGGAAGGCCTCGGCGATGCGGACCTTCATCCGGTTGCTGTCCTCGTCGGGGTCGGCCAGGATCCCGCGCAGCACGCCGCGGATCTCCTCGTCCTGGGCCTCCTGGGCCAGGATGGCGTCGCAGGCCGCGTAGCGCACGCCCTCGTCGAAGTCGGTCACGCAGGCCCGGGCGCCCTGGAGCACGCGCGGGTCGCGGAAGTCGGCGAGGTGGATGAGGATCTGGCGCTTCTTCTCGGGCTTGAAGGGGTCGGACTCCTTGGCCAGCATCTCGAGGAGCAGCTCGACGGCGGCGTCGGGACCCTCGAAGTGCTCCACCAGGCGCAGGGGCTGGGCAAAGTTCTGGTTGGTGCGGGCCCAGGCCTTGACCGGCGCGACGACCTTGGGCCCCAGGTCGATCAACAGCCGGTAGACGTTCTCCTTCTCGGCGGCGTCCTTCATGCCCTGCTCGTACTTGACCGTGAAGCGGTTGAGCAGGGCGGCGATGGCCTCGTCGCTGCCGTTCTCGGCCAGCCACTGGGCGCTGGCGTCGCGGTCCTCTCCCTGGGCGTTGAGGTTGACGATGCGCTTGGCGTGGCGCTTGATCTGCGCCTCGTCACCGCCGAAGAGGAAGTCGAAGAAGCCCATCGCCGCTCCCGAGCACCTGGGGCATCGCCCCGCCGGCGACCGCCGGGTCCGAAGCGCGGGGGATGCTAATCGCGCGTCCGGTGCCGGCAAGCCGTGCCCCAGCCCACCCAGGCATCCAGCCCCAGGTCGGGGGCGGCGGGCGAGAGGCCGGCGGCGGCCTCCAGCCCCGCCTGTAGCGGGCAGCGCAGCTCCAGGCCCAGCGCCGCCTCGGTGCGGGCGGGGTTCCGGGGGGTCCGCAGGCTGCCCCCGGCGCGGGCGTGCAGCTCCCAGGGGCGAGGGCCGGCCGGGGCGCCGGCCCAGGTCAGCAGCAGCCCGGCCAGCGGCTGGTCGTCCTGGTTGGCCAGGCGCAGGGGGTTGCCCAGGATCGCCAGGCCCAGGGAGCCGTCGAGGCGCAGGGCGCCGAGGGCACGCCCGGCCTCGACCGCGAAGGAGATGTCCGTCTCGTCGCTGTCGACGGCGCCCCGGTCGGCCGCGAGCGGCACCCCCGCCCACCAGCTCAGGGCGAGGTCGACGGCCGCCGGCTCCCCCGCCGCCGCGCCTGCCCGGGCGCCGGCCAGCGGGCGCAGGCGGCTGCCCAGCGTCAAGGCGGTGGGCCCGGTCCAGACCGTCCCGGTCGGGGCCCGGTCGCGGGCGACGCCGCCGTGGATCCAGGCGGTCAGCAGCGGGTCCGGGGTCCAGGCCACCTGCGCCCAGCCCGCCAGCCGGTCGCGGCTCGCCGCCCGAAACGCAGGGACCGAGCCGTCTTGCAGGCCACCGCCCCCCCGCAGCGCCACCCCCTCCTCGGCGGGCCCGCGCGCGTCGGCCTCCTCGGCCGGCGCCGCCTGCGCCGACAGGCCTGCCAGCATCGAGAGCGCCAGGACGGGCACGGCACTCCAGCCCATGGTAGGGACGTCCATTGACGGTGACCTCAGGCCGCTCCTACACTACGCAAGGCTCGCCGTCCGCCTCCGCGACCCAGGTCGTGGCGTCGGGCGGCGGCCCGCACTCCGACCCGCGTCCCCGCCGGAGCCAACATGCAGACCCTCTCCCGCGCCGCCCTGCTCCTCCCCGTCCTGCTCGCCGCCTGCGGTGACAAGGACGAGGACACCGCAGCGGAGTGCACCGTCTCGACCGCCAGCGCGGGCGTCGACGCCGCCGGCATCCTGGGCGGCGCCATCACGCTGGACGGCAGCGCCAGCACCGTGTGCGCCGCCTACCGCGACGCCGGCAGCGCCAGCTACGAGTGGACCTTCGAGCGGGTGCCGGTCGAGTCCCGCCTGACCGACGCGGCCTTCTCCGCCGACGGCGGCCCGGACGCGGTCACCACCAGCTTCACCCCGGACGTGGTGGGCGAGTACGTCGTCGGCCTGACCATCACCGACCCATCGGGCACCAGCGCCGCCGACCTCGTCGTCATCAGCGTCGAGAGCGGGAACGCCGCCCCGGTCGCCGACTGCGGCGAGAACCTCGGCGCCCGGGTGGAAGAGCGCGTGGAGCTGGACGGCTCGGCCTCGTCGGACCCCGAAGGCAGCCCGCTCAGCTACTCCTGGTCGCTCGCCGTGGCGCCCGACTGCTCGGAGCTGGAGACGACCGACGTCTACAACGCCGAGACGGCCACCCCCTCCTTCGCGGCGGACTGCGGCGGCCTCTACCTGATGAGCCTGGTCGTCAGCGACGGCGCCAACTGGTCGGCCCCCGACTACTGCAGCGTGAACGTGGCCGACGGCAACCGCCTGCCCGAGGCCGACGCCGGCGAGAGCGTCGAGCTCCCCTTCTGCACCGACAACCCGCTGCAGCTCAACGGCTGGGGCAGCTACGACCTGGACGGCGACGCGATCACCTACCAGTGGAGCGTCGTCGGGGTGCCCGCGGGCTCGACCGTCAGCGAGGCCAGCTTCAACGACACGACCTCGGCCGAGCCCCTGGTCACCTGGGACCTGGCCGGGACCTACACCTTCGAGCTGCAGGTCCACGACGGCACGATCTGGTCGGCGCCCGACGTCGTCACCCTGGTGATCGCCGACGAGTCCACCAACACGACGCCGGTGGCCAACGCCGGGTCGGACCAGCGCCTGGAGGCCGTGGGTGACTGCGCCTCCAGCTCCTACGTCTGGACCTGCGGCGACTGCCCCGAGGCCAGCACCCTGCTGGACGGCGGCGCGACCTACGATCCCGACGGCGACCCGCTGACCTACCAGTGGACCGCGGACCTGGCCTCGGTGTCCTTCTCCAACGACCACTCGGCCGTCACCGACATCGTCTTCCCGGCCCAGCCGAGCGAGTTCGGCGTCGCCAACACGATCGAGGCCCAGGCCACGCTGACGGCCCGGGACTGTGTGGACGCCGACGCCGACACGATCACCGTCACCTACACCTGCACGGGCGAGTACCTCGGCGAGTAGCCGACGCCGCCACCCCCATCCGGAGCCCGAACATGGCTGTCCCCTCGCTGGTGCTGATGCTCACCGGTCTGCTCGCCGGTTGTGGTGACAAGGGCGACGAGCCCGAGGACGTCAACGAGATCCCCGTCGCCAACGCCGGCGCCAACGTCGCCGGCTCGGGCACCGCGCGGGTCAACCTGGACGGCAGCGGCTCCTACGACCCCGATGGCGACGCCATCTCCTACCACTGGGCCTTCGACCACGTGCCGCCCGCGTCCTCGCTGGCCGGCAACACCTCGGTCTTCCTCAACAACAACACCGAGGGCGCCTCGGGCACCAGCTTCCTGCCCGACGCCGCCGGCGTGTACGTGGTGCGGCTGGAGGTGCGGGACGCCGCGGGGCAGGTCTCGCTGCCCGACTACACGGTGGTCGAGGTCGAGGACGGCAGCGTGCCGGTCGCCAACGCCGGTGCCGACGTCGAGGGCGAGGTGGGGGTCGCAGTGACCCTCAACGGCGGCAGCTCCTACGACCCGCTGGGCCTGGACCTGACCTACCAGTGGGTGCTCGCCAGCGTGCCGGCCGGCAGCGAGGCCACCCTGGCCGGCGCGGACACCGCGACGCCCTCGCTCACGGCCGACGTCGGCGGCGTCTACGTCGCCGCCCTCACGGTCAACAACGGCTTCGCCGACTCGGTGGCCGACGCCGCCTTCGTCCTGGTGTCCACGGGCGATCCCACGGCCCCGGTCGCCGTGGCCGGAGACGACATCGGCGACGGCCAGGACTGCATGGACCTGACGCTGGACGGCAGCGCATCCTACGACCTCAACGGCGACCCGCTGGGCTTCATGTGGTCGCTGCAGAGCGCGCCGGAAGGCTCGGCGGTGGACAACTACACCTTCGGCGACCGCGAGGCGGCGACGACGACCTTCTACCCCGACATCGCCGGCACCTACGTCTTCAGCCTGGCCGTCAACGACGGCTCGGAGTGGTCGGCGCCGGACACGATCACCGCCCAGGTGGCCGAGCGCTTCGCCAACACCCCGCCGGTGGTCGACGCCGGCCTGCGGGTCGAGGTGAACGCGGGCACCGCGCTGTGCAGCCCCGACGGGCCCGTGCGCTGGGAGTGCGGCTCCTGCGAGGGGGTCACGGTGGACATCGGCGACGACGTGCGGATCACCGACGCCGAGGGGGACGCCACGACGGTGCTGTGGTCCGAGGTCTCGGGCAACATCGACTTCGCCGGCCCCACCGACGAGATCCTGACCAGCGTGTACCTCAACGGCGCCAGCCCCCGGGTCCCCGACGAGTGCGAGATCACCGAGTACCGCGTCAAGCTCCAGGCGACCGACTGCCCGCTGGAGACGGGCGAGGACGAACTCGTCATCCACGTGAGCTGCTGCGGCGAGGTCTACACGCCCGATACGGGCACCTGAGCCGCGTCCGCGGCGGCCTGGTGGCCTTGATCGTCGGGGGCGGAGCGGGCCCCGCCCGGGCCGCGGTCGGCGCGCCCGGGGTGGCCATCCCGCTGCACGGGCTCGACCATGCCTGTCTCGACGCGCGCTACCCGGCGCTGGCCGGCCCGTGGGTGGTCGGCTGCGGTCCCGAGGGCCGGGTCGACCGCGCCCTGTCACTGCGGACCGGGGTCGAGCTGCGCCTGCCGGTGCCGGCCGAGGCCCCCGGCCTGGCCGAGGGGCTGCTGCTGCTGGTCGGCCCGGTCGCCGGGGTGATCCGCCTGGACGAGGCGGGCGCGACCCTGCTCGACCTGCCGCAGGTCCGCACGCCGACCCTGGCGCCCCCCGCCACGGACGGCGCGCGCGGCGCCCTGCTGGCCGAGGACCGCGTGTCGGCCTGGGCGCTGGAGGACCGCGTGCGGACCACGCACCCGGCCCACCCGGTGGGCTGGTACCCCCCGGCGCTGGCCGGGCAGGTCCTGGCCTGGGTCGAGGACGGAGGGACCGACGGCGAGGACGTCTGGATGCTGCCCCTCGACGAGCAGGACCCGGCGCCGCGCCCGCTGTCGGCCGGTCCCGGTCACCAGCGCCACGTCGTCGGCAGCGGGGACACCCTGGCCTGGGTCGAGCCCGGCGCCCTGGTGATCCAGGACACGCGCACCGGCGAGGCGCGCCGCCTGCCGGTCGACACCGGCTTCAGCGCGCCGCCGACGCTGTGGGGGCAGGTGGCCTGCTGGGAGGAGCGGCCCGCGCCGGGGCCCGAGGGCGCGCGCGACGGCGTGGACATCCGGTGCAGCGACGGGCTGGACGCGGCTGGCCCAGGACACCAGCGCTGGCCCTCGCGCTTCGGGCCCTGGCTGCTGTACCGGGAGGGGGACCAGCCCTGGCTGCGCACCGCGGCCGATCCGCCGGACGGCGCGGCCGCCGGAGCCCTGGCGCCATGACCCGCGCGACCGCGACCTCCACCCTGGTGGGCCTGGGCACCCTCGGCGCCGCGGGCGCCTTCCTGGTCCTGGACCCCGCGGGCCCCACGGCCGCGGCCTGGCAGGGCGCCGCGCTGGGCGGAGGCGCCGCGCTGGCCGGCCTCCTGGGCGCCGCCGGTGCGGGCGGGGCCCTGCTCCAGCGCCTGGCACCCGACCTGCTCGAGGACGAGCGCGGCCTGCTGCATGCCACCGTGCTCGGCCTGCTGCTGTGGGGCCTGCTGGGCCTGCTGCTGGCCGCGCCGGGCCTGCTCTCGCCGGCGGTGGCCCGCGCGATCCCCGCGGTGCTGGCCGCGGGCTGGCTGGCGCGCCCGGCCCTGCGCCTGCCGCGGCCGCCGGCGGTGGCCCTGCTGGTCGGCGCCGTCGTGCTGCTGCCCGGCCTGGTCGACGCGCTGGCGCCGCCCGTGGACACCGACGAGCTGTACCAGCACCTGGCCCTGCCCTCGCAGATCCTGGCCGAGGGGCGCCTGGTCGGCGGACCGCTGCACCCCGACGGCAGCCGGCCCCAGGGCCTGCACCTGGTCTACGCCAGCCTGCTGGCCCTGGGCGGGCAGGGCGCGCCGCGCCTGTTCCACCTGCTGCTGGCCGCGCTGTGCCTGGAGGGCACCCGCCTGGTGGCGCGGGCCTGGCTGGGCCGCGGCGGCGAGGTGGCGGCCCTGCTCCTGGCCGGCAGCGCCACCTACCTGCAGACCGCCGGCCTGGCGGCCAACGACCTGCCCGCCGCCCTGGCCGCCCTGGCCGCGCTGGACGCCGGCCTGCGCGGGCGCGCCCTGCCCCTGGCCCTGGCCGGCGGCATGGCCCTGGGCGTGAAGTACACGGCCGGGGGCGCCGTGGCGGGCGCGCTCCTCGCCGCACGCCTGCCCTGGCGGGCCCGGGTCCTGGCCGGCCTGGGGGCGCTGCTGCTGGTGAGCCCCTGGTGGCTGCGCAACGCCGTCGAGGGCCTGCACCCGCTCTTCCCCTTCGCGGGCTGGCCCACCGCGCCGCTGCACCCCGACGCCCCCGGCGCCCTGGGCCTGCGCTTCCAGTACCTGGAGAAGTACGGCGCCGGCCGGGACCTCGCGGCGATGCTGGCCCTGCCCTGGAACGCGGTGATGACCGCGCAGCTCGACGGCTTCCGCTTCCTGGGCCGCCTCTCGCCCGCCTTCCTGGCCCTGCTGCCCGCGGCGCTGCTGGCCGCCCTGCCCTGGCCTGCCCCGCCCGACCCCCGGGGCCCCCTCGCCCGGCGGCTGCTGCTGGCCGCCCTCGCCCCCGCCCTGTTCTGGGCGCTCGGCCCCCACTGGCTGCGCTACCTGCTGCCCGGCCTGCCCCTGCTGGCGCTGGCCCTGGCCGCCGGCCTGCCCGCGGCCCCCCCCGCCGGCCCGCCGCGCCTGGCCCGCCGCCTGGTCCTGCTGTGCCTGCTGGCCGGCCTGCCCGCCAACCTGGGACCCCAGCTCCAGCGCGCCGCCGACCGCCTGCCCGCCGCCATGGGCCACGAGGATCCCGCGCGCTTCCAGGCGCGCCTGCACCCCCCCGCGGCCTCGGTGGCCTGGGCCAACCGCCACCTGCCCCCGGACGCCGTCGTCGCCTTGCTCTTCGACTGGTCGACGGCCCTGGTGGACCGCCCGACCCTGCTGGGCAGCGTCGAGGACCACGTCCCCGCCCGCCACTGGCTGCTGACCCGCGGCCCCCACGCGCTCGACGACCTGCGCGCCGCCGGGGCCACCCACCTGCTGGTGGGCTCGGTGCGCTTCCTGCCCTCGGTCTACCCCTTCCTGTCCGAGACCGAGCGGCAGGCCACCATGCAGGCGCCGCTGGACCAGCTCGAGGCGCTGCTGCTGACCCAGGCCACCCTGATCCACCAGCAGGGTGGCACCCGCGTCTACCGGCTGGACCCCTCGCCGAGCCCGTGATCATCGGGCTCCTCGACCCTTCCCTCGGCTGCGCCCTTGACCGTCGGCGCGCCGGGCAATAAGCACTGCGTGCCAACCGGGAGGGTTCGCCCTCCCACGTTCTCTGGACCTCGCTCCAAGGAACCGCTGCGGAAGTGGCGGAATTGGTAGACGCGCTAGATTCAGGATCTAGTGGACCTAGTCCATGGGGGTTCGATTCCCCCCTTCCGCACCATCTCGACGGCCGCTCTCCTCCCCGGTGAGCGGCCGTCCTGCTTTCCGGGGTCCCCCGTGCACCGACGCCGCGAGATCTACGCCGGGCGCATCGTGAAGCTCGGGCTGGAGCAGGCCGTGCTGCCCGACGGCCGCCAGGTCGAGCTGGAGGTGATCCGCCACCCGGGCGCCGCCGCCGTGGTCCCCCTGCACGAGGACGGCACGGTGACCCTGGTCCACCAGTACCGCCACGCCGGCGGCGGCATGCACCACGAGGTGCCGGCCGGCGTGCTGGAGCCCGGCGAGGCCCCCGAGGCCTGCGCCCGGCGCGAGCTGGCCGAGGAGGTGAAGCTGCGCGCCGCCCACCTGCGGCACCTCGCCGCGATCTTCACGACGCCGGGCTTCACCGACGAGCGCATCCACCTGTACCTGGCGACCGGGCTGTCGCCGGCCGAGGGGGCGCTCGACGCCGACGAGTACATCGAGGTGGTGCGGATCCCCATGGCCCAGGCGCTGGCGATGACCGCCGACGGGCGGCTGACCGACGCCAAGACCATCTGCGCCCTGCACCTGGCGGCCGCCTGCTTGCGGGAAGGCGCCTGACGCGGGAGACTGGACGCTCCAGGGCCCGGACGCCATCATAGGGGGGACACCCCCGGGAGTTGCCATGCGCGCCGCCCTGATCCCCGCCCTGCTGCTGGTCGCCGGTTGCGGCGACTACGACAACGGCATCTCCTTCGCGCCCGAGGACGGGGGCGGTGCCCTGGACGGCGGCGCCAACGACGGCGCCGCCGACACCGGCGGCGACGGGCTGCCCGGCGAGACCGAGGACGCGCTGTTCCTGCGGCCGGTCGCCAGCCCGTCCTGGCTCTTCGTCGCCAACGAGCACCGCGACACGGTCACCCGCGTCGCCGTGCCCGCCCTGACCGTGCTGACCGGGCCCACCGGCCACCAGCCCGCGGCCCTGGAGGTCACGCCCGACGGCCGCACCGTCGCCGTGCTGGCCGTGGGCGACGACCGGGTCGATCTCATCGACGCCGACAGCCTGGAGGCCCGCGCGGTGGCGATCCGCCCCGACCTGAACTGGATGGAGATGTCCCCCGACGGCCGCTGGGTGGTGGCCTGGCACGACCAGGACGCCGAGGACGAGGCGGGCGACGACGGCGCCCGCTCCTACAACGAGCTGAGCCTGGTCGACGTGTCGACCGGCGCACACTGGCCGATGGTCGTGGGCTTCAACCCCCGCAACGTCGTCTTCACCGCCGACTCCGCGACCGCGGTCGTCGTCAGCGACGCGTACCTGGCCCGCATCGACCTGTCGGCCGAGGAGCCCGCGCCCGAGCGCATCGCCATCAGCGACGACCTGGTGGAGCCGCCGGTCGCCGAGGAGGTGGTGCTCACCCCCGACGGCCGCTTCGCCTTCGTGCGCCAGCTCGACGCCAGCGACCTGGTGGTGGTCGAGCTGGAGACCGGCGCGGTCGACCGCCTGCCCGTCGGCGCCAGCCTGACCGACCTGGATCTCACCCCCGACGGCCTGCAGGCGGTGGCGGTCGCGCGCGCCGCCAGCCAGCTCTGGATCTTCGACACCGCCGACCCCTGGGCCGACGCCCGCGTGCTCTCCCTGCCCTCGACCTCGGTCCTGGGCAGCGTGGTCCTCTCCCCCGACGGCGCGCGTGGCCTGCTCTACAGCACCGTGAGCGGCCTGTCGCGCATGGCGAGCTGGGAGCGCGACACCGATCAGATCGTCGAGTACGGCCTGGTCAAGCCCGTGCAGCGGGTCGAGGTCAGCCCCGACGGCGGCACGGCCCTGGTGCTGCACAGCCAGGACAACGGCAGCGAGGTCGAGTCCAGCTCGCCCTTCTGGGGCCGCTGGGCGTTGACCATGATCGACCTGGACGACTTCTTCGCCAACCCGCTGCTGCTGGCGGGCGAGCCGCTGGACCTGGCGCAGACCGGCGACGGCGAGCTGGGCTTCCTGGTGATGGAGGAGCAGCCCTGGCTGGAGGTCCTGCACTACGACAGCCTGCTCTTCGACGAGGTGGCGCTGCCCAGCGAGCCCGAGCACGTCGGCGTCCTGCCCGGCGGCGAGGTCGCCTGGGTCAGCCAGCGCCACCCGCTCGGGCGCCTGGGCTTCTACGACCCGCTCACCGCCAGCATGCAGACCCTGACCGGCTTCGAGCTGAACGCCGGCATCGAGCACTGACCCCGGGACCCGGGGGGACTGACATCCATGTCGCGCTTCCGGCCCTCGCCCACGCCCCCTCCCCCTCGCAGGCGCCCATCCCGCCGGCATCCTCGCCCTGGGCGCGGACCTTGCAACTCTCCCGTCCGACCCGCGCGGCCCCGCCGCCCGGAGGAGGCACCATGACCCGACAGCTCCTGGCCCTGCTGGCGCTCGCGACGACCGTCGCCTGCTCGGCGGACATGTCCCTGTACAAGGGCGCCGACGACAGCGACGGCTCCTGGGCCGACGGCGGCTCCACCGACGGCCAGGGCGACGGCGCCGCGGCCGACGGCGGCGCGACCGCGCCCGAGGACGAGGACAGCTTCTTCTCCCTGGCCCCAGCCGCCACCACCGCCTACGTCTTCGTCGCCAACCCCGACCGCGACACGGTCACCCGGGTCGCCGTGCCCTCGCTGGCCGTCATCACGACCGAGGTGGGAGACCACCCGATCGCCGTCGCCACGACCAGCGACTACACCAAGGCCGTCACCTTCAACGAGGGCGACGACAGCGTCAGCGTCATCGACGCCGAGACGCTGGCGGTCAGCGACGTGGCGGTGCGCGCCAACATGAACGCGATGGCCATGTCCCCCGACGGCCGCTTCGTGATCTGCTGGCACGACCAGGACGTCGACGAGGAGGAGTCCAGCGAGGGCGGCGCCCAGTCCTTCAACGAGGTGAGCGTCGTCGACACCGAGGCGCTGACCCACGCACCGCTCGTCGTCGGCTTCAACCCGCGTGCCGTGCAGTTCTCGGCGGACAGCAGCCTGGCCGTCGTCGTCAGCGACGCCTACCTGGCCGTCGTCGACCTGTCGGCCGAGGAGCTGTCTCCCGAGCGCATCGCCGTCAGCGACGACCTGGTCGACCCGCCCGAGGCCGAGGAGGTGCTGCTCACCCCCGACGGCCGCTTCGCCTTCGTGCGCCAGTTCGGCGCCACCGAGCTGGTGGTGGTCGACCTGGCCGAGCAGGTGGTCGACCACGTCGCCGTCGGCAGCAACCCCACCGACCTGGACCTGCTGCCCGACGGCCAGCGCGCGGTCGCCGTGGCCCGCGACAGCCACGAGCTGTGGATCTACGACCTGGCCGACCCCTTCGCGGACGCCCAGGTCGTCGACATGCCGGACACCGAGACCCTGGGCAGCGTGCTGATGAGCCCCGACGGCAGCCGCGGCCTGCTCTACAGCACCGCCAGCGGCGTCAGCCACTACGCGAGCTGGGAGCTGGAGAGCGACGAGATCACCGTGCGCGCCCTGGTCAAGCCCGTGCAGTCCATGGGCATCTCGCCCACCGGCGAGACGGCCCTGGTCTTCCACCCCAAGGACAACGGCGTCGACGTCGACCCCACCTCGCCCTTCTACGACCAGTGGGCGCTGTCGATGATCGACCTCACCGACGACTTCTTCAGCAACCCGCTGCGCCTGCCCGCCGAGCCCAGCGGCTACGCCAACAGCGCCGACGGCAACCAGGGCTTCTTCATCATGGAGGAGGTGCCCTACCTGGAGGTGCTGCACTACGAGAGCCTGCTCTACGACGAGATCGAGCTGGCCAGCGCCCCCATCCACGTCGGCGTCCTGCCCGAGTCGACCCTGGCCTGGGTGAGCCAGGACCACCCGCTGGGCCGGATGAGCTTCTTCGACCCGGCCACCGAGGTCCTGCAGACCATCACCGGCTTCGAGCTGAACAGCGGCATCGAGCACTAGGAGCCCCCATGCCCACCCCCCTCTCCCGCCTGCTGCCCCTCTTGCTGCCGGTCGGCCTGCTGGCCTGCAACCCCTGGGAGAACCTGCCCGACCAGGACTGGTACTGGATGGACGGCCCCCTGTGGGACCCCTCCTCGGCGGTCGCGGCCACCGACGGGGTCTACATCGCGCTGCCGCACGCCGGCGCCCTGGCCCGGGTCAAGGACGACGGCACCTTCGACGTCGTCGACCTGGACGGCGCCGAGGTGGTCCGCATGGTCGCCACGCCGGACGCCAGCCAGGTCATCGTCTGGGACCGCTGGCGCGTCTGCGAGGATCCCGAGGCCGAGAAGGTCGAGGACTGCGACGAGGAGGAGCTGTCCTGGTCCTACGAGCTCAGCGTGGTGCAGGACGGCGCGGTGCAGGTCGTCACCGAGATCCCGCCCCACCTCAACCGCCTGGCCTTCTCCCCCGACGGTGGCACCGCGGTGGCCTACCTGGACTTCGAGTCGGCCGACGACGTGCCCGTCGACGGCGTGGTCGACCTGACCCAGGTGGCCTTCGTCGATCTGGGCAGCGGCGCCGTGCAGTCGCTCTCGGTCGGCTTCAGCGCCAACAACGTGCTGTTCAGCCTGGACGGCAGCCGCGCGGTGGTCCTGTCCCGCTCCCAGGTGGTGGTGGTCGACCTGGCCACCTTCGAGAAGACCGTGACCTACCCGCTGACGCTCGACGCCGACCAGCAGGTCGACCCCAACGGCGCGGCGCTCACGCCCGACGGCCGCTACGCCCTCATCACCATCGAGGGCAGCAAGGACCTGTACAAGCTGGACCTGGACGTCGAGGCCATCGACATCATCAGCCTGGAGGGGGCGCCGGCCACGCTGTCGGTCAACAACGACCAGGACAAGAGCCTGCTGGTCTACGGCAGCCTGGCCCAGGTCGACGTGCTGGAGCACGAGTACTTCGGCATCCAGAGCGTCGAGCTGGACGAGCCCTGCACGGCGGTGCTGGAGACGGCGACCACGGCCCTGCTCTACAACGACCAGGCGCGCACCCACGACGTCTACGAGCTGGACTTCGCGACCTTGGAGCCCGTCGAGTACGTGATGGCCAACCCGGTGCAGTCGATGGAGCTGACGGCCAGCGGCCGCTACGCCGTCGCCGTGCTGGCGCCCGAGTACGGCAGCAGCGGCAACGACCTCGACGACTACCAGGACAACCGCTACGGCCTGGGCGTGATCGACCTGCAGGAGGACGACGACGTCAGCCTGGTGCTCGAGGCCCAGCCGGTCGGCGCGGCCGTGGTCGAGGACGAGTCGGGCAGCTTCGCCCTGCTGCTGCTGGAGGGCCTGGACAGCCTGCTCAAGGTGGACCTGTCCAACCCCAGCGTGCCCGCCGTCGTCGAGCTGGTCGAGGCGCCCACCGGCATCGGGGCCCTGCCCGACGGCCGCTTCTACATCACCCATGACGCCGCGCTCGGCCTGGTCAGCTTCCTGGACCCGGCCACCGACACGCTCACCAGCACCGCCGGCTTCGGCGCCGTCGACCTGCAAGGCGACGACGAGCTGCCCCGCCTGGCCGGGGAGGAGTGACCCATGCTCACCGGACTGTTCCCGATGTCGCTGTTCACGCTGGCGCTGCTCGCCGCCCCCGCCACCGCCGCCGACCACGAGCTCAGCCTGGAGCTGGGCGGCTTCGGCACCATGGACGAGCGCTTCGACATGTTCCGGCAGTCGCCCATGGTCGGCACCCTGGGCCTGCGCGGCGCCGTCGCCCTGCACGACAACGTCGCCATCGTGCTCGGCGTGCACCACGGCGCCTGGGGCTCCTCCGTCGAGGTGGACGGAGAGGGCAGCGAGTACGACGACGACGAGTACTACTACTACTACTCCTACGAGGACGAGGGCGACGCCGACTTCCAGGCCGCCTACCGCGGCAACCAGGTCCTGGTCGGCCCCAAGGTCGACGTGCGGATCGTCGACGCCTTCCGCCCCTACGCCACCGTGCAGGCCGCCCTGTTCACCGGGACGGTGCGCCTGGACGACGACCCGGACCACGACGACAACGAGAACCAGCTCAAGGCCACGGCCCTGCAGCCCGGCGGCGTCGCCGCGCTCGGCTTCGACCTGGTCCCGCTGCGGCCGCGCCAGCCCCTGCGCTTCGGCACCCACCTGGAGCTGGGCTACGGCCTGACCGCCGCGACCGGCTTCCAGGCCAAGCCCCCGGGCGGCGGGGAGAAGGTCGAGATCGCCCGCTTCGGCTTCGGCGGTTTCTACATGCGCTGGGGCGTCGGGGCGTACTTCTAGGCCCCCTCGGGCAGGCCCCCTCAGGCCCCCGCGGCCTTGCGCGCGGCCCGGTCGGCGACCGGGTCGGCGAAGCCCTTGCCGACGTACTGCTCACGGGCGCTGGGCTGGCCGCGCCGCGTGACCAGCACGACGACGCCCAGCAGCATCATCAGCGCGCTGAAGACCTGTCCCGGCGTGACGCCCTGCTCGCCCAGCACCCCCACCAGCCAGCGGGTGTCGTGGGTGCGCAGGCCGTCGTAGAACATGCGCGCGGCGCCATAGAGCACGGCGAACCAGCCCTGGAACCAGCCGGAAAAGCGGGGCCGCCGGTCCCACCAGCCGAAGAGCAGGCTGACCGGCACGGCCCACAGCGCCTCGTACAGGCCCAGGTCGTGGCAGGCCTTGGTCGTGTCGCCGGGGTGCGCCTCGCAGATGCCGCGCACACCCAGCCAGAACTCGGTGAGCGTGCCGGGGTGGTCGTGGGCGACGAAGCAGCCGCTGCGCGCGAAGATCCAACCCCAGGCCCAGCCGTAGGCGCAGCACTCGCCGTAGTCCCAGTAGCGGATCGGCGGGTAGGGCGAGAGGCCCGCGGCGGCGCGCGCCGTGTTCTCGACGACCCGCTTCCGGCCCTCGTTCCAGAAGAACCAGATCGTGATGAGCAGGCAGCCGACGAAGCCGCCGAAGCTGGAGAGCCCCTCCCAGACCTTGAACAGGAAGAGGGGGTCGGCCATCAGCCGCTCCGGCTCGTAGAAGAGCACGTGCCCCAGGTGGCCGCCGACGAACACGGCCAGCACCAGCCAGCCGACCAGCCGGTTGATCAGCTCGGGGTCCAGGCCGTCGCGCGCCGCCTTGCGCATGGCCATGTGGCTGCCGAAGATGAAGGCCACCGCCACCAGGATGCCGAAGCCGTGGATGGCGAAGCCGTCCGTGATCTGGAACTTCACAGGCGGAAAGTACGGGATCAGCGGCTGCACGGCGGCCCCCCGGGCTGGGGTGGTTCAGGCGAAGGCCGCCGCCCTAACCGCTGCGCCGCGCCGGAGCCCCGCTGGCGGTCACCCCGGCCCACCGATAGCGTGCAAACAGGGCGGCGACGCCCTCTCCCCCGCGGTCGGCCTCCTCCTCCCCCCCTGGCCGGCCCCACCCGGTCCTGCCATGTCCGCCCTGCCCGAGCTCCCCCCCCCGGCCGAGGGGCCGCTGTCCGCCACCGGCCACCGCTGGCGCCTCTCCGGCGACGACCCCACCCGCGTCGCGCGCCTGGCCCACCAGCTCGGCCTGCCGCCGCTGGTCGCCCGCGTGCTGATGCGCCGTGCACCGGCCGAGGATCTCGACGCCTGGCTGCAGCCCTCGCTGGACCACCTGCACGACCCCTACGCGATGCTCGGCATGGCCACCGCCGTCGACCGGCTGCGCCGCGCCGTGCGCGACCGGGAGCAGGTGCGCATCGTCACCGACTACGACGTCGACGGCACGACCAGCAGCCTGATCCTCCAGGGGGTGCTGCGCCTGCTCGGCGGCGGGGATCGGCTGGACTACCACATCCCCCACCGCTTCGACGAGGGCTACGGCTTCTCGGTGGCCGCCGCCCGCCAGGCGGTGCAGGACGGCGTGAAGCTGCTGGTGACCGCGGACATCGGGGTGCGGGACCACGAGGCGGTGCGGATCGCCGCCGAAGGCGGGGTCGACGTCGTCGTCTGCGACCACCACCTGCCCGAGGGTGCGTCCGTGCCCGACGCGGCCGTCGCCGTGCTCTGCCCGCCCCAGGCCGACTGCCGCTACCCCAACCCGGCCCTGGCCGCGTGCGGCGTCAGCCTGAAGCTGGCCCAGGCCCTGCTGGGCGAGCACCCCAAGCGCGAGCACCTGCTGCGCTCGATGATGAAGGTGGCCGCCATCGGCACGGTGGCCGACGTGGTCGACCTGTCGACGCTGGAGAACCGCGCCATCGTCGCCCTGGGCCTGGAGGGGCTGCGCAAGGGGCCGCACCAGCCGGGCCTGGCCGCCCTGCTGCAGGTCTCCGGCCTGGGCTTCGACCTGGACCGCGGCTGGCACGTCGACGCCATGGACCTGGGCTACCGCCTGGGCCCCCGCATCAACGCCGCCGGTCGCCTGGACAGCGCCACCGCCGTCATCGAGCTGTTCGACGAGCGCGACCCGGCGCGCGCCCGGGAGCGGGCCGCCGTGCTCGACGGGCTCAACCGCGACCGCCAGGCGATCCAGCAGCGCCTGGTCAAGCAGGCCCTGGAGCAGGTGGGACAGGCGCCGCCGCCCTTCGTGCTGCTGTGGGGCCCGGAGGCCGAGGGCTGGCACCGCGGCGTCGTCGGCATCGTCGCCGCCAAGGTGCGCGAGGAGGTCCACCGCCCCGTCGCCATCGTCGCGGTCAGCGGGGACGAGGCCCGGGGCAGCGTGCGCAGCACCCCCGAGGTGCACGCCGTGCAGGCCCTGGAGGCGGCCGCCGACCTGCTGCTGCGCTTCGGCGGCCACCCCGCGGCGGCCGGCTTCTCGGCGCGGACCGAGGCCCTGCCCGCCCTGGCCGCGCGCCTGGCGGAGTGGACCGCGACCCACCTGGGCGGGGCGGCGCCCGCGCCCGAGCTGGTGCTCGACGCCACCGCGCAGCCCGACCTGCTGACCTGGCCCGTCGTCGAGGGCCTGCTGGAGCTGGGCCCCTTCGGCAAGGGCAACCCCGCGCCCCTGCTGTGCGTGCCCTGCGTGCCCACCGACGTGCGCCCCATCGGCGACAAGCACCTGCGCTTCCAGGCCGGCCCCATCGAGGCCGTGTGGTGGGGCGGCGCGCCCCACCGCGACCTGCTGCGCGGCCCCGTCGAGCTGGCCGCCGAGCCCGGCGTGAACCGCTACAACGGCCGCACCGCGCGCCAGCTCACCGTGCGAGACGTCCGGAGCGGCTGACCCGCGGGCGCCGCCCGGCGGCCCCTCAGCCCTGGCCCGCCGCCGCGCCGGCCTGGGCCTCGGCCAGGCCCTGCAGCGTCTGGACGAGGTCCCGCTCGGTCGCGCCCGGCGGCGGCGTCAGCGCGAAGACCTCGGGGATGCGGCCCAGCTCGTCCCAGGACAGGAACTCCAGCTCCAGCGACCAGCCCAGGGTGGGCAGCGACACCACGAGCTGCTCGGGCAGCAGGCTGCGGCCCACCCGCGCCACCTCCAGGTAGTCCACCTGCAGCAGCGTCTCGCCCGTGGGCAGGCCGGGCACCGGCCCCTCGCCGCGCCCCTCGGCCCGCACCACGCGGAGCTGGCGGGTGCGCTCGGTGCGCGGGTCCAGCACCGCCCGCACCTGGACCGCCTCGGGACCCGCCATCGTCAGCCGCACGAGGCCGTCGTCGTCCTCGGCCAGGTCGACCACGGGCGCCTGCGGCAGGGGCAGGGCGCCCGTCAGCATCGCGTTGACGTCGGAGAGGGCCACCGCCCCCGCCGTGAGCTGCGAGAGCACGGCGGCCGCGTCGTCGCCCCGGAAGAACTGGTTGTCCTTGGCCGCCCAGGCGTGCAGCGCGCGCCCGTCGCTGGCGATCAGCACCATCGGCGTGCCGAAGGGGCTGTGGATCTCGACCCGGAAGCGGTCGGGCTGGTGCAGCACCAGGGCGCCCTTGGTCGTGCCGGACACGCCGGGCGACTCCAGCCGCACCGAGAAGCGCCCCTGCAGCGCGAAGGGAGCGTCCGCCCCGCGCATCGACGCGACCAGGGCCTGGAGCTGGTTGGCGCTGGCGCGTGGCCCCCGCCGCCTCGCCGCGCCGCCGGCGCAGGCCGCCAGCGGTCCTCCGGCCAGCGCCAGCCCCAGCAGGGCCAGCAGGTCGCGGCGCGAGGTCGGCTGGGTCACGAGGCTCCCCGGGGGCGGTCCGCCGGCACGACGCGCCAGGGCGGCAGTTCTTCAGCGAGGCCCCCGCCGCGCGGGTCAGGGCGTGGGCGACCAGCGCGGCGCAGGTAGCACGCCCGCGCGCGCGGCGTCGAGATGGGCGGCGATCTCCTCGGCCTGGGGTGCCAGCGCCAGCGCCTCCTCCAGCCAGGGCAGGGCCTCGGCGCCGCGCCCGGCCCGGGCCAGGGTCCAGCCCAGCGTGTCCAGCACGTGGGCGTCCGCCGGCGCCAGGTCGACGGCGCGGCGGGCCAAGGCCTCGGCCCGCGGCAGGTCCTGCCCCGCCTCGACCAGCGACCAGGCCAGCAGGTTGCGCGCGTCGGCGTGGGCAGGATCGGCGTCGATCACGACCTGGGCCTGGGCCCGCGCCAGGTCCAGCCGCCCCTGCTCCAGCAGGGCCGAGGCCAGCAGGTAGCGGGCGAGGAGGTCGTCGGGGCGCCGCGCCACCGCGCGGGAGAGCTGCTCGCCGGCCCCGACCGGGTCGGTGGCCAGCAGCAGGGCGCCCAGGTCGCGGCGCAGCGTGGGGTCCTCCCCCTCTTCCAGCAGCGCCTGCAGGGCGACGAGGGCCTCCTCCCGCCGCCCGGCGCGGGCCAGGGCACGGGCCCAGGCCGCCGGCGCGTCGGCGAGGTGCTGCGCGGCCAGGGCCTGCCCCTGCGCGTCGCGACCGGCCAGCGCGTCCAGGCGCAGGACCCCCTCCACCAGCCCCGGCGAGGGCGCGCCGCGCGCCAGCAGCGCCTCCAGCGTCGCCCGCGCCGGATCGGCACGCCCCGCGCGCTGCATCAGCTCGGCCCAGCCCAGCTCGGTCCCCGGGGCCGGAGGCTGTGCCTGCAGCGCCCGGACCGCCGCCTCGGGCCGGCCCAGCGCCAGCAGGGCCCGCGCCCGCAGCACCCCCGTGTGGGGCCAGTCCGCCGCCAGCGCCGCCTGCCGGTCCAGCGCCGCCAGCGCCTCCGCCGGGCGCTCCAGGGCCAGCAGCGCCCGCGCCCGGTCGACCCACAGGCCGGCCTCGTCCTGCGGCTCCAGCGCCATCAGCGCGTCGAGGGCCTGCAGCAGCCGCGGCGCGTGGTCCACCTCGTCCAGCCACGCCACCTGCCGCCGCGCCAGCTCGACCTCCGCCGGCAGCGCCCGCCGCGCGCGGTCCAGCCGCTCCAGCGCCCGCCGCCGGTGCCCCTGCCCGCGGCTGAGCGCCAGGTACAGGTCGACGGCGACCAGGTCCTCGGGCTGCTCCTCCAGGTAGCGGTCCAGGTCCTCCCAGGCCCCCTCCAGGTCGCCCACCGCCCACCGCGCCTCAGCCCGCGCCCGCCGCTCGGCCCGGCCCGGGGCCGCCGGGCTCTCGACCCAGGCCGTCACCTCCTGCGCCGCGACGCCCCGCTCCTCCATGACCACGGCCAGCTCGACCCGCTCCGCCCGCGCCCGCCAGCCGGCGCCGCCCCGCACCGCCGCCTCGTACTCCCGCAGCGCCGCCGGCAGATCACCACGGGCCCGGTCCAGCCGCGCCAGCCGCAGCCAGGCCGCCCCCAGGCTGGGGTCCAGCGTCGTCGCCTCCTGCCAGGAGGCCCGCGCGGCCGCCACCGCGCCCTGGCCCAAGGCCAGGTCCCCCTGGGCCATCGCCAGCCAGGCCGCCTTCGGGTCGAAGCGCCGCGCCTCGGCCAGGGCCAGGGCCGCGCCCTCCAGGTCGTCCTGGTGCTGCCGCAAGCGAGCCAGCAGGTACAGGCGGCGGGCCTCGGCCGGCGCCACGGCCGGCGCGGGCGGGCGGGCGGCGACCTCTGGTGGAGGGGCCAGCGCCGCCACGGGGGCCCGACAGCCCAGCAGGACCGCCAGGGGGGCGGCCAACAGCAGCAGGGCCGTCACGAGTTCGGCAGCTCGCGGGCCCACAGCCGGTCGGCGCCCAGCCGCAGCGCCCCGACCATCGCCGCGGCGCAGAGCACCGCCACCACCAGCAGGCAGCCGCCCGACAGCGCCAGCTCCCAGGGCCGCAGCGCCTCCTCGCGGAACCAGGAGCGCAGCACCAGCCAGACGGGCGCGACCTCCAGCGTCAGCACCAGCCCCACCAGCGACAGCGCGACGACCATGAACATCACGCCCGCCGGCCCCTGGGCCTGCCGGGCCACGTTGTCCACCTTGAAGTCGGCGAAGACCGCGCCCATGCCCACCGCGATGCCCGTGATGCCCAGGCCCAGCCAGAAGGCCGTCCAGACCGCCAGCCCCGTCAGGAAGGGCCCCGCGCCCAGGATCAGGGTGGAGGTGACGGCCAGCACCTCGCCGACGCCGACGATGACGGGCAGGAAAGGCCAGGCCTTGGCCCACAGGTAGGACCGCGCCTGGATGGGCGAGGTGCGCACGAACCAGAAGCCGCGGCCCTCGGCGCTGACCGCCGTGAACTGGAAGCGCGCCGCCACCGCCGCCATCACGAAGCCCACCAGCCCCAGCACCATGAAGGCCAGGCCGTTGCGGGACAGGCCCACGTAGGGCCCGCGGAAGACGTCGAGCGGCAGGGCCGCGATGCTGGCCAGGGTGATGAGCACGATCGAGCCCACCAGCAGCACCTGGGTCCACTGGCTGGGGTCGCGCACGAAGGTCTTGACGTCCTTGACCACCAGCGCCCGGAGCTGGGGCGGCAGGGGTCGCGTGTACAGGGCCAGGGCCCGGTCCAGCCAGCCCGCCCGCGCCAGCCGCGCCGCCCGCGCCTCCTGCGCCCGCGCCCGCCCGCCGTCGTACAGCCGGGCCGTGATCCACCGCGCCACCCCCGAGGCCGCCACCGCCCCGCTCAGCAGCAGGCCCAGCTCCAGCCAGGGCAGGGGCCGCCCACCCAGCGCCGCCACCAGCACGTCGCTGGCCCAGCGCGGCGGCAGCAGCACCGGCACCGGCGTCTGCATCTCGGCCACGTAGGCCGCCACGCTCTCGAAGCTCTCGGCGTCGACCAGCCGCTCGGGCCGCAACAGCCGCAGCACCACCAGCACGAAGCCCAGGGCCAGGATGCCGGCCAGCGCCAGCCCCTCGCGGATCCGGCGCGCCGGGAAGACGTTGACCAGCACGCTGGCCACGGCGATGCCCGCGCTGGCCGCCACCACCACCAGCGCCGGCGCCACCAGCGCCAGCAGGACGTAGTAGGCCCAGCCCGCCTGGTAGGCGTAGCCATAGGCCACGAAGACCGGCAGCCCGAAGACCACCATCATCCAGCTCGACTGCACGATGGTGTCGATCTGGCGCGCGGTGTGGAAGGTCTGCCGCCGCACCGGCAGCGACAGCAGCAGCTCCAGGTCCTCGGACAGGTAGAAGGTGGAGAGCGCCGCGATGACGTTGCTGAAGCACAGCAGCGCGAACAGCCCGAGCAGCAGGATCTCCAGCAGCTTGCGGGCCAGCAGCGGGCCGAAGATCTCGACCCCGTAGAAGGCGTCGACCAGCCAGCCGAACAGGCCGAAGATCCCCGCCCAGAAGACCAGGAACAGCAGGCCGAAGACCGTGTAGGTCAGCTTCTCCGCCGGCCGCGCGCGCAGCCAGCGGTTGAGCATGCCGCGGCCGCGCGGCCACAACAGCCCCGCGACGCCGCCCCCCGGGGGTGGACGCCCGCCCATCTACTCCGGCGGCTCCCAGGAGGAGGAGTTGCGCGCCTCGCCCTGGCGCACGGTCTGCCGGATGTAGGCCCGCAGCAGCTTGTTGCGCTGGGCGCCGCCGACCAGGGCCCGCAGGTCCTCGTACAGGGCCGGGTCCCGGGCCAGCATGCCGACCGTGCCCTCGCCCTGCTCGATCGCCTGGGCCGTGCTGGCCAGCGCCTGGGCGGTGACCGCCAGGTCGTCGACCATCTTCGCCTTCTCGGGATCGTAGATCAGCGCGTGCAGCACGCTGTCCTGGGTCTTCAGGTCGTCGGTGAGCTGCCCCATCGCCTGGGCCAGCTCCCGCAGCTCCGCGGTCAGCTCGGCGCCCCCCTGCCCGTAGATGATCTCGTGCGCCATGCCGTCGCCGTGGCGGATCTCGTTGGTCATCGCCGCCAGGTCGCCGCTGGCCTTCTCGAAGTTGCCCAGGATGTTGTCGACCCGCTTCACCGTGCGCTCGTCGTAGACCAGGGTGTAGGCCAGGCCCGGCCCGGTCTTGGCCTGCCGCACGATCTCCTCGATGTGGGCGAAGCTCTGCGACAGGCTGGCCTGGGCCGCCTCCTGGTCGCTGCCCAGCATCAGGTCGAGCTTGTGGCTGATGGACGTCGTGCTGCCCAGGATGTCCTGGACCTTCTTGGTGTACTCGAGGATGTCCAGCGGCGCCTGGGTGGTCAGCCAGGCCCCGTCCTCCAGCACCGGCAGGTCGGCGCTGCCCATCGTCAGCGCCACGTACTTGTCGCCCAGCACGCCGACCGTGTCGATGCGGGCCTCGCTGTCGGCGCGGATGCGCTCCTTGTAGCGCTCCATGATCGTCAGCTCGACCATGATCTGCTTGACCCCCAGGTCTTGCGAGATCTGCACCTTGCTCACCTCGCCCACGTCGATGCCCGCAAGGCGCACGACCGCGCCCTCCTGCAGGCCGGCGACGTCGGCCCAGGCGCCGTTGAGCTTGTAGCGGCGCTCCAGCAGGTCCGACGAGCCGCCCAGCACGAAGATGGACACGGCGAGCAGCACCATCAGCACGGTGACGAAGACACCGACCTTCACTTCGCGGGTCATGCGCGTCTCGGGCGAGGGAGGGAGCGGCGGGAGGATAGCGTGCCGGCGGAGGAGACGTGCGGAAGGACGACGATCGACAGGCCCTGCGGGAGGAGGAGTCGGCGCTGCGGGGCGCGCTGGAGGGCCCCGATCCGCTGGCGGCGCTGCTGGGCCTGGCCCGGCTCTACCTGCAGGTCGGCGAGGAGGAAGGCGCGGCCGCGTGGCTGGACCAGGCCCAGGCCCTGGCGCGACAGCAGGCCGGCGCCCTCAGCGCCGAGGCCGGCCGCTGCCACGCCCTGCGCGCGGCCCTGCACCTGTCCCGACAGGACGCTGACGCCGCCGCCCTGGAGGCCGAGCGCGCCGTGCGGCTGCTGGCCGGGTCGGAGCGCGCCCGCGCCCTGTTGCTGCTCGGGCAGGCCCGCCTGGCGCTGGGCGAGGAGCAGGCCGCCCTGCGAGCGCTGGACGCCGCGGCGGAGCCGACAGGCCCCGCGGCGGAGGGCGCGGAGGAGGATGACGCCCTGCTCGCCGAGGTCGAGCAGGCCCGCGCCCAGGCCTGGCTGTCTCGCGGGGACCCCGCGCAGGCCCTGCGCCACGTGCGCGCCCGGGTCGAGCGGGTGCACCGCCTGCACGGCCCCGACAGCCTGCCCGCCGCCGACACGCTGCTGCTGCTGGCCGCCGCCTGCGAGGCCCAGGGCGACCTGGAGAGCGCCGCCGCCGCCGCCGACCGCGCCGTGCAGGTCCTGGCCCGGGTCCTGGGCCCCGAGGACCCCGAGGTGACCATGGCCGCGGCCTGGCTGCTGGCCCTGCACAGCCGGCTGGCGGGGGCGCCGGCGCCGTAGGGGGGCGCGCCCCGGCGCTCAGCGCGCCGCGACCAGGGTGAAGAGCAGGGGCACCGGCGGCGAACCCGGCCCGCCCGGCCGCCAGCGGTAGGCCCCGTCCGCCTCGCGGGTCAGCAGGTCGCCGCGCGGGTCGAAGTCCACCTCCAGGTGCTCCTCCAGCCGCAGGACCCCCAGCCCGGCCTCCACGGCGGCGGTCACCACCTCGCCCAGGCCGTGGGCGAAGCTCACGTTGAGCCCCTCGCCCAGCTCCGCCTCGGGCGCCGCATAGGTCCCCGCCTCGGCGAAGGCGTGGCCCGAGCCCCCCAGGTAGGGGAAGTCGATCACCAGGGGCGCGGTCGAGGCCGGCATCGTGAACAGCGGGTGCAGCTCGTGCAGGACCAGCCGCCCGCCCGGCCGCAGCGCCGCCGCCGCCGCGCGCATCCAGGCGCCCAGGTCCCGGTGCCAGGTGATGACCCCGACGGTGGCCCACACCAGGTCGAAGCGGCCGCGCAGCGCCGGCGGCAGGGCCGTGGCGTCGGCCTGCACCAGCTCCAGCCGCACGCCGCAGCGCGCCGCCAGGTCCGCCGCGCCGGCCAGCGCCTCCGACGAGAAGTCGAGGCCGGTCACGGCGGCCCCGCGCCGCGCGAGCTTGATGCCGTCCAGGGCCAGGTGGCACTGCAGGTGCAGCACCGCGCGGCCCTGCACGCCGCCCGGCAGCGCCCGGGCCAGGGCCGCCTCTTCGTGGGCGGTCAGCCGGTCGTGGCCGGCCAGCAGGGGGGCCGGGTCGTAGTAACCGGCCGTCGCGGCGCGGTGCGCGCGGGCGGCGGCCTGCCACCAGGCCAGGTTGGTCGCGGTGGGGTCGTCGGGCAGCGGGCGGGCGCTCATGGTCGGGGGCTCCTCCTGGCGGGGACATGGACCAGGCGGGGGACCAGGGGTGGGGGTGGTGGGCCTGCCCCTGAGCGCCTCGCCTCTCACCTCGGCCGCTGCCGACGCACCTGCTCCCAGGCGTCCGCCGACACCCGCAGCACGGGCCCCCCCTCGCCCAGCCGCAGCTTCACCACCCGACCGACCAGGCGGAAGGCCGCCCCCTCGTCGATCACCTGGTCCCAAGGGATCCGCAGGGGCGGGTGCCCGGGTCGGAAGAGCGCCATCACGCGCAGGTCCAGCCCGTCAGGGGCGGCGCCGAGCTGCACGGAGAAGCCGTAGCCGACCAGGCCCAGGCCAGCGTGCGCCGACGGGACGGTGAAGGAGGGCTCCGGTGCCGTCGTCCGGTAGCGCCCCCCCAGCCCCTGCCAGCCGCTGACCAGGCCCAGCAGCAGGCACACGAAGGACCAGAAGGCGGCGAAGACGAGCGGGAAGCCCAGCAGGATGCCGACCAGCAGGCCGACGGGGGTCTGGGAGGAGGAGCCGTCCATGCGCGCCAGCCTACGCCATCGCGAGCGCCCCGGGCCGCCGGTTAGGCAACGGGCCCGTGGAGGCCCCCGTGAACCGCCGGCGCGCGCTCGCCGAGATCTACGCCGCCCTGGACCAGGCCCGCAGCTACGAGCAGTGGCTGGAGGCGGCCGCCGCCCACGACCGCTTCACCGGCGCCGACGCCTGGCGCGCCCAGGACCACAGCCCCCACTACGACGCCACCCTGCTGCGCCAGGAGCGCGACCGGCTGCACGCGCTGCGGCACCAGGGCGACGGCCTGGGCCTGGCCCGCCAGCTCGACGAGAGCCTGGCCCGCCACCTGGGCGACATCACCGCCCCCGAGCTGTACGGGCGCGCGCTCACCGGCACCAAGCACCTGGTCGGCGCCTTCCTGGACGAGGCCGAGGCCAGCCTGCGCTGGCTGGTGGGGGCCGACGTGCCCGGGGTCTGCGCCGCCGACAAGCGCCTGGCCTTCCAGCGCGCCTGGAAGGTCTACGGACACTCGGCCCTGATGCTCTCCGGCGGCGCCACCTGGGGCTTCCACCACCTGGGCGTGGTCAAGGCCCTCTTCGAGCGCGACCTGCTGCCCCACATCCTGTCGGGCGCCAGCACCGGCGCCATGATCGCCGCCGGCATCTGCTCGCGGACCGACGCCGAGATCGCCGCCCTCTTCGCCGACATCGACCAGATCCGCCTGGACGGCCTGCTGCGCCTGCCCCTGGTCCAGGCCCTCCAGCAGGGCGCCGCCCTGGACCCCGACCAGCTCCGCGCGGTGCTCGACCACAACGTCGGCCCCGCCACCTTCGCCCAGGCCTTCGCCCACAGCGGCCGCGTCCTGGCCATCGCCGTCTCGCCCACCCGGACCCGCCAGAAGTCGCGCCTGCTCTGCCACCTCACCTCGCCCGACGTGCTCATCGCCAGCGCCGCCATGGCCAGCAGCGCGCTGCCCGGCCTGTTCGTCCCCCAGGTGCTGCACGCCCGCGACCCCGACGGCACGGTGCGCCCCTGGGTGCCGACCGAGCGCTGGGCGGACGGGTCCATCACCGCCGACCTGCCCAAGATGCGCCTGGCCCGACTGTTCAACGTCAACCACTTCATCGCCAGCCAGACCAACCCCCACGTCCTGCCCTTCGTCCGCCACCACGGCCAGCGCGGCCTGGTGCCCACCATCGCCGGCATCGCCGGGGCCAGCGTGCGCAGCCAGGGCGCCCTGGTCACCGACCTCGCCCGCCGCGCCACCCGCCCCAGCAAGGGCCCCGTCGGGCGCCTGGCCGACCGCGCCTACAACCTGGTCAGCCAGGACTACCGCGGCGACATCGACATCCACCCCCAGCTCCGCCCGTCCATGCTCGGGAAGCTGGTGGTCAACCCCAGCCGCGACGACCTGGCCGAGTTCATCGCCGAGGGCGAGCGCGCCGCCTGGCCCAAGCTGGCGATGATCCGCGACCAGACGCGCCTGGGCCGCGTGTTCCGGGCCTGCCTGGCCGAGCTCTCGGCCTGACCGTTCACCGGGTCAGCACCTCGACCCCATCCGCCGTCACGACGACGGTGTGCTCGAACTGGGCCGACAGCGATCCGTCCACGGTCACCACCGTCCAGCCGTCCGCCAGCGTCTTCACGGCCGCGCCCCCCAGGTTCACCATGGGCTCGATGGTGAAGGCCAGGCCCGGCCGCAGGATCGGACCCCGGTCCGCCGGTCCGACGTGGTGCACGTGCGGCGGCAGGTGCATCTGCCGGCCGATGCCGTGGCCGCCCACCTCGGTCACCACCGTGCAGCCCTCGGCCCGGGCCAGGGCCTCGATGGCCGCGCCGACCACGCCCAGCGGTCGCCCGGGGCGCACGGCCGCGACCCCCGCGTCCCGGCAGCGGCGGGCCACCTCGACCACGTGCCGGGCCTCGGGCGAGGGCGCGCCGATGCAGAAGGTCGCCGAGGTGTCGCCGTGCCAGCCGCCGAGCTCGGTGGTCACGTCGACGTTGAGGATGTCCCCCTCCCGCAGCACCACCCCGGTCGAGGGGATGCCGTGGCAGACGACCTCGTTCCGGCTGGTGCAGACCGCCGCCGGGAAGCCGTGGTAGCCCAGCTGGCTGGGCCGGCCGCCGCGCCGGGCGGTGTCGCGGCGGACCAGGGCGTCGATCTCGGCGGTGGTCATGCCGGGCCGGAGCTGGCGGCCGACGAAGGCCAGCGTACCGGCGGCGGCGCGACCCGCGCGGCGAAGGCGCAGCAGGTCGGCGGGGGACAGCAGGGGCAGCCACATGGCCAGGATGTGACGCGGCGAGGGGGCGCCGTCGAATACCGATCGGGTATGGCCGGGGCCGCCCCCCTCGTCCGCGAACCCTCCCCGCGCCCCGGTGTCCCAGCCCGCCATGATGCGGCTCACCCTGCTGCTGCTCGCCCTGCTGCTGCCCGCCCTGGCCCAGGATCCCCTGGCCACGACCGAGCCCGTCGCCGCCTCGGTCCCGCCGCCCGTGCGGGTCTTCCTCGACGCCGGCCACGGGGCACCCGGCAACTCGGGGAACGAGGACGCCGCCTGCCGGGACGAGCAGGACGTGATGCTCTCCCTCTCCGACCACGTGGTGGCCGGCCTGCAGGGCACCGGGCGCTTCCAGGTGCTGCCCTCGCGCCAGGGCGCCGAGCGCCCGGAGTACGACGCGCGCATCGCCGCCGCCGCCGCGTTTGGGGCCGACGTCTTCGTCAGCCTGCACTCCGACGCGCGGGGCAGCGGCGTCGCCGTCCCGGTCGACGGCCGGAGCTGCGTGCAGAACCCGGCCGAGCCGGGCTTCGCCGTCCTGTGGTCGGACGAGGGGCCCCTGGCCGAGGAGCGGCACGACCTGGCCCGCCGGGTGGCGGCGGCGATGATCGCCCAGGGCTTCCTGCCCTACGACGGGGTCGACTACGGCGGCCTGTACGCGGTCGACCCCGCCGCCCCGGGCGTCTTCGTCGACCGCCACCGGCCCGAGCGGCGGATCCGCCTGCTGCGGCGGCCGGCCATGCCCTCGATCCTCATCGAGACGCACCACGCCTGGCACCCCGACGAGGCAGCGGCCTGGCAGCAGGCGGCGACCCGGGACCGACTGGTCGCCGCGCTGGCGGTGGCGCTGGGTCCCGACGCGGCCGCAGCGGAGTAGAGGGGCGGGAGCAGAGGCGCACCCGGTCCACCGCCGGCCCGCCTGCTCTCCTGGAGGCTCCCCTGTCCCTCGAACAGCTCCAGTCCTTCGTCGCCGTGGCCGAGGAGGGCGGCGTGGTGCGCGCCGCGCGCCGGCTGCACATCAGCCAGCCGCCGCTGACCCGGCGCATCCACGGGCTGGAGGAGGAGCTGGGCGCGGCCCTGTTCCTGCGCACGCCGCGGGGGATGGAGCTGACAGACGCCGGGCGGGCGCTGCTGCCGCGCGTGCGGGGGATCCTGGAGGAGGTGGCGCGGCTGCCCGCGCAGGTCCGGCCGGCGGACGCGCCGACGCCGCCGGAGGGCGCCACGCCGCCGGAGGACGAGACGCCACCCCCGCCCGCCAGGGGGGACGGACCCCGGTGATCCGCGCCGCGCTGGTGGTGTCTCTGCTCGGCGCCGCGCGCGCCCAGGATCGCACGGATCCACCGCCCCAGCGCCCCCAGGTGCGTGGACAGATCGACTGGCAGGGCCACCCCGCGATGCACCTGCCCTGGCCGATGTTCGGCCGCGGGCTGCGGGACCGCGACCCGTGGATGACCTGGAAGCACCAGTTCCGGCAGACCGTGCACGCACCCTACCTGGAGCGGTCCGGCGTGCGGCTGTTCCTGGCGGCGGCGATGGCGGCCGAGCGGGCCCGCAACCCCGAGCAGGCCCGGCGGCTCATCCTGCGGCAGCTCCGCTACGTCGAGGACTTCGTCGCGGCCCACCCCGACCGCTTCGCCCTGGCCCGCTCGCCCGCCCAGGCGCGGGAGCTGCTCACCTCGACCGACAAGATCGTGCTGGTGCACAGCATCGAGGGAGGGCGCCAGATCCTGACCCGGACCGAGGACGCCGCCTTCTGGGCGACGCAGGGCGTGGCGCTGGTCACGCTCATCCACCTGTACGACGACGAGCTGGGGGGCGCGGCGCTGAACCCGGGCCTGCTGGGGCGGATGGTCAACCCGGCGGCCGCTCGCAAGCGGCGCAAGGGCCTGGACCGGGGCCTGACGGAGCGCGGGCGGGCGGCGCTGGTCGAGCTGGGGCGGGCAGGGATCCTGGTCGACCTGAGCCACATGTCGCCCCAGGCGGCCGCCCAGGCCCTGGAGCTGACGGCGGAACAGGACATGCCCCCGGTCGTCACCCACGGCTTCCTGGCCAGCATCACCAAGGTCGAGCGGGCCTTCACCGAGGCGCAGGTGGTCGAGATCTACCGGCAGGGGGGATCGTTCAACCTGGGCCTGGACGGGGTGGCGCTGGACCCGGTGGAGCCGACGCTGCCGATCCCGGCGGAGCTGTGCCCGGGCACGCTGGACAGCTTCCGCTTCCACCACCAGGCCGTGCAGCGGCTGCTGCACGACCACGCCGGGGAGATCCTGGGCGCGCCGGGGCTGGATCCGTCCACGCTGGACGAGGACCAGCGCACGGCCCTGGCGACGGGCTGGTCCTCGGACTGGAACGGCTGGACCAGCCACTCGCGGCCGATGCACGGGCCGGGGCGGTGCCAGCCGCTGCCACAGGCGCCCCTGGAGGTGGACGTCGTGGGGCTGGCCCACCCGGGGCTGCTACCGCAGCACTGGCAGCGCCTGGAGGAGGCGGGGCTGGACCTGGACCCGATGCAGCGGTCGGCCGAGCAGTTCCTGCGGCTGTGGGAGCGGGCCCGGGGCGAGGACGAGGGCTGAGGAGGGGGCCGCTCAGGGTGCGGCGGCGGCGGGCCAGCCGGCCTGGACGACGCGGCCGTCGGCGTCCAGCCACAGCTCGGCCTCCCACGACTCGGTCTTGTCGTACTGGCTGGCGAAGTCGTGGTCGAAGGTGTAGCGCACGGCCACGCGCAGCAGGGCGCCGTCGGGTTGGACGGCGAGCACCTGCAGGGTCTCGTCCTGGCAGGGGCCCAGCGCCGGCCAGCCCACCTGCGCCCGCAGCGCGGCGACCAGGGCGGGGCGCCAGGCCGGGTCGGCGGGACCGGGCTGGAAGCGCAGGCAGGCGTCCTGGGCGGCGGGGTCGGGGTGCATGGAGTGGCCGGGTGGGGGGCGGGCCGTGGAGTGGAACAGGTATTGTAACGTATTGCCTGACACCGCTTGCTGCACGGTGCGGGCGACCTGGAGGCGGGCGGCGGGGGGCAGGGCCTGGTTCAGCTCCAGCTCCAGCCCCGCGTACCGATCCTCGGGCAGGCGCTCGCGCAGCCAGGTGGTGAAGCCCTCGTCGGTGCCCCGATAGGGCTCGTCCAGGCGGGCGTCCAGGCCGGCCTGCCGCAGGGCCTGGAGCAGGCGCTGGGCCCACAGGCGGTCGCCGGCGCGGGCGGGGTCGTGCAGCACGCCGACCTGGACGGTGCGCGCCTGGCCGTGCAGGACGGGGGTGAAGCTGTGGACGGACAGGTGCAGGCAGGCGGCTCCACTGTCCACGACGCCCTGGACCGCCCGGAAGACCTGCTGGCGCCAGGGGCGGTGCCAGGTGGACAGTCGGGCCTCGCGCGCGGCGACGGACAGCGCCTGGTTGCCGGGGACGGGGGTGCCGAAGGCGACGGCGGGGATGACGCCGGGGTCCTCCTCGCGCCGGTTGAGATCGCACACCAGGCGGCTGACCTGTCCCTCGAACAGGGGGCGCGGCCCGGCGATGGCGCGGGCCACCTCGACCGCCCCCTCGTCCCAGGCGACGTGACTGTCCAGGACGGACGGTGCCACGCCCAGGTCCACCCCCGCGGGCACGTGGTTGCACGCGTGCTCGCAGGTGAACAGGGCCCGCCAGCTCAGGTCCGGGGGCCGGCCCACGGGCGGTTCTCCAGCAGGCAGTCGGCCAGCTCGATCCAGGTGCGCCGGGCGCGCTCGGTGAAGGCCTCCTCCTGGTCGGCGACGGGCAGCAGCCAGGCGCGCAGGCGCTCGGACAGGCTGCCGTTCTGGATGGTGGCGCCGCACAGGTCGACGTAGCGCTGCTCGTCGGCGGGCACGCGGGTGTCGATGCGCTCGAGGTGCCAGGCCAGGACGTGGCGGGCCTCGACCCGGCCGTGCTCGTCGCGGTAGCGCTCCAGCGGCAGGTGCGGCGCCCAGACCCGGGCGCGGCTGCCGTCGCGGGCGACGACCAGCAGGTCCTCCTCCAGGGCCTGCTGGGTGGCGGGGCGCAGCTCGTCCAGGCTGCGGGCCAGGTCGCGCAGGGCGCGGCGGGTGAACCAGGCCAGGGCGACGTCCATGGCCACGCACTCCTGCACGTCCAGGATGCGCACCTCCATCGACTCGCGGCTGGCCTTGAACACGGCCCCGCGGGCGTTGAGGAACTCGTGGCGCAGGGCCTGGGCGTCGGGCAGCCGGTCGATGGCGGCGTACATCGGGCCCAGGATGTCGCGGCGGTAGTCGGCGAACTTCTCCAGGGGCTCGGGCACCAGCCGGGCCATGGACTCGGGCAGGCGGGCCTGGTGGCCCAGCAGCCAGGTGACGCGGTTGTCGACCGCGCCGGTCAGCTCGCCCTCGACCAGCGGCGAGCTGGCGGCCATCGCCGGCAGGTAGGGCACGAGCAGGCGGGCGGCGTTCATCATCGCCGTCGCCTCCTCGGGGCTGCCGAAGGGCAGGTTGACGTGCACGGCCTGCACGTTCGCCCAGCCGTGGCTGCGCACGTCGAACAGCCGCGCGTAGGTCTCGTAGATCTTGCGGTTGCTGCGCCGCCACAGCCGCGACTTCTCGGGCCGGAACCAGGGGTGCATGCCGCCGGGCAGCAGCCGGGCGCGCCAGCGGTTGTCCAGCACCAGGGCCAGGCGGCGCACGCCCTCGACCAGGTCTTCCTCGGCCTGGGGCAGGGAGCGGTGCGGGACGGCGTTCTTGACCTCCAGCACGTGGTCGACGATCTCGTTGGAGTAGCCGACGCGGCCCAGCTCGACGTCGGAGCAGGGGCGTCCGGCCAGGGCGGCCAGCGCCTCCTCCACCAGGGGGACGACGTTCAGGTCGCGGTCGACGACGGGGTACTCCAGCTCCAGGCCCGTCACCTCCCAGGCCTTGTAGGGCCGGGTCTGCTCGGGCGGCCGGCGGCCGATGGGGCGGCGCAGGTGCTCCATCGCCTGCTCGCGCCGGGCGGGGCGGGGCCTGGGCGCGGTGGGCTTGGGCAGGTCGGTGCGCAGGCGCCGCTGGAACCAGCGCACCAGCTCCTCGTAGACCAGGTCGCCGTCGGCGGCGTCCTCGTAGCCCACGTCCAGGTTGGGGTTGTCGTTGACCTCGATGATGACCGGCCCGTGCTCGGTCTCCTTGATGTCGACGCCGAAGAAACCGTCGCCGATCAGCTCGCTGGCGGCGATGGCCAGCCGCTTGACGGCGGCGGGGGCCTTGTCCCTCGGCACGGCCTCGACCCGGCCGAAGCGCACCGAGCTGCCCTTGAGCGCCCGGATCTGCCAGTGGCCGGGGACCATGTGGTACTTGGCCGTGTACAGGACCTTGGAGTCCAGCACGCCGACGCGCCAGTCGAAGGTGGTGGGCAGGTACTGCTGGGCGACCAGCAGGGGCGAGCGCTCCAGCAGCGGGGGCACGCGGGCCAGGAAGTCGGCCTCGTCGACGACCTTGAAGACGGCGGTCGAGAAGGACCCGTCGGGCACCTTGACGATGACGGGGGTGCCCAGGGCCGCCGTCAGCGTCTCCCACGAGGCCTCGCGGCCGAAGACCACGCTCTTGGGGGTGGCGATCTTCGCGCGGGTCAACAGCTCGTGCAGGTAGACCTTGTTGCCGCAGCGCACGATCGCGGTGGGGTGGTCGATGACCGGCATGCCCAGCGCCTCGGCGCGGTTGGCGAAGCGCCAGGCCGGCTGGTCGACGCCGGTGAGGATGCGGATGAACAGGGCGTCGTGCTCGCCGAGCCGATCGAGGTCCTCGGTGCCGATGCGCTCGACCCGCAGGCCGCGCTTCTGCGCCACCTTGGCCAGCTTGTCCATGGTCTCGGCGGTGGACGCGCAGGAGGCGTCCGCGCCGTCCCACAGCACGGCCAGGCTGGGCATGCCCTCGGCGGCGGCCGGCGCCTTGACCGGCAGGTGGGTGAGCGCCTGGAGCAGCACGTAGCGCTGGGCGTCGTCGATGTCGGCCAGCGACAGGGGGCGCAGGTCGACGATGCGCCAGCGGCCGCCGTCGCGGACCAGCTCCACCTCGCACAGGGGCAGGGGCCAGGCGGCGAAGATCTTGCGGGCCAGCCGCGGCAGCTTGGGGGCCAGGCCCGGCCCCTCCTCGGGCCAGGGGCGGCCGGCCAGGACGCGGAAGGATAGCCGCTCCTCGGGCTTGGGCGCGCGGGGCGCGGGGAAGTCGGGGTCGTCGACGACGGGCGGCCCCTCGCCGCGGGGGGTGCCGGCCAGGGCCATCTGGCGCAGGCGGGTGCCGACCTCGGCCACGTCGAGCACGTCGAGCCCCTCCTCCCGCAGGGCGCGGTCCAGCGCGCGGCGGTCGCGGTCCTGCTCCAGCAGGGCAGGCTCGGGCAGGGGCCAGCCGCCCCGGGCCTCGGCCAGCAGGGACACGTACCAGGCGTTGCTCAGGTAGCCGCGGTCGGCGCAGAGGTTGACCACGGGGGTGCCGCGGGCCAGCTCGGTCGTGCCGCCCAGGAACTCGTGGTCCAGCAGGATCCGCAGGCCGGGGGTGGGGGGCAGGGCCTGGCGGTCGCTGACGACCACGACGGGCAGGGGCGTGCTCAAGGGGACTCCCCGGGCTTGCGGTGGGGGTGGAAGGGCGGCCAGAGCTCGAGCAGGATGGCGTCGCGGGTGCCATCCCCCAGCAGGATGGCGTGGATCAGGCGGTCGGCGGGCAGCGGATAGCGGCCCTGGCTGTGGGGGCCGTCGGGATCACCACCGGCCGCGAAGGGCGCGTCCTCGCTGGGGTCGTTGACGTGGAAGTGCCGGCCCTCGCCGGTGTAGCCGACCAGGGTGACGAAGTGGCCGACCGGCTCGCCGTGCACGTCGTCGCTCTGGTTGGTGTCGGGGTTGTCGCGGGCCTCGCGGTACAGCCAGGTCGAGTTCAGCCCGCAGATGATGGGGCGGCCCTTGTCCAGGATGCGCACCAGCACGGCGGGGCCCGGCTCGACGAAGGCGACCATGCCGCCCGCCAGCATGTAGTCGCGCCAGGCCAGGACGAAGTCGCGCTCGGCCGGGTCGGACAGGCCGGCCGCCCGCTCCGCCAGCTTGGCGACGATCTGCTCGTCCTGAAGCTCCCACCAGGTCGGGTCGAAGACCCGCACCCCCAGCGGGTACAGCCGCACGCGGTAGCCCAGCTCCAGCGCCAGGTGGGCCAGGTAGACGGCCATGGTGCCGCCGTCGGGGTTGCGGCGCACGGCGGCGGCGAGGTCGCCGATGGGGCGCAGGTCGCCGTAGTAGGCCATGACCTGGGCCAGGCAGGTCGGGCCGCAGGTGACGGCGTCGGGCTGGGCGAAGCGCGGGACCGGCAACACCCGCCGGGCGGCGGAGCGCGGCAGGGGCACGGGCTTGACGGGAGGCCGGGGGAGGGGCGGGCCCGGCGGCCGGACGGGGGAGGACAAGGCAGGCTCCGCGGTGGCGTGCCGAGCGTGGGCGCCGGTGCGAGAGGACGGGATCTAGCCCGGCAGCGTGGGGCCGGGGAGGGTGGCGGCGGCGTCCACCCAGCCTTCGGTCCAGGGCCGCGGCGCGAAGCCCAGGACCTGGGCGGCGGCGCGCGTGTCGTAGCGCACCGCCAGGGGCAGGGGCACGGGAAGCAGCAGCCCGGCGCCGCCCTGGGCGCGGCGCAGGTGCGCCAGGAGCTGGGAGAGGGGCACCGGCGGGCCGGCCAGCAGGAAGGCGCGGCCCCGGCTCTGCGGGCGGGAGAGGGCGGCCACGGCGGCGCGCGCCACGTCGGCGGCGTGCACGAAGGGGATCGCCAGGGTCGGGGCCCACACGACGGGGGCCGCGGCCCGGCGGCACATCGCGGGCGTGAGCTTGGGATCCCGCGGACCATAGACGGGCCCGGGGCGCAGTGCGGTCAGGTCCAGCCCCAGCTCCTCCGCCAGGCGCCAGGCCAGCGCCTCGCCCCGGGCCTTCGACAGGGCGTAGCGCCAGTCGGTCGTCAGGTCGCTGGGGTTCGCCCACGGCCGCGCGTCGCCGACCAGCGGGCTGCCCTCGTCCACGGCCCCCCACAGGCGGGTGCGGTGCACGGCCACCGTGGAGATGAGGACCACGCGCCGCACCCCGGCCGCCGCCGCGGCGCGCAGGGTCCGGCCCAGGCCGTCGACGTTCACCTCGAGGTAGCGGGAGAGCGGCCCCTGCCAGGAGCCCAGGGCGGCGTTGGCGATGACGGCGCTGGCCCCCTCGAAGGCGCGGGTGAGGGCGGCCTCGTCGGCAAGGTCGGCCCGGGCGGCGGGCACGGCGCGGTGCAGCGCCTCGGGCCGGCGGACCACGCCGCGCACCGGCAGGCCCGCCTCCAGGGCGGCGTCGACCAGGTGGCTGCCCAGGAAGCCGCTGGCGCCGGTGATGGCGACCGGTCCTGCCGTCACGGGCCGGCGGCCCCGGCCAGGAGGTCGGCCGCGGCGGCCCGGCCGGTGCGCACGGCGCGCTCCCACAAGAGCGGCGCGGGGCCGTCGCCCGGTGATCCGGCGCCCGGGGAGAGGGCCACCACCTCGCCGGCCAGCCACAGGCCGGGCGGGCCGGGCTGCATCGGCAGGGCGCGGGCGGCGTGGCCGGGACCCAGGTGGACCCGCTGGCCGCCGCGCACCAGGCGGGCCTTGAGCACGGCGGCGCCCGCCAGCTCGGGCCAGGCCAGCGCCAGGTCCGGGTGCAGGGCGTCCAGCAGGGCCTGCGACCAGCCCGGGCTCTGCTCGGCCGGCAGGTCGCGGCCGGCCTGCAGCTCCACCACGCTGCCGCCGGAGCGCGCGGCCCAGGCGGCCGAGGCGTCCTGCAGCCGGTGCGCCAGCAGGGCCAGGGTGGCGTGGCGGCCCCGGGGCAGCAGGGCGGCGGCGGGGCGGCGCGGGTCGACGGGGCGGTCCAGCCAGAAGCGGGCGACGGCGAAGGGCACGCCGGTGAGCGCGCGCGCAGCGGGCAGGACCGGCCCGGCCAGGCGAGCCAGCGCCGGCGGGTCCAGGGCCAGCAGCACCCGCTCGGCCGGCAGGGTCCAGGTGGTGTCGGGCAGGTCGACGCGGTAGCCTCCGCCGCCCTCGGCCGGCAGGCGCGCCACCTCCAGCCGCCGCAGCGCCTGGGTGGCCGGCCCGTCCAGCGGCTGGCCGCGCGCGTCCCAGGTCGAGCCGCAGGTCGGGCAGTGCAGGCGGTCGTGCAGGCGCAGCGCCGGATCGCCCTGGTGGGTGCAGCGCCCGTGCAGGGCCCACAGCCCCTCGGGCCCGTCGTGGACGTGGACCGGCAGGCCGGCGGGGTCCTGGTCCTGGGACCAGGCGCCCTGGGGCACGACCCGCAGGCGGGCGCCGGGCTGGCCGACCTCGACCCCGGCGACGCGCCCCTCGCGCAGCACCAGCGAGCGCGCGGCGGTGCCCAGGCGCAGCTCCCCGCCCAGGGCCTGGAAGAGGTCGGCGAGCGGGCGCCACAGCCAGCTCTCCGGATCGCCGCGCAGGTAGCGGCGGGGCTGGCGGGCCCAGGCCCAGGCCTGGGGGGGCAGGGCCGGGTCGAGCGCCGCCGCGGGCAGGCCGAAGCGGGCCAGGCAGGCGGCGTCCAGCCCCTCCTCGCGCGCGGGTACCTCCAGGCGCACCGGTGCGCCGGGCAGGCCGTCCAGGCCGAAGCGGTGCAGCAGGGCCAGGACGGCGGTGTCGTCGGCGCCCACCGCGTGCAGCCCGGCGCCCACCTCGACGGCGGGGTCCTCGTGCTCGACGGCGCCGACCAGGGGCTCGGTCCAGCCGCGCAGCCGGCCCCCCAGGCGATCGGCGGCCTCGACCAGCGTGACCTGGGCGCCCCCCTCCGCCAGGTCGAGCGCGGCGGCGACCCCGGCGGGCCCACCGCCGACCACCAGCACGGCCGTCCCCTCGGCCCGGGTGGGGCCCGGCCGGCCGGCCAGGGCGAGGCCCGCCAGGCCCAGGCCGGATCGCTGGAGCAGGCCGCGCCGGGAGGGCCCGGCCCGGCGCGGGACCCGGCTCACCCGCGGGCCGAGAGCAGGCCCCGACAGGCGGCCTCGATCTGGTCGAGGATCTCGACGAAGCCTGCCTGCCCGCCGTAGTAGGGGTCCGGCACGTCGGACTCGGGGGCGGCGGCGGGGTCGAAGTCGCGGATCAGGCGGACCTTGGCCATGTCCCCGGCGTCGCGGCACAGGCGCAGCAGGTGGGCCCGGTTCTCGCGGTCCATGGCCAGGACCAGGTCGAAGCGGTCGTAGTCGGCCGGCTCGAAGCGCCGCGCTCGCCCCTCCACCACCACGCCGCGCGCGGCGGCGGCCGTGACGGCGCGGGGGTCGGGCGGCTCCCCCTGGTGCCAGCCCCCGGTGCCCGCGCTGTCGATGTCCCAGGCGCCCTGCTGGCCGGCCTGGGCCACGAGGTGACGCATCCACCCCTCGGCGGTGGGGGAGCGACAGATGTTGCCCAGGCAGACGAAACAGACCCGGGTCACGGTGGGGTCGGTCATGGCTCAGTACCCGCCGAAGCCCGCCCCGGGCTTGCGCAGGTAGGCGAACTCCTCGATGGTGGTGGTTCGCCCCAGGATCTGGTTGCGGTGCGGGAAGCGCCCGAACTCGTCGATCACCTTGCGGTGGGCGATCGCGTGGTCCAGGTAGGTCTGGGCCGCGGCGGCCTGGTCCGGCGACGCGTCGGCCTTCAGGCGGGTGAACAGCTCGACCGAGCGCTGCTGGAGGTGGCGGTCCTCGGCGTGCTCCAGCGGCAGGTACACGAAGGCGCGCTGGTGCAGGCCGAAGGCCAGGTCCTGGCCCTGGTCGATGCCCTCCAGCGCCGCGTGCAGGGACCGGCGATCGTGCGCGAAGGCCCGGGGGCTGCCGCGGAAGAGGTTCCGCGAGAACTGGTCGATGAGCAGGATGTAGGCGAGGCGACCGCCGGGCGTGGCGCAGAGGTTCTCGGCCTCGCCGCGGCAGGCGGCGGCGTGCAGCGGGCCGTAGCGCTCCCGGATGAGCTGGTCGGTCGCCTCGTCGGGCGTGAACCACAGGTGCATCCGCGCCGCCACCTGCGCGCCCGGGTCGGAGGAGCCGAACCAGAACTCCAGGATGCTGGGCACGAATGCGGGACTGACGGGCATGGTCGACGCTCCTTGGGGCATCCTAGCGCGCCGAGGGCCGCCGCGCTTTCGCGTCCGGGCGCGCCCGCACACCTTCCTCGGTCCCGTGAAGGCCCCGGTGCCCCACTCGCACACCGCCGCGCCGCCCGCTCCCCCGGCGCTGACCGACCCCTCGCTCTACGTCAACCGCGAGCTGTCGCTGCTCGAGTTCAACCGGCGGGTGCTCGCCCAGGCGCTCGACCCCGAGGTGCCGCTGCTGGAGCGCCTGCGCTTCCTCACCATCTGCAGCAGCAACCTCGACGAGTTCTTCGAGATCCGCATCGCCGGCCTCAAGCAGCGCGCGGCGGCGGGCTCGACCGAGACGGGCCCCGACGGGCTCTTGCCAGAGCAGAACCTGTCGAAGGTGGCGGCGGTGGCCCACAAGCTGGTGCAGGCCCAGTACCGCACGCTGAACCAGGAGCTGCTGCCGGCGCTGGAGCGGCAGGGCATCGAGATCCCCCGCCGCACCCACTGGACCAGCAAGCTCCAGCGCTTCGCGCGCGACTACTTCCAGGACCAGGTCCTGCCGGTGCTGACACCCGTCGGCCTGGACCCGGTGCACCCCTTCCCCAAGGTGCTCAACAAGGGGCTCAACTTCCTCATCACGCTCAAGGGCACGGACGCCTTCGGGCGCGACAGCGGGATGGCGGTGCTCCAGGTGCCCCGCTGCCTGCCGCGCATCATCAACCTGCCGGCCCAGGTCTCCGGCCACCCCTGGCACTTCGTGCTGCTCAGCAGCGTGATCCACGCCAACGTGGGCGAGCTGTTCCCCGGCATGAAGGTCACCGGCTGCCACCAGTTCCGGGTCACGCGCAACAGCGACCTGTGGGTCGACGAGGAGGAGGTGGCCAACCTCAAGCAGGCCCTGCAGGGCGAGCTGCTGTGGCGGCGCTACGGCGACGCGGTGCGGCTGGAGGTCGTGCGCGAGGCACCCCAGAAGGTCTGCGACTTCCTGCTCCGCCAGTTCGGGCTGCAGGACCACGAGCTGTACAAGGTCGACGGCCCGGTGAACCTGCACCGCATCGGCGCCGTCGTCTCGGCGGTCGACCTGCCCCACCTCAAGTACCCGCCCTTCATCCCCGGCAACCCGCCCGGCCTGCACAAGGAGGAGGACTACTTCGAGACGATCCGCCGCCAGGACGTGCTGCTGCACCACCCCTTCCAGAGCTTCAACCCCATCATCGAGCTGCTGCGGCAGGCCGCCCGCGACCCCGAGGTGCTGGCGATCAAGCAGACCCTGTACCGGACGGGCGACGCCTCGCCCCTGGTCGAGGCGCTGATCGAGGCGGCCCGGGCCGGCAAGGTGGTGACCGTCATCATCGAGCTGCGGGCGCGCTTCGACGAGGCGGCGAACATCGAGCTGGCCGACCGGCTGGAGGAGGTCGGGGCCAACGTGGTCTACGGCGTGGTGGGCTACAAGTGCCACGCCAAGATGACCCTGATCGTGCGGCGCGAGGGGGGAAAGGTCCGTCGCTACACGCACCTGGGCACCGGCAACTACCACGCGGGCACGGCCCGGGCCTACACCGACCTGGGCCAGCTCACCGCGGACCCCAAGATCGGGCGGGACGTGCACGAGCTGTTCATGCAGCTCACGGGCCTGGGGCACGTGCAGCAGATGAACCGGCTGCTGCAGTCGCCCTTCACCCTGCACGAGGGCCTGCTGGAGCACATCCGCTTCGAGACGGAAGAGGCGCGGGCCGGGCGCCCGGCCTTCATCCAGGCGCGCATGAACAGCCTGTCGGAGCCCGACGTGATCCGCGAGCTGTACCGGGCCAGCCAGGCGGGGGTCCAGGTCGACCTGGTGGTGCGCGGGATCTGCTGCCTGCGCCCGGGCGTGCCCGGCGTCAGCGAGCAGATCCGCGTGCGCTCCATCGTCGGGCGCTTCCTGGAGCACAGCCGGGTGTGGCGCTTCCACCACGCCGGCGAGGACCGGATCTGGTGCACCAGCGCCGACTGGATGCACCGCAACCTCGACCGCCGCATCGAGGTGGCCTGGCCGGTGCTCGAGCCCGAGCTGAAGCGGCGGGTGGTCGAGGAGGCCCTGGAGATCTACCTCTCCGACGACAGCCAGGCCTGGCTGCTGCACGCCGACGGCAGCTACGAGCGGGCCCCGCGCCGCGCCGGCCAGGAGCCGGTCAGCGCCCAGACCTGGCTGCTCAACCGCTTCGGTCGCTGAGGGCGCCCTCGAACCGGGCCGCGGGCAGGTCGCCCAGCGACAGCTCCAGCCCGACGGCGGCCATGTAGCCCCGCTCCCGCTCCAGGTCGGCCGCGGTCAGCGGGTGCTCGGCCAGCCAGCCCTCCTGCACCAGCAGGCGGAGCTGCCGCGGGCGCTTCTTCGCCACGGCGGCCCGCAGGAGCGGCAGGGGCCGATCGCTGCGGCTGCGGTGCAGGCGGACGGCGACCCGCAGGAGCACGGCCAGCCGCAGGGCCCGGGCCTGGAGCGGGCGGGGCAGGGCCTGGAAGACGTCGGGGCGCAGCTTGCGGCGGTGGCTGCGCACCAGGGCGCTGAGCAGCTCCTGGTCCTGGCGGGAGAAGCCCGGCAGGTCGGCGTTGGCGACGATGTAGGCGCCGTGCTTGTGGTAGCCGGGGTGGGCGATGGCCAGGCCCAGCTCGTGCAGGCGCGCCGCCCAGGAGAGGGCCATGCCCAGGGCCGGGTCCTGCAGGCCCCAGGCCCCGGCCACCGCCTCCCACAGGGCGCGCGCGGTGCGCTCCACCCGGGCCGCCTGCAGCAGGTCCAGGCCCCAGCGGCGCGCGAGGTCGTCGACCGTGGCGTCCCGGGCGTCCTGGTGGCGCCGGCGGCCCAGCAGGTCGACCAGGGCCCCCTCGCGGATGGTGCCCGAGGCGGCCTCCAGCCGCTCCAGGTGCAGGCTGCGCATCACGCCCTGGAGGATGGCCAGGCCGCCGGGCAGGACCTGGGCGCGCTCGGGCGCCAGCCCCGGCAGGGAGAGCTGGTCGATCCGCCCGGCGGCCACCATGGCGCGCCGCAGCCGACGCAGGCCCCGGTCGGTGATGGTGCTGCCCAGGCCCTGGGCGCGCAGCAGGTCGGCGATGGCGACGATGGTGCCCGAGCTGCCGAGCGCCCGCTCCCAGGACAGCGAGCGGAACAGCTTCTTGTGGGGCTCCATCTCCAGCCGGGCGGCGATGAAGGCCTCGTCGAAGCGCTTCTCGGTCAGCACGCCGTCGGGGAAGTGGCGCAGCGAGAAGCTGACGCAGCCCATGTACATGCTCTCGGCCGCCAGCGGCCGCATGTGCTCGCCGATGATGACCTCGGTGCTGCCCCCGCCGATGTCGACCACCAGGCGCCGGCTGCCGAAGACCGGGTCCGAGACGCTGTGGGCGACGCCCAGGTAGACCAGGCGGGCCTCCTCGCGGCCGCTGACGACCTCGATGGGGTGGCCCAGGACCTCGGCCGCCCGCTGCAGGAAGTCCCCGCGGTTCTTGGCCTGGCGCAGGGTGTTGGTGCCCAGGGCGCGCACGCTGCCCGGCGGCATGTCCCGCAGCCGCTGGCCGAAGCGCAGCAGGCAGGCCAGCGCCCGGTCCTGGGCCTCGGCCGTCAGGCGCCCCTGGGCGTCCAGGCCCGCGCCCAGCCGGACCCGCTCCTTCAGCCGGTCGACGACCACGATGCGGTCGCCAGCGACCCGCGCGACCAGCATGTGGAAGCTGTTGCTGCCGAGGTCGACGGCAGCGGCCAGGTCCAGGCCGGCCGACGCGGCGTCGTCGGTCGCGGGGGTGGGGGGTGCGTCCATCGGGCGCCGCTAACCGGTGGCGACGCCAGCCTCCGGTTAGGAGGCGGCCCGTCGCACCCTGGAGGCCCGATGCTCGCCCTGCTGCTCCCGCTGGCCCTCTCCCCCGACGCACGCGCGGCCAAGGTCTACTCCGGCTCCACCGAGACCTTCGACGAGGTGGGCTTCCAGGTCGGTGGCTACCTGCAGCCGCGCTTCCAGTGGGAGCAGGAGGACACCGCCGCCGGTCACGAGGGGGACCTGGGCTTCGCCATCCGCCGGGCCCGCTTCGAGACCTCCGCCTCGTTCGTGCGCTCCGCCGACGGTGTGGACGGCTGGAAGGGCCCCTCGCTGGCCTCGGGCCTGACCTTCGAGCTGATGCCCGAGGCCAAGCTGCAGGACGCCTGGGTCGACCTGCGCCTCTTCCACCCGCTGCAGCTCCGGCTGGGCCAGTTCAAGGCCCCGACCACGCGCAACCAGCTCGTCAGCACCAGCGCGGTGCTCTTCCAGGACCTCTCGGCGCTGGCCGACCTGGCCCCGCAGCGGGACATGGGCGCCCAGCTCATGGGCTTCGTCGGCCGCCACCACCTGGACTACGCCGTCGGCGTCTTCAACGGCGAGGGCACCAACCGGCTGTCCAACGTCAACGACCAGTTCCTGGTGGCCGGGCGGGCGTCGGTCAGCCCGCTGGGCGCGCCCTCGCGCGTGTCCGAGATCCTGCCGCAGGGCTGGTCGCTGCTGGGCAAGGACGCGCCCATGGGCGCCTACGACCCGCAGGCGACCTTCACCCTGGGCGGCATGGGCTTCCGCAACGTGCTCGGCGCCGAGGGCACCGCCGAGGGCACCTGGGGCGTGGGCGCGGACGCCTTCTTCCACTACCGGTGGGTGAACCTGTCCGGCGAGTGGCTGATGGGCGCGGTGGACTGGGAGGACGCGGCGATCGCCGACTACGGCTTCACCGGCTGGTACGCCCAGGCGGCGATCTTCCCGCCGATGGTGCCCTGGGCCCAGGACCACCTGGCGGTGATCGCGCGGGTGCAGCAGCACGACGCGCTGGACCCGGACGTGGCCGGCAGCGTGCCCCTGGTCGGCCCGACCGACGAGGCCCAGGCGGCGCGCGAGATCACGGCCGGCCTGGCGGTCTTCGCCGGCGCGCCGTGGTTCGGCAAGGCGGACAAGCCCGACCTGCACGCGGTCCGCGCCCAGGTGCAGTGGTCGATGCGGCAGGAGCTGGAAGACCTGGGCTATGACAACGACGAGCTGCTCCTCGCCACCCAGCTCTCATTCTGACCCGCGGGTCGGAATTTCCCGCCCTCGCCCTCCCGGGGACCCCGTGACCGGACTGATCCTGGCCCTCGCCCTCGGCGGCTGCGACTTCTTCCCCGAGACCCCCGGCGCCACCGGGGACTCCGGCCTGCGGGCCACCGGGGACTGCGATCCGGCCGTGATGGTGCCCTACGGCACGACCGGCGAGCCCGACGACGTCATCCCGGCCGACCCCCACAGCCCGGTCTTCGGCTCCGACCAGCCCGACCCCACCGCCGTGCGCCTGGGCTTCCCCTCGCGCGATCCGTCGACCAGCGTCTCGATGCTGTGGCGCACCGACGTGGACACGCTCTCCAGCGTCGTGGAGATCGGCCCCGCCGAGGGCTTCCCCCAGGGCGCCACCACGGTCGAGGGCTACACCTTCCTCTTCGGCGGCGGCGAGGTCGGCGAGGGCGCCTACCGCATCCACGAGGTGCGGCTGTGCGGCAGCCTCAGCCCGGCGACCACCTACAGCTACCGGGTCGGCGGCGAGGGCCACTGGTCGCCGACCTACAGCTTCTCCACCCCCGGCGCCCCGGGCAGCTTCGACACCTTCCGCGTCGCCTTCGCCGGCGACTCGCGGGGGGACTACGCGACCTGGACCCGCGTCGTGTCGGCGATGCAGACCCACGCGCCGGACCTGGTGGTCTTCAGCGGCGACATGGTGGAGCTGGGCGCCAACCAGTCGGAGTGGGACGAGTGGTTCGCGGCCAGCGGCGACCTGCTGGCGACCACGCCCTTCTTCGCCAGCCACGGCAACCACGAGTTCCTGGCCCAGCACTACTTCGCCCAGTTCGGCTTCCCGGGGACCGAGGAGTGGTACGCCGTCGAGTGGGGCGACCTGCTGCTGCTCAGCCTGAACGACACCGTCCGCAGCCAGGAGGACCTGGCCAGCGTGCAGAAGGCCTTCATCGAGCAGGAGCTGGCCGCGACCGGCCGGCCCTGGCGGGTCGCGACCCACCACCAGCCGGCCTACTCCTCCTGCACCGCCCACGACAGCAACCTGGAGGTGCGCGAGGCGTGGTCGCCGGCCTGGGAGGAGGGCGGCGTGCAGCTCGTGGTGGCGGGGCACAACCACATCTACGAGCGCAGCGTGCCGGTGAAGGCCGGAGAGGAGGTGCCGGAGGGCGACGGCACCGTCTACATCGTCAGCGGCGGCGCGGGCGCGCCCCTGTACGAGAGCACCGACGACGCCTGGTGGAACGCGGTCGCCAACCCGATCGAGCACTACATCATCGGCGACTTCGGCCCGAAGCAGGCGGACTTCGTGGTGCGCGACCTGGACGGCAACGTCATCGACCAGTTCAGCGTCCCGCGCTGACAGCGCCCGCTGCCGCTCACCCGGCGCCAACCGCTCACCAGGCCGGGGTGGCGCCCGCCGACACCCACAGGCCCAGGGCTGCCGTCGACAGGCCGCAGCCCGCCGCCAGCAGGAGCATCCACCGGGCCGCCGTCCGCCCCTCGGGCGAGCGGCCCGCCGCATGCAGCGCGACGGCCGCGCCCAGCGCCAGCGCGACGGTCATGACCGCCAGGTGCTCCTTGGTCTCGAAGCGCAGCGCCAGCGGCAGGTCGTGGCGCAGCAGGTCGGGCTTCACCCGCTCCCGGTAGCTCGGGTACAGCAGCCAGCCGCCGACGAAGGGCAGCAGCAGGAGCAGGGCGCCCAGGTCGGCGGTCAGCAGGGTGCGCCGGGACAGCCCGGCCCGAGCCCGCAGGGTCAGCAGCGGGTGGATCAGCACGGCCAGGCCGAGCAGGGCCAGGTGGCCGTGCAGCCGCTCCAGCAGGGCGTAGGCGGCGCCGGTCACGGGACCAGGGCCATGGCCAGGGCGGCCGGCAGGACGACCAGCGGGACCAGCCAGGGCGCGCGGCCCAGCCAGCGCCGCGCGGCGGCGTCGTCCAGCGCCAGGCCGACCAGCAGGGCGGCGCCGCCCCCGTGCAGCAGGGTGGCGCCCACCCGCCAGTAGTAGGGGATGGTCGCCTGCAGCAGCACGGTGCCCGGCGGCGGCTCGGTGCGCGCGTCCCACAGGCGCTGGCCGGCATAGGACAGGCAGCAGGCCAGCGCGCAGGCCAGCGCGGCGGCGGCCAGGCGGGGGCGGTCGGCGGGAGCGGCCATGTCGCGCGGGCTATCTCGCGCCGCCCGTCACGACCGGAGGCTCACCGCTCCAGCTCGCCCTGGCAGCGCCCGTCGTCGACCTCGATGCTGTCCTCGCCGTCCCAGGTCAGGGTGCCGAAGTCGTCCTCGCCCTCGTCGACGCCGACGCCCAGCTCCTCGCAGCCCCAGGCCACCAGGCTGCCACCCTGGAACAGCTCGCAGTCCACGCCCTCGATCTCGATGTCGTAGTCCAGGTCCTGCTCGCCGCCGCCCGCCGTCTCCAGCTCGGCGGCGCAGGTGACCGTGAGCACCAGCTCGGCGCTGGCGCCCTGGTCGGGGGCGGCGCGGCGCTGCACCATGTCGAGGGTCCCCGCGAACAGCCCGCCCCCCTCGGCGTCCAGCTCCAGCTCGGCCTCGACCTGCACCTCGGGCTGGCGGCACTCGACCTCCCCCTCCCAGTCGCCCGCGAGGTCGGCGCCGAGCAGGCCACAGCCGGACAGCAGGATCAGGGCGAGGGTGGGCACGGCGGACCTCCATGGGCGGCGGCGCATGGTCGACGGGCGCCCGGGCGGTCCGCCTCGGTCAGGTGACCGATGCCGCGGCCCGGACCCGCGGGCACTCCGGGTCGGGCGCCAGCGGATCGCCCACCAGGAAGGCGCTGACGGCCCGGCAGCCCCCGCGGCAGGTGGCGGCCCAGGCGCAGGAGGCGCAGGGCTCCGGCGGCGCGGCGGCGCGGTCCCGCCAGGCGCGCAGGGGCGCGTGCTCGCGCCAGGCGGCGGCGAGGGCACCGGCGGGGGCGCCCGGCGCGAAGGAGCAGGGAGCCCACGCCCCGGCGGCGTCGCGGGCCCAGAGCGAGTGGCCGCCGGGGCAGCCGCGCAGGCCCAGGCGCGCGACCAGGTCGGCGGGCGGCTGGTGGGCGACCAGGAAGGGCACCAGGGCGCAGTCGAAGCGCAGGCCGAGGCGACCGGCCGCCTCCAGGCGCAGGGCGCGCGGCCACAGCTCCCGGGCCTGGCCCGCGGTCGGCGCCAGGACTGACCAGGCCTGCTCGCCGCGACCGACGGGCTTGAAGCGCAGCCACTGCCACTCGTCGGCGCCTGCCACCTCGATGGCGCGGCCGAGCGCCTCCAGGGCGTCGCCCTCCAGCAATGGCCGCGTGATCACCGTGTTCACGCCCACGCGACAGCCCGCCTCGGCCAGCGTGCACAGCGCCTGCAGCCCGCGCGCTGCGCCGTCCCAGCCGCGGACCTGCCGGTAGACCGGGCCGAGCCCGTCCAGGCTGACGTTGACCTGGCCCACCAGCGGCGCCAGGCGGCGGGCCAGCGCGGGCGAGAGGCCGAAGCCGGAGGTGGTCAGGTTGGGGACCAGGCCCAGGCCGCGGGCGTGGGCCAGCAGGTCGAGCAGGTCGGCCCGCAGCAGGCCCTCGCCGCCGCCGAAGGCCACCTCGAGCACGCCCATCGCCGCCAGCTCGTCCAGGCGGGCGCGCAGGTCGTCGGCGCCGGGCTCGCGCACCGGCCGCTCGGGCCCGGCCTCCAGGTAGCAGCCGGCGCAGCGCGCGGGGCAGCGGTCGGTGACGGCCAGGTGGACCTCGGTCGGCGCGACCAGGGCGGTGGGCGAGGGCGCGGCGACGAGGGCGCCGGCCTCCGCGGCGCCGGGGCCGACCTCGACGGCGCCGGCGGCCAGGGCCACGGCCGCCAGCCAGGGCTCCAGGTGCAGGATGGCGCCGGCCTGGACCCGCCCGGCCGCGGCCTCCTCCCCCGGCGGGTCCTCCGTCCCGCCCGGCAGGGCCAGCAGCGCGCTGCCGTCGGCCTCGCGCCGCAGGCGGGGCGGCGCGCCGGGCGGGCCCTGCCCCTCGGCCCAGCGCAGGAAGCGCAGCGCCCAGGCGTTGACCACGGCGGTGGCGGCGACGGCCGAGACCAGGGCGACGCCGACCACGCTGCCGCTGCTGCTGCAGTTGGGCGCGTGGCCGCGGTGCACGGCGCGGATGCCCGCGGCGACGTGGGCCAGCTCCGGGGCCGCCGCGCTCCCCTCACCCACCTCAGCGCCGCCCGTGCCGGCTGGCCAGGGCCAGCAGGACGATGCCTCCGACGGCCACGGTCATGCCCACCAGCTTCCAGGAGGGCGGCGTGTGGCCGAAGACCAGCCGCTCCAGCAGGGCGACCAGCACCGCGTTGGCCCCGGCGATGGCCGCCGCCGGCCCGCCCGGCCCGCGGGTCACCGCCAGCTTGGTGCCGAGCATGCCGACCGCCAGCGTGAGCCCGGCCAGCAGCGAGGTCCCGACGAGCAGGGGCGAGTCCAGGCCCGCCAGGCCGCGCCCGATGGCGAAGGTCGTGCCCAGGCCCACCAGCCCGGCCGCGCCCGCCGAGGTCCACAGCACCACCGTCGCCGAGACCGAGTCGGCGCCGCGGTGGCCGGCGACCTTGAGCAGGGTGTTGGTCACGCCGAAGCACAAGAGCGTCAACAGCCCGAAGGCCAGGCCCGTGTGCGAGGCCTGGCCGCCGCCGGACAGGCCGATCATCACGACGCCGCCGACGATCACCAGCAGGCCGAGGGCGTGCCGGCCGCTCAGCCGCTCGCCCAGCAGCACCCGCGAGGCCAGGGCCACCAGCAGGGCGCTGGACGAGGCGACCGCCACCAGGGGGCCCCGCGCCCCGGGCTCGGCAGCCAGGCCGAGCTTGAGCGTCATCATGCCCGCCGCCAGGGTCAGGCCCGCGGCGGCCGCCATGCCGACCACGCCGCGCGAGGGCAGGCCGCGCAGGCCCCGGCCCGTCCAGCGGAACAACACCAGCGAGCACAGCCCGACGAGCCCCATCGCCAGCCACAGCAGCAGCGGAGCGCTGATCGAGGCCTGCGGGTCGCGCCCGCTCCACTCGACGATGCAGCCGAGCAGGAAGTTGGTGCTGCCGAAGCCCAGGAAGCCGAGCAGCGCGAAGCGGATCCAGGGCCGGGCCGCGGCGGGCGCGGCGGGCGCGGCCGCTGCAGAGGAGGGCGAGGGAGGGCTCACGCCGGCCGCCCTATCCTCGCGGGGCCGCCCCCCGGCGAGGCAAGCCGCCGCGCCCGGGAGCCTAGCCCCCGACCCAGCCCCACAGGCCGCCCAGGTGCAGCCCCAGCACCCCGGTGGCCAGCGCCGCCAGCGCGCTGCCCAGGCCCAGCAGGCGGCCGGCGAGGGGCCGCTCGACCAGGGCCAGGGCGGCCCCGGTGGCGACGAGGTGGGTGGCGGCCAGGGCCAGCAGGAGCAGGGCGAAGGGGCGCGCCACGGCGGGCTCCCAGGCGCCGGCCAGCAGCAGCCCGCCCAGGCCCACGCCGCCCAGCGCCAGCAGCCCCACCGGCCGCGGCCGGGGTCGCC
>JAKLKF010000379.1 GCA_023150805.1 Myxococcota bacterium | reverse complement strand
ATCGAAGCCGAACTGCGCCAGCACCGCGAGCGGCTGGAGTCGATGGTGGCCGAGCGCACCGGGCAGCTCGAGCAGCAGGCCGTGTTGCTGCAGGCGACCAATGCCGAGCTGCGCCGCGAAGTCGACGAGCGGCGCGAGGCCGAAGCCGCCCTGCGCGCCAGCCGGGCGCGCTTCCGGCTGCTGCTGGAGTCCGCAGGCGAGGGCATCTACGGCCTGGACACCGAGGGCCGGTGCACCTTCGTCAACGACGCCGCGCTCGAGATGCTGGGTTACACCCACGACGAGCTGATCGGGCGGCCCACCCACTCGACGATCCACCACAGCCGCGGCGACGGCACGCCCTACCCGGACGCGCAGTGCCCGATCTACGACGCGTTTCGCAACGGCGTGGCGCGCCAGGGCATGGTCGAGACGCTGTGGCGCAAGGATGGCAGCACGCTGCTGGCCGAGTACTCGTCGCACCCGCTGCGCGAGGGCGACGAGATCACCGGCGCGGTGCTGGTGTTCCGCGACGTCAC
>JAKLKF010000378.1 GCA_023150805.1 Myxococcota bacterium | reverse complement strand
CCGTGGTGGTCTTCCTGATGCTGCCGATGGCCCGCAGCTCGGCCGCCGACCTGGCCAGCCTGATGCTCCTGTCCGCCCAAACCTGGAGCGAGCTCCCGCCCGAAACGCGCCCGGCCTTCGAGCACGAACTCGCCGCCACCCATCAGCTGGCCCTGCGGGCCGAGCCCCCGGCCTACGACCGCGACGAATGGCACGGCCCTTACCTGCATTTCGTCGAAGCATCCCTGGCCGCCCGCACCGGCCGGATGCAGCACCTGGCGCGGGAGGAGATCCACGGGGAAGCGTGGCTATGGATCGCCCTTCCCTCCGGCATGCAGGCGATCTCGGTGGGGTTTCCGCTGAAGCGGGTCGACGCACACCCCGTGCTGACCCTGCTGGTGTCCCTGGCGCTGGGCTTCGCCCTGGCCCTGCTGACGGCCCGCTGGCTGGCCAGCCGCACGGTTGCCCCCCTGGAGCGCCTGGAGCAAGCCGCCTCCCGGCTGGGGCGCGGAGAGACGCCGGAACTCCTCGACGAGACCG
>JAKLKF010000377.1 GCA_023150805.1 Myxococcota bacterium | reverse complement strand
GCTACCTGGTCGACCTCCGCCCGGATCGGGAGTTCCTCGGCATCCCGAATCAGCGGTTGATGGGAGCGTCGATCCTCGACCTGGTGCACCCGGACGATCGGGAGCGGGCCGAAGGCGCCCTTGGCTCGATCGCGTCCCGTCCGGGTGCCGCCGCGGTGATCGAGCTTCGAGTCCGTCATGGCGACGGCCGCTGGCTCACGCTGGAATGCAGCGGGACGAACTGCGTCGACGTGCCGTCGCTCGGCGGCATCCTGGTGGTAGCGCGTGACGTCACCGCCCGCCGCGATCTCGAGCGCCGGCTGGCCCAGGCCGAGCGGCTCGAGACCGTCGGCCGGCTGGCGGGCGGCGTGGCCCACGACTTCAACAACCTCCTCACGGTCGTCCGGGGCAACGCGGCGCTTCTCACCGATCGCCTTGCGGGCCGGATGCCGGAATCCGCCTGGACCGAGGAGATCGGCCAGGCGGCGATCCGCGGGGCCAACCTGACCCGCCATCTCCTTGCCTTTGCGAGGCGCCAGCC
>JAKLKF010000376.1 GCA_023150805.1 Myxococcota bacterium | reverse complement strand
AGTACGTGCCCGAAGGGGGCGAGGACTGGCCGTAGGTGTCCTGTCCCCAGCACTCGATCGTCCCGTCGTCCCGGAGCCCACAGGAGTGGTAGGTGCCGACCGCGACCTGCCGGAACGAACCCCCGGGGGGGCTCGTCGAGCCGCCGTAATCGAGGCCGAAGCACTCCACCGCTCCGCCCTCGCGGATGGCGCACACGTGGAACCGGCCGGCGCCCACGCTCGTCCAGCGGCACAAGCCCTCGGTATTGTAGTAGGTGTCGTCGCAGTCGCCCCCGAACGTGGAGTAGCCCGCCCCGGGCGCGGCGCAGAACCACGCCGTGACGGTGTCGTCGCCATAGCCGTCCCCGTCGGCGTCGGGGTGATACGGGGAGTCGAGGCCCTCGTCGGCGAGCCCGTCGCAGTCCTCGTCGTCCCCGTCGCAGACCTCCGCCGCGCCCGGGAAGGCGGTGGCGTCACCGTCGTCGCAGTCGTCGCCGCCGCCGACGCAACCTCCCGCCGGGAAGTGGCCGTCGCCGTCCAC
>JAKLKF010000375.1 GCA_023150805.1 Myxococcota bacterium | reverse complement strand
CGTCGCAGACCCCACCCCGACACTGAGGGGATTGAAACTGAGGCCGTCGTGCTCACGCGCTACTTCCCGGAGGAAGGGGTCGCAGACCCCACCCCGACACAGAGGGGATTGAAACGGGATAGGCGCGTCCGACACCCCCTCGACGTAGAGGCCCCGTCGCAGACCCCACCCCGACACAGAGGGGATTGAAACTTGAACGCTCTTGCTTACCCCTACAGCTTGAATGGAGGTAGTCGCAGACCCCACCCCGACACAGAGGGGATTGAAACTTCTTCAGCAGCTCGTTAATCTGCTGTTCGCAGATCCCAAGTCGCAGACCCCACCCCGACACAGAGGGGATTGAAACTTGAACCTAGAGGTCCGTGCCGTCGCAGTCGTTGTCGTCGCAGACCCCACCCCGACACAGAGGGGATTGAAACCTATGGCTTTCAGCTTTCGCATCCAGCCGGCGGGGTGGGTCGCAGACCCCACCCCGACACAGAGGGGATTGAAACCTGCGTTGTCGTCTTCCGGTCGAACT
>JAKLKF010000374.1 GCA_023150805.1 Myxococcota bacterium | reverse complement strand
GGCGAGCAGCGCGTCGAGGCCGCCGAGGGGGGAGGCGACGAGGGGGACGCCGAGCACCGGGAGGAGGGTGCGCGCCACGACCGCGCCCGCGAGGTGGGCGGCGCCGCCGGCGGCGCAGACGAAGACCTCCACGCCCGAGGCCTCCGCCTTCCGCACGTAGGCCTCGACCTCGTCGGGGGTGCGGTGGGCGGAGAGGACGCTCACCTCGAAGGGGACGCCGAGGACCTCCAGGGTCTTGAGGCAGCGCTCCATGACCGCGAGGTCGGAGTCGCTCCCCATGAGGATCGCGACGAGGGGGCCGGCGGGCGCGGCGGGCTTCTTCGCCATGGGGGCTCCTGTCTCAGGCCTTCGTCAGGCGCTCGAGGATCTCGCGCAGATCCACCCGCAGGTCGTCGACGAATTCGAGGTCGGCGCGTCGTGGATGTGGCACGACGATCCCCACGCCGGAGGCGCGTACGCGCTGTTCGAGCCGTCCCAGCAGGGGCTCCTCCACGAGCACATCATCGCGCCCGAGGGGCGCATC
>JAKLKF010000373.1 GCA_023150805.1 Myxococcota bacterium | reverse complement strand
CATCAATTGCGCATCGAGATGCGGGCAGCTGCGCCCCAGCCGCATCAGCCGGGCGATGCGCCAGGCCACCACCATGTACAGCACCAGGGCGCGCTCAAGCTTGTCGACACAGCCCAGTTGCAAAGCCTCAATGCGGCAACCATTCTTGAGTACGTGAAAGCACATCTCGATCTCCCAGCGTGCGCGGTACCAGTCGATCATGCGGGCCGCCTGTTCCAGGGTGTCGACGGGCAGATTCGTCAGCAATCGCCACTCAATGGCCTTGTCGCCAGCAGGGGGCTCAACCTCCCGGGCCACGATACACGTGGCCTGCACAACGCCGCCCTGGCCATCGGGCAGCTGCACTGTTTGTGCCCACACCAGTTGCACCACCTCGCGGGCGCGCTGCCCCTGGCGCTGCGCCAGGGTAAAGCGAATCTCTCCCACGGGCTCTGCGTGCGTCACTCGGCTCCACAGTTTGTCGCCCTCGCTGAGGGTGCGGTTGTGTTTGGAGCGCAGCAACCAGTCCAGCGGCTGCCCCAAGTCACG
>JAKLKF010000372.1 GCA_023150805.1 Myxococcota bacterium | reverse complement strand
CCCGCGGCGCAGGACCGCGCCATCCAGCCGCCGCCGCCGGGGCGGCGCAAGGTCGTGCTGGCCAGCGCGATCGCCGAGACGAGCCTCACGATCGAAGGCGTCGGCGTGGTGGTCGACAGCGGCCTCGCGCGCGTGCCGCGCTACGACCCCGAGACGGGATTGACGGGGCTCGCGACGGTGCGCGTGTCGCGCGCCTCGGCCGACCAGCGGCGCGGCCGCGCCGGAAGGCTCGGGCCCGGCCTGTGCTACCGCCTGTGGGACGAGGCCGAGACCCGCGCCACCTTCGCCCGCTGTCGCGAGCTGTTCGAGGAAATGAAGAAGATCGGGATCGGCGAGGGGCGCTTCGACCTGCTCTCCATGGGCATGACCAACGACTTCGAGCCGGCGATCGCCGAGGGCGCCAACATCGTGCGGATCGGGACGGCCAACTTCGGCGCTCCCAAGAACCCGCCGCCCGAGGACGACGAGGAATAGCCCCGGCGTTCATCCGGAAACACCCGATCTCCTCGGTAACTCGACCGCGGACTCA
>JAKLKF010000371.1 GCA_023150805.1 Myxococcota bacterium | reverse complement strand
CGTGAAGAGGAGCTGGAGCGAGTCCTTCGTCCCGGGGCCGGCCACCGTCGTCACGAGGCGCAGCACCAGCGCGAAGCCCGCCGCCTTGGAGCCCACCGCGAGGAAGGCGGTCACCGGGGCCGGGGCCCCCTGGTAGACGTCCGGCACCCAGACCTGCATGGGCACCATGCCGATCTTGAACCCGAGCCCCAGCAGCACGAACAGCAGCCCGAGGAGGAGGTCCCGGGACGGCGGCGCCCCCCGGAGCGAGGCCAGGTGGTCCCGGAGGCCGGCGAAGGTGAGGTCCCCCGTCGCCCCGTAGAGGAAGGCGGTCCCGAAGAGGACGAAGGCGGCGGCGAGCGAGCCGAGGACGAGGAGCTTCAGGCCCGCCTCCACCGACTCCGGCCGCTCCCTCCGGAAGGCGGCCAGGATGAAGAAGGAGAGGGTCACCAGCTCCAGGGAGACGAACATCGACATCAGGTCCCCCACCGAGGAGACGAGGAACATCCCCGTGAGGGCCGAGAGCAGGAGGAAGTGGAACTCCCCGCGGCCCC
>JAKLKF010000370.1 GCA_023150805.1 Myxococcota bacterium | reverse complement strand
GCGCCACCCTGGTCGCCCAGCGCGTCGAGGGGAACCTCCGCCAGCCGCAGCACGCGTTGTTCGATCAGCGCCTGCTTGCCACGGAAGTTCCACAGGTCGAGCACGGTGCCCCGGGCGAAGTCGGCTTCCGTGAAGCCGGCCGCCTCGCGCCAGCACTCGTGCAGCCCGCTGCGCATGCCGGGTTCAGGCGGGTCGGCGCGGAACTCGCACTTCGCGCAGTGCGCGCCGATGCTCGGCGCGATGCGCGTGTCCGTCCGGTACTGCTCGGCCCAGGTTGCCGCCAGTTCCGACAGGGTGCCCGTCGCGCCGGGCGCTTCGATCGGCTCGCGAAGGATCTCGTCGACCAGTTCGTCCACGTTCACGCAGCTCAACACCGGCGCGCCGATCGACTGCGCGTCGGTACCCGGCAGCACCGTCACCACCGGGCGGCCGCCCATGCGCCCGATCTTGAAGCGCTGGTTCAGGCCATCGACCGAACAGGTCTTGGACTTGTCGGCCAACATCAGGAAGCTGCTGCACTGCAGATGGGGGTAG
>JAKLKF010000036.1 GCA_023150805.1 Myxococcota bacterium | reverse complement strand
CCGATCCCAAGGCCCAGCGCAACTTCACCGACCCCGAGAGCCGGATCATGAAGACGGCCAAGGGCGCCTTCGATCAGTGCTTCAACGGCCAGGCCGTCGTCGATGGGCACGTCAACCTGATCGTGGCCCAAGGGCTGAGCAACCAGGCTCCGGATGCTCAGTACCTGCCGGCCATGCTGGAGCGGGCCATCGACCACCTGGGCACGGCGCCCATCAGCCTGACAGCCGACGCCGGCTACATGAGCGAGACCAACGCGACCACCGCCGAGGAACGAGGCGTCACGCCCTACCTGGCCTTGGCCCGAGAGCGGCGAAGCTGGCCCCCTCCCGAGCCGGTGGAGGGGGCCCCGCCCCACGGCGCCGATGCGCAGGCCAGGATGGCCAGCCGACTGAAGACCCGAGAAGGCCAGGCGCGGATGAGAGCGCGCAAGAGCACGGTAGAGCTGGTCTTCGGCATCATCAAAGCAACGATGGGCTTCCGACAGTTCCTCCTCCGCGGCCTCACCAAGGCCCGCGGAGAGTGGGCCCTCGTCTGCTCCGCCTACAACATCCGCAAGGTCTACACCGCCACCCTGCGGTGAACACGCCGCGATGGTCCGACCCGGGCGGCCTCCGCCCCTGCGCATGGTCGGTTGGGGTGTCGCTCGACCAACGGGCTACAGGCTGCTAGCAGAGGGTGTCAGGCAATGCGTTATAATACCTGTTCCACCCGGCCCCACCGGCCCCGGAGCGCGCGGTGAACCCGACCCTGGCCCTGCTGCTCGCCTGCGTCGCGTCGGACCCGACCGACCCCGGCCCCCGCCACGGCGACCCGTCCGACGGCGGCGCCACCTCCGACGGCGGCGCCACCTCCGACGGCGGCGCCTCGCCGGGCGACGGGGGCGCCACCTCGCCGGGCGACGGGGGTGCCACCTCGCCGGGCGACGGGGGCGCCACCACCCAGGACTGTCCCGACGGCGTCATCTGCGTCGACAGCCTGCCCTTCGCGCACAGCGGCGACACGCGCAAGAGCACCGCGCGCGCCTTCGCCTCCTACGCCTGCGCGCCGGACACCGACGAGTCGGGCCCCGAGGTGGTCTACCGGGTCGACCTGCCCGAAGACGGCTTCCTGGCCGCCGCCCTGTCGGACTGGGACCGGGACGTCGACGTGCACCTGCTGGGCAGCCTGGACAGTGACGACTGCATCGACCGCGGCCACACCGACGCCGGAAGCCTGCTGCCCGCCGGCCGCTACTACGTGGTGGTGGACACCTGGGTCGACGACGACGGCCAGGAGCAGGCGGGGCAGTACGATCTGTACCTGGGTCACACCACCCCCGCCGACTTCGAGCACCTGGGCCTGGACCGCGAGGTCCTGGAGAAGGGGCTCTACGCCTTCGACCTGGCCTGGATGGCGGACGAGGTCGACCGCTTCGAGTACACCATCATCGACTTCAGCCTGCCCTCCACCGATCGTCGACAGTGGACGATCGATCTCGCGCAGGAGGCGGTGATCCACCACCTGCACGTCGCCCACGGCGAGGGCAGCGCCAGCGCCGACGACCTGCGCTACGCCGACTCCTTCAGCAACGAGGACGGCAGCCACCAGTCCAGCCTGGGCCTGATGCGCACGGCCGAGACCTACACCGGGGACAACGGCTTCTCCCTGCGGCTGGACGGCCTGGAGCCCGGCATCAACGACGCGGTGCGCGACCGCGCCATCGTCGTACACGGCGCCTGGTACGCCACGCCCGAGTTCGTCGAGGACTACGGCTACCTGGGGCGGAGCTGGGGCTGCCCGGCGGTGGACGAGGAGCAGGTCGAGGCGCTGATCGCCGACGTCGAGGACGGCGCGCTGTACTGGTCCTGGTACCCCGACCCCGCCTTCCTGGCCCAGAGCCGGTACCTGCCGTGAGCGCCCCAGCGCCCGGGCCGGCGGCGCCGCTGTCCTATCCCTCGGACGCCCCGCTCTTCCACGTGCTGGCCAAGCCCACGGGCGCGGTCTGCAACCTGGACTGCACCTACTGCTTCTACCTGGACAAGGAGGCGCTCTACCCCGGGGCCTCCTTCCGGATGGGCGACGACGTGCTCGACGCCTACCTGCGGCAGGTCATCGAGGTCCACCGCGACCAGCCGGTGGTTCCGGTCGCCTGGCAGGGGGGCGAGCCCACCCTGATGGGCCTGGACTTCTTCCGCAAGGTGGTCGGCCGCCTGCAGCGGCTTCTGCCGCCCGGGCAGCAGCTCGAGCACAGCCTGCAGACCAACGGCGTGCGCCTGGACGACGACTGGTGCGCCTTCCTGGCCGAGCACCGGGTCCTGGTGGGACTGTCCATCGACGGGCCGCGCGAGGTGCACGACGCCTACCGCAAGGACAAGGGCGGCCGCGGCACCTTCGACCAGGTCGTGCGCGCCGCCCGCCTGCTGCAGCGCCACGGCGTGGACGTCAACGCCCTGGTCACCGTGCACGCCGCCAACCAGGACCGCGGGCGCGAGGTCTACCGCTTCCTGCGCGACGAGCTCTCCTTCCGCTTCATCCAGCTCATCCCCATCGTCGAGCGGCTGGACCCGGGCGGCATCGACCTGGGTGGGATCTCCCGCGGCGGCATCGCCGGCTTCTCGCGGCAGGAGGCGCCGGTCAGCGATCGCACCGTCTCGCCCGAGGGCTGGGGGCGCTTCCTGTGCGAGGTCTTCGACGAGTGGGTCCACCACGACGTCGGGACCGTCTTCCTGCCCACCTTCGAGGCGGCGCTGGCGGCCTGGGTGGGGCTGCAGCCCTCGATGTGCATCTTCCGCGAGACCTGCGGGGACGCCGTCGCGCTCGAGCACAACGGGGATCTGTACTCCTGCGACCACTACGTGACCCCCACACATCGCCTGGGGAACATCCTGGAGCAGCACATGGCCGCCCTGGTCGCCTCGCCCGACCAGCGCGCCTTCGGCTGCAAGAAGCTCGACGCGCTGCCGCCGCAGTGCCGCCGCTGCGAGGTGCGCTTCGCCTGCAACGGCGCCTGCCCCAAGGACCGCTTCCTGGCCGACGCCCAGGGCCACCCCGGCCTGTCCTGGCTCTGCGCCGGCTACTACGCCTTCTTCACCCACGTCGACCTGCCGATGCGCCTGCTGGCCGATCACGTCCGGCGCGGGCAGCCGGCCGAGGGGGTCATGGCCACCCTGCGGGCGCTGTCCGATCCCGCCGCCGCGGGCCTGGGCCGCAACGACCCCTGCCCCTGCGGCAGCGGGCGGAAGCTCAAGCACTGCCACGGGGCGCGGGCCTGAGCGCCCGGGCCCCTGGGGCCACTCAGGGGCAGCAGGCCACGGTCGCCGTGACGCGGTCCCCGATGTTCAGGTACTGGTCGCCGTCGTACAGGTAGTGGTAGGTCTGCATCTCGACCGTGACGCTGTCCCGCTCGCGGCAGCTCACCGTCCACACGCCGGTGGCGACGGCCGAGGTGCCCGGGTTCACCTGGTCGTCGATGTAGCCGACGTACCGCCCCTCGATGTAGACGTAGCCATAGGCATAGGCGTAGTCCACCGTGGTGGGGGCCGAGGTGTAGAGGTAGGTGCTGACGTAGTCGTTGCGCACCGGCCGGGGGCCCGTCGTGTCGGAGTAGGACAGGGCCGAGGCGACGGCGTACCAGGAGGGGTTGCCGCCGAACAGGTTCCGCCCGCGGGTCGAGTCCGTGTAGTTGTCGTACTCGTACTCGTAGCAGGTGGTGCCGACCTCCTCGCCGGGCGTGGGCTCCTCGCCCTCGTCCACGCCGCCTCCCCCCTCGCCGGTGCCGGGGTAGGGCGGCGGGGGCGTGGTGCCGGACTCGGCGGCGTCCAGCAGCTCGGCCTCGCGGGCGGCGCCCAGGTCGAGCACCGAGACCTCGCCCCGTTCGTGCAGCGTGCGCACGACGAAGACGCCGGGGCGGACCTCGACGTGGTCGGCCTCGGTCAGGCCGCCGGTCAGGGCCAGGTCCAGGGTCGGCGCCTGGCCGACCAGGCGCGGCGCCTGGGCGTGCGCGGCGGTGGGGGCCGACAGGTCGTCGGTGCCGCAGGCGGCGAGGGAGGCGAGGGCCAGCAGGGACAAGGCGGTGCGCATGGTGGACTCCGGGGAGGGGGGACGCGTCCATCATCCCCCACGGCCGCGGCGCAGGTCAAGGGCGGCGCCGTCCCCCGATCGCTACTCGACCGTCGTCGTCAGGGGGTAGCTGCGGAAGCGCGCCATCCCGCCGACGCAGACGTCGACCTCGCCGCGGAAGGTGCCGGCCTGCACGCCGGTGGCCTGCAGGGTGACGTCGATGCTGCCGCCGGCGGGGATGGTCTCCCGGTAGGTGTAGCTCCACGTGCCGTCGATGGGCACGTGCATGGCCTCGGCGTAGGGCGGCGAGGACGACTGGATGGTGACGCCGGCCAGCCACTCGTCGGCGATGTCCAGGGACTCGAGCACCTGGGGCTCGGCGGCGCTGTTGTGGACGGTCACCGTCACCGGGAAGGTCTGGCCCTTCGCCACCAGCGCGGGGGCGTCGACGACGGCGGAGAAGTCGTCGGTGTCCTGGAGCGCGCCGCCGCAGGCGAGGGCGAGCAGCAGCCCGGCCAGGGCGAGGGGGCGCAGGGGCGAGGGCAGGGTCATGGGGTCCTCCGGGGCGCCCATCATGCCCGATTCACCCCAGGACGTCCGCGATGCCGGCGGCGACCGCCGCGACCAGGCGCGCCAGGGTCGGCTCGTCCATGGCCAGCGGGGGCACCAGGACGACCAGGTCGCCCAGGGGCCGGACGATGGCGCCGTGGCGCCGCGTGGCCATGCAGACCCGGTGGGCGACGCGGTCCCGGGGTGGGCGGTCGTGGCGCAGCAGCAGGCCGGCCATCAGCCCCCGCTGGCGGCGCTCGGCGACGTGGCGGTCGGGTACCGTGGCCATCGCCTGGCCCAGCGCGGCGATCCGCCCGGGCAGGCGGTCGAGCAGGCGGTCCTGGTCGAACTGCTCCAGGCTGCCCAGGGCCGCCGCGCAGCCCAGGGGGTTGCCCGTGTAGGTGTGGCCGTGGAACAGGGTGCGCAGGTCGGTGTAGGGCCCGCGGAAGCCGTCGAAGACGTGCTCGCCGACCATGGTCGCGGCCAGCGGCAGGTAGCCGCCGGTCAGGCCCTTGGCCAGGCAGAGCAGGTCGGGGCCACCGCCGGGCAGGGCGCAGGGATCCAGCGGGCCGACCTGCTCCATCGCGAACATGCTGCCGGTGCGCCCGAAGCCGGTCGCCACCTCGTCGACGACGACCAGGGCGCCCTGGGCGCGGGCCAGCGACAAGAGCCGCCGCAGGAAGGCCGGCGAGTGCATGCGCATCCCGGCCGCGCCCTGCACCAGGGGCTCGACGACGACGGCGGCCAGGGTCGGGCCGTGGGCGGCCAGCAGCGCCTCGGCGCGGGCGAGGCAGGCGGCCTCCTCCTCCGGCTCGGCGCGCTCGGGACTGGGCAGGCGGACCGCGTCGAAGAGCATCGGCCGGTAGATCGCGTGGAAGAGGTCGATGCCGCCGACGCTGACGCTGCCGATGGTGTCGCCGTGGTAGGCCTGGTCCAGGGCGGCGAAGCGGGTCCGCGAAGTCTGTCCACGCTGCTGCTGCCACTGGAAGGCCATCTTGAGGGCCACCTCGACCGCGGTCGAGCCGCTGTCGCTGTAGAAGACCCGGGACAGGCCGGCGTGGGGCAGGTGCCGCTCCGCCAGCTCGACCAGGCGGCGCGCCAGCAGGATCGAGGGCGTGCCGGCCAGCCCCAGCAGGGTGCTGTGGGCGACCCGGTCGAGCTGGGCGCGCACGGCCGCGTCGATCCGGGGCACGCGGTGCCCGTGCACGTTGGTCCACAGGCTGCTCACGCCGTCGAGGTAGCGCCGGCCGTGCACGTCGATGAGCTCGACCCCCTCGGCCCGGTCGATCACCAGGGGCGGGGCGTCGGCCTCCCACTCGTCCTGCTGTGTAAAGGGATGCCACAGGTGGGCCAGGTCCCAGGCCTCGAGCTGGGTGGGGTCGATCGCCGGATCGTGCGTGGCGACGGGCATCCTGGGGCTCCGGGGGGCGGGCGGCGGGCCCTATCCGGTGCCCTTGCCCCCCGCCGCGCGCCGTGGGACCTTCTCGCTGCGGCAGGTCCCTCCAGCCCCTCGTGCCCCATGACGATGCTCTCCCCTCTCCTCCTGGTGCTGGCCTGCCAGACCTCGCAGGACCAGGTCCAGCTCAGCCGCCTGGCGCCCCACGGCGGCGGCGTGGGCGGCGTCACGGTGGCGATCCGGCGGGCCGACGGCGCGGTCGAGGGCGGGGACCTGGACGTCACCGTGCAGACGCGGCTGGGCGAGGGGGACTGGGCGGCGGCCGAGGTCAGCCTGGCGGGCGCCGAGGACCACCTGGAGGTGGTGCTGGTGGCCGACAACTCCGGCTCGGAGGAGGGCTACCTGGAGCCGATGCAGGAGGGCGTGCGGGCCTTCGGCCACCACCTGCTGGAGCTGGGCGACGAGGAGCGCGTGGGGCTGGTGCGGGTGAGCACGGTCGCCAGCGCGGCGCTGGGGCTCACCGACGACGCCGAGGCCTGGGACCTGGCCGTCGACGAGCTGTTCATCGCGAATGGCTGGACGGCGCTGTGGGACGGCGTGCGCCTGGGCAACGAGGTGCTGGCCGACGGGTCCCAGGTCCAGGCCGGCGGGGGGCTGGAGGTCTGCCTGACCCAGCCGCGCCGTGGGGTCGTGGTCTTCACCGACGGCCAGGAGAACAACTCCGCCGACGAGCACGACACGCGCTACGACGGCGACGGGATCGACACCACGGTCGAGGAGCTGCTCGACCTGTCGGTGCTGGGCGTTCCGACCCCGATCTACGCCGTCGGCATCGGCGACGAGGTCGACCACGACCAGCTCGCCCTGCTGGCCGCCGGCAGCGGCGGTGCCTGGCGGGAGATCGCCGCCGTCGACGAGCTGGCCTCGGCGCTGACCGAGACGGTCGACGGGCTGTACGACGAGGTGCCCGTCTGCTTCGAGGCGGCCGACTGCAGCCACGACCAGGCGCTGATCTCGGTCAGCGACGGGGTCGACACCTGGCAGGCGACCGTCGAGCTGCCGGCGCTGTGCGGCTGCACGCGGACCCGCGGCTACTGGCAGACCCACGAGGAGTGGCCGGTCGACAGCCTGGAGCTGGGCGGTGTCGGCTACAGCCAGGCCGAGTGCGACGCCATCCTCGAGTCCTCCACCGGCGGCGACAACAGCCTGCAGCTCGCCGCGCAGCTCATCGCGGCGAAGCTCAACGTCGCCGCGGGCGCCGACGACGCCGACATCGCCACGGTCATCGAGGCCGCCGACGCCTGGCTGGTGGAGCACCCCCCCGGCAGCGGTGCCCGGAGCTGGGACGGCGGCGAGGCGCTCAAGGACGCGCTGGACGCCTGGAACAACGGCGAGACCGGCCCGGGGCACTGCGACTGAGGGTCGCCGGGGGGGGGGGCGGCCGGTCGGCGGCCGCGGGCCCCTGCACCAGGTTGGCACAGCCTGGTCACGCCCCGGGGGTGGACAGGGGGCCGGCGGCGTGCCATGACGACGGCCTTCTCACGCCGCGCCGGGCCCCCAGGCCGGGCGGCATCGCCTCGGAGCGCTCATGTCCCTCGTCCCCGTCCACGGTGGCCTCTCCCAGCTCGTCAACCGCGTCCTGCCCTGGTCCAAGCGCAAGGCGCTGGTGGCCGAGGCGGCCGGCATGCCGAAGATCCAGGTCACCGACGCCGACCTCTCGATCGTCTACCGCTGGAGCGACGGCACCCTCTCCCCGCTCGACGGCCCGATGGACGAGGACGACTGGAACCACGTCCTGGACAACGGCTGCATCGTGCGCGGCGGCACGGCCTACGCCTGGACCATCCCCTTCGCCCTGCCGGTGACCGACGCCGAGGCCGCCTCGGTCAAGCCCGGCCACCACGCCGCCCTGGTCGACAGCCGCGGCGAGGTGATCGGCGTGCTGCGCGTCAGCAGCGTCTATGCCTGGGACAAGGCGCGCTGGAACGAGAAGGTCTACCGCACCACCCGCACCGACCACCCCGGCGCCGACATCGCCTTCAACGACGCCCGCACCATGCTGGTCGGCGGCGAGATCGAGACCCTGCCCCAGCCGGTCAACCCCGCCTTCGGCACCTACGTCACGACCCCGGCCATGACCCGGGCGATGATCGCCGACCGCGGCTACCAGGCGGCCCTGGCCTTCCAGACCCGCAACCCGCTGCACCGCGCGCACGAGTACGCGCTGGTCTACGGCGCCGAGGTGCTGACCCGGCAGGGCCTGTACACCGGCGTCTTCCTCAACCCGCTGGTCGGCCAGCTCAAGGGCGACGACGTCGACGCCGCCACCCGCATGAAGACCTACGCCGCGCTGCAGGCCAGCCGCGGCCTGGGCGAGGGCGACAGCGACGCCGCCCTGTGGGCCGACGTCGGCTACGAGCTCAACGACGTCTTCCACCTGGTCGGCCTGGACATGCGCATGTGGTACGGCGGCCCCAGCGAGGCCGTCATGCACGCGATCTACCGGCAGAACCACGGCTTCAGCCACATCGTCATCGGCCGCAAGCACGCGGATGCCCCCTACAAGGACGGCACCCCGATCTGGGGCGACTTCGACGCCCAGGAGATCTTCGGCAAGCTGGCCGGCGAGCTGCACACCCGGCCGGTCAACGTCGGCTTCGCCGCCTTCTACGAGAGCCTGGGCCGCGTCGACCTGACCGAGAACCACCCCGGCGAGAAGCCCTACGGCATCTCGGGCACGAAGGTCCGCGAGCTGCTGGTCGCCGGCGAGTTCCCCCCCGGCCAGATCATGCGGCCGGCCACGGCCCAGGTGCTGATGGACGCCTACCGGGCCAAGGCCTGAGCTGCGGTACGCTCACGCGGTGAGCGACGGCGCCCCCGACCTGCCCTCCGTCTCCATCGCGCTCGCGTCCCTGATGCGCGCGCTGGAGGAGGGGGGAGGTCTGACCGCCGTGCCCGACGGCGACCCGCCCGCCGCCGGGCCCTCCTCCGCCGAGCAGGGCCTGCCGGAGCGGTACACCGACCTCGGCCCGCTGGGCATCGGCGGCATGGGCGAGGTGCGGCGGGTGCTCGACCGGCGGCTGAACCGCCCCGTCGCGATGAAGATCATCCGCCCGTCGATGGTCTACAGCCCCGAGGCGATGGCCCGCTTCCTGGAAGAGGCGCAGCTCGGCGCCCAGCTCGCCCACCCGGGCATCGTCCCGGTCTACGACGCCGGGCGCCTGGCGGACGGGCGGGCGTGGTTCACCATGAAGGAGGTGCAGGGGCGGACCCTGGGCGAGGTGATCCACCGCGTGCACCGCGCCAGCGTCGACGGCCGGTGGCAGGGGACCGCGGACGGCTGGAGCCTGCGGCGGCTGGTGGACGCCCTGCACCGGGTCTGCGAGGCGATGGCCTACGCGCACGCCCGCGGCGTGATCCACCGCGACCTGAAGCCCGGCAACGTGATGATCGGCGCCTTCGGCGAGGTGCTGGTGCTGGACTGGGGCCTGGGCAAGGTGCTGGGGGGGCGCGCCGAGGGCGGGGCGGCGCGGCGGGACGACCCGGTCCGCACCGAGCGCACCGAGGGGGACCTGTTCCAGACCCAGGCCGGAGACGTGGGGGGCACCGTCATGTACATGCCCCCCGAGCAGGCCCGCGGTGACCTCGCGGCCCTGGGGCCGGCGACCGACGTCTACGCGCTGGGCGCGATGCTGCACCACGTGCTCGCCGACGCGCCCCCCTACGCGGTGGCCAGCGTGGCCGGGCTGCTGCGCGCCCAGCAGGAGGGGCCACCCGCGCCGCCGGGGCCGCTGGTGGGCGACGGCGGGCCACCGACCGGGCGGGGCGGCCTGCCGGTGCCCCGCGATCTGTGGGCGATCTGCGCCCGGACGCTGGCCTTCGACCCGGCGGACCGCCAGCCCGACGCGGCGACGCTGGCGGCGGAGATCGGCGACTGGCTGGAGGGATCGCAGCGGCGGGAGCGGGCGCTGCTGGTGGTGCGGGAGGCCGACGAGCTGCGGCCGCGGATCGTGCGCCTGCGCGAGCGCTCCCAGGAGCTGCGGGAGCGGTCCGAGGCGCTGCTGCGGGAGGTGCCCCCGCTGGCGCCGGTGGCCCACAAGCGGCCCGCCTGGCACGCCGAGGCGGAAGCGGACGCCCTGGCGCGGGAGGCCGACCTGGCCGAGGAGCGCATGGTGCAGTCGCTGCACGCGGCCCTCAGCCACCAGCCCGACCTGCCCGAGGCCCACCAGCGGCTCGCGGCCTTCTACCGCCGGGCCCACGCCGCGGCCGAGGCACGGGGCGACCTGGGCGCGGCCGCGCGCTTCGAGCTGCGGCTGCGGGCGCACGACGACGGCGAGCACGCGACCTACCTGGCCGGGGACGGATCGCTCTCCCTGCTCACCGAGCCCCCGGGCGCGCAGGCCGTGCTGATGCCGCTCTTCGAGGTCGATCGGCGGCTCGTGCCCCGCGACCCCCGCCTGCTCGGCCGCACGCCGCTGTTCGCGGCCACCCTCCCGCGGGGACGGTACCTGGTCGAGCTGCGCGCCGCGGGTCGGCAGGTGGTCCGCTACCCGGTGGCCATCGGGCGGCTGGAGCACTGGCACGGCGTGGCGCCGGGGGCCTCGGCGCCCCACCCCATCCTGCTGCCGCCCGAGGGGGCGATCGGGCCGGACGAGGTCTACGTGCCGGCCGGCTGGTGCCAGGTCGGCGGCGACCCCGCGGCCACCCGTCCGCTCCCCGGTCGGCGGTTGTGGGTGGACGGCTTCGTCCTGGACCGGCACCCGGTCACCAACCGGGAGTACCTGGCCTTCCTCGACGACCTGGTCGCCCGCGGGGATCTCGCGGCCGCCGACGACTGCATCCCCCGCGAGCGCAGCGCCCGGCAGGGCGTGCCCGGGGCGCCGGTCTACGCGCGGGACGAGGCCGGCCGGCACCACCTGGTGCCTGACGCCGAGGGGGACACCTGGGACCTGGACTGGCCCGTGGTCCTGGTCCCCTGGACGGCGGCGCGGGACTTCGCCGCCTGGCGCGCGGCGCGCACCGGCCTGCCGTGGCGGCTGCCGTCAGAGCTGGAGTGGGAGAAGGCGGCCCGCGGCGTGGACGGGCGGGCCTATCCCTGGGGCGAGCACCTGGACCTGACCTGGTGCCTGACCCAGGACAGCCACGCCGGCCGGATGATGCCGACGCGGGTGCAGGCCTTCCCCGAGGACGTCAGCATCTACGGCGCGCGCGGCATGGGGGGCAACGTCCGGGACTGGTGCCGGGAGGCGGACGGCGAGACCGAGCGCGCGATGGAGGGAGACCGGCTGCGGCTGGTGCCCCTGGTCGAGGGTGACCCCGACCTGCTCCGCCTGTCGCGAGGGGGGTGCTGGTACAGCCACCACCGGGACGCGCGCACCGGCAGCCGGGTCAAGTCTCCGCAGGCGTTCCGGGCGGCGGGGGTCGGCATCCGCCTGGCCCGCAGCCTGGGTTGAGGACGCCGCGCGGCGGTGTGCCCGACTCCACAGTGGTCGTGGGCGATATGGCCCAAGGTGAGGGTTCCCTGCCGGTGACCTCGCAGAGAATGCGCACCTGCGGCGCCTCCTGGAAGTTGGCCCGCTTGTTGCAGAGAGGGCTCACCCTCGGCCCCTCTCTCGCCGAGGCAAGGACTTCGCCCAAGGTAGGAGCCGCCATGTCCCGCACCGTCTCGATCATCACCATCCTGTTGCTCGCCGCATGCGAGGGGCCCGCCGGCAAGGACGGCACCAACGGCGTCGACGGCGCAGACGGCGCGAACGGCGCGGACGGCGTCGACGGCGTCGACGGCTCCGACGGCGTCGACGGCTCCGACGGCTCCGACGGCGTCGACGGCGAAGACGGCGTCGACGGCGAAGACGGCGAAGACCTGACCGCCGAGCCCGAGTCCCTCGAGGTGGTGATCACCGGCGTCGAGATCGCCGGCGCCCCCGTCGTCACCTTCGAAGCCTGGGACCAGGACGGCAACGCCTTCGGCGACATCTCGTCCAGCCTGCTGAGCAGCCGCAGCATGCGCTTCGCCATCGCGCGCCTCGAGCCGGGCGAGAGCGGCTCGCCCGACGCGTGGCAGAGCTACCTGAACACCACCGAGGACACCTCCACCTCGACCGCCGGCCCCGACGGCGTGCCCGTCCTTGCCTCGGCCACCCAGGCCACCTACGAGAGCAGCGGCACCCTGGCCTACCTCGGTGACGGCGTCTACACCTACACCTTCGGCACCGACATCACGGCGGTCACCTCGCCGGTCGCGGTCGAGTACGACGACACGCTGCTGCACCGGGTCGCCATCCAGCTCGAGTACCCGCTGGAGAGCGGCGAGGAGCTGATCTACAACCCGACCTTCGACTGGGTCCCCAGCGGCGCCACCGCCCCCGCGACCCGCGACATGGTCAGCACGGCGACCTGCAACGAGTGCCACGACACGCTGGCGATCCACGGCGGCGGCCGCGTCGAGCTCGACTACTGCGTGATGTGCCACAACCCCGGCACGACCGACGCCAACAGCGGCAACACCGTCGACATGACGGTCATGACCCACAAGATCCACATGGGCTCCAACCTGACCGAGGTCCAGGACGGCGGCTTCTACACCATCTGGGGCTACGGCGGTTCCGAGCACGACTACAGCCACGTCGGCTTCCCCCAGGACGTGCGCAACTGCATCAAGTGCCACGACCCGGCCGACAAGGACACCCCGGACGCCGTCAACTACCTCGAGAAGCCCTCGCGCAACGCCTGCGGCTCCTGCCACGACGACATCGACTGGTCGACGGGTGAGAACCACACCGGCGGCGCGGCGACCTCGGACGCCAACTGCTCGCTGTGCCACAGCGACACGTCGATCGACACCTACCACCTGACCGAGAACCCGACCCCGCACAACCCGGGCCTGCCCACCGGCCTGTCGACGATCGAGTACGAGATCGTCAGCGCCAGCGTCGACGGCGACAACGTGCTGACGGTCGAGTTCATCGTCACGCGCGACGGCACCGAGATCAACTTCGCCGACCTCGACTCCGACCTGTCCGGCGGCCCGTCCTTCCAGCTGGCCTGGGCCTCGGCCCAGGACGGCTACGACACCCCGGCGGACTGGAACAACCTGGGCAACACGGCGGGCCAGCCCACCAGCCTGTCCGTGAGCAGCACGGTCAGCGGCAGCGTCGAGGGCGCCGAGCACAGCTACGCCGGCGGCGTCAACACCATCACCTACGCCGACGCCTTCCCGGCCGGCGCGATGATGCGGACCGTGGCCCTGCAGGGCTACCTGACCCAGACCCTGGACGGCACGAGCTACGCGCGCCACACGGTCTCGAAGTACATGACCGTCGACGGCGACGACGAGCGCCGCGTGGTCGTGGACCCCGAGAGCTGCGCCTCCTGCCACGAGTGGTTCGAGGCCCACGGCGGCAACCGCGTGTACGAGACCCAGGTCTGCGCCATGTGCCACGTGCCCGCGCTGTCCAGCTCCGGCCGCCAGCTCAACCTGGACAACCCCGAGGCCTCCAACAACCTCAAGGACCTGATCCACGGCATCCACGGCGCCAGCGTCCGCGACTACCCGCTGGACTTCGTCCGCAACCGCAGCGGCGGCACCCGGTACACCTTCCTGGGCAGCGCCGAGCAGCTCGAGGAGTACCCGGACGGTCACCTGATCGAGTACCCGGCCTCCCCCGCCAACTGCAACATGTGCCACACCGACGACAGCTTCATGATCGAGTCCATCCCGAGCGACGCGGTCGTGACCACCTGGCGCATGGGTGACGAGGCGACCTCCACCTCGGAGTACACGACCTTCCGCGAGAACACCCCCAACGACACCGACTGGATCCTGAACCCGGCCACGGCGGCCTGCAACTCCTGCCACAACAGCGACGCGGCCACGGCCCACATGGACCAGAACGGCGGCGCGGTCCTGTGGGAGCGCGGTGAGTGGCTGTCCGAGGAGCCCTTCGAGTCCTGCAGCGTCTGCCACAGCGAGGGCTCCGTGGCCCCCGTCGCCGACGTCCACGGCCTGTAGTCTCTCCTGGTGTTGCTCCCGGACCCCCGCTTCGGCCTTCGTGGCCGGGGCGGGGGTCCTCCGCGTCTGGAGGCTCCGCTCAGCGCAGGCTGTCGGACAGGGCCTGGACCAGGCCGTCGACCTGCGCGTCGCTGTGGGCCGCGCTCAGGGTGATCCGCAGCCGCTCGGTGCCCGGCGGGACCGTGGGCGGGCGGATGCCGGGCACCAGGAAGCCGCGGTCGAGCAGGGCGGCGGCCACGGCCATCGCGCGGGGGCCCAGGACGATGGGCACGACGTGGTCCCGGCCCAGGGTGGGGATGCCCTCCTGTGCCAGGGCCTGGCGCAGCCTGCGGGTCCGGTCGGCCAGGCGCTCCCGTCGCTCGTCGTCGGCCAGCTCCAGGGCCAGCAGCGCGGCGCGCGCGGCGCCCTCGGGCAGGCCGGTCGTGAAGACGAAGCTGCGCCCGGCGCTGACCAGCAGCTCCCGCACCACCGGCGGCCCGACGACGAAGGCGCCCAGGCCCCCGTAGGCCTTGCCCAGGGTGCCGACCAGGAAGTCCGGCTCGACGCCCTGGTCGGCGGCGACCCCACGCCCGCCGGGCCCGACGGCGCCGACGGCGTGGGCCTCGTCGACCAGCAGCCAGTGCTCGCCTCGCCACGCGTCCAGGTCGGGGCGGTCGCCGTCCATGCTGTACAGCCCCTCGACGACGGCCAGGCGGGCGCCGGCCGGAACCTCGGGGCGGCCGTGCGGCACGATGATCCGCGTGGCGCCGGACAGGCGCAGCCCGTCGATCAGGCTGGCGTGGTTCAAGGAGTCGCTGGCGACCACGTCCCCGCGCTCCAGCAGCACGCCGAGCACGGCCAGGTTGGCCTGCCAGCCGCTGCCGAACAGCGTCGCCGGGCGGCCGAAGCGCAGGGAGAGGGCGTCCTCCAGCTCGCGGTGCGCGGGGCGGTCGCCGCTGATGAGGCGGCTGCTGCCCGCGCCGCCGCCGGCCCAGGCCGCCTGGATCCGCGGGTCCTGGGCCAGGCCCAGGTAGTCGTTGCTGCAGAAGACCTGGACGGTCCGGCCGTCGGCGAGCCGCGCGGTCGTGGCCCCCGTCGGCTGCAGGGTGCGCAGGTGGCGCCGCAGGCCGCGGCGATCGATGTCCTGGAGCCGTTGGTCGAGGGCGGCGTAGCGGTCGGACACGGGCTCAGGTGCCGGGAGGGGCCAGCAGCGCGGGGCGGTCGGCCAGCGCCCCCGGGTCGGTGCCCTCGGCCCGGATGGCCGGCGGCACGCTCGGGGGGTGCGGCTGGTGCGGCGGCGGCCGGATCGACATGCCCAGCGCCTCGATCAGCGCGTGGTCCTGGGCGACCGCCTGGCCGGCCGTCGTCAGGTAGTTGCCCATCATCACGCCGTTGGCGCCGGCGCGGAACATGTGGCGCTGCTCGTCCAGCAGGTTGCTGTCCCGACCGCCGCAGACCACCAGGTCCTTGGTCGGCAGCACCAGGCGCAGCATCGCGATGATCTTGAGGCAGTCGGTCGGATCGAGGTCGCGGCGGCCTTCCAGCGGGGTGCCGGGCCGGGCGTTGAGGAAGTTGATGGGCACGCTGTCGACGTCCAGCGCCCGCAGGTCCAGCGCCAGCTCCACCCGCTGGGCCCAGCTCTCGCCCATGCCGAAGATGCCGCCGGAGCAGACGTACATCCCCAGCTCCTTGGCCGCGCGCACGGTCTCGACCTCGTCGTCGTAGCTGTGGGTCGTGACGATCTGGTCGTGGAAGGAGCGGGCGGTCTCCAGGTTGTGGTGCATCGACTGCATCCCGGCCGCCTTCAGCCGCTCCAGCGTCGGCTTGCGCAGCAGGCCCAGGCTGGCGCAGGTCTGCATGCCGGTCTCGGCCCGGATCCGGCCGAAGGCGTCCTCGAGGACCGCCAGGTCCGCCTCGCGCTCGACGGCGCGCCCCGACATCACGATGCTGAACTCGCGCACGCCCTGCTCGAAGGCCTGCCGGGCCTCGGTGGCGATGGTCGCGGCGTCCTTGGTCTGGAAGACCGGGGCCTCGGTCTGGAAGTGGGCCGACTGGCTGCAGAAGTTGCAGCGCTCGGGGCAGCGGCCGCTGCGGGCGTTGGTGATCCCGCAGGTGTTGACGTGCCGGCCCTTGTGGTGCAGCCGCACGGCGTCGGCCGCGTCGAGCAGGGCGTCCAGGTCCTCGGGCGAGGAGAGGGCTCCGATGGCCAGGGCCTCGGCCTCGGCGAGGCCCTCTCCGCGCTTGCCGCGGGCGATGATGTCGTGCCAGTCCAGGTGCATGGGGCGCCTTCCGTCGAGAGCCGGGGGGAGGGGGGGGGAGGGCTAACCCACGTCGACGCGGGCGCGGCAGGCCGGGTCCAGGGGGGGCGGGGCCCTCACCCGCGGTGGTCAGCGGCCAGGTGGAAGGGGCCGCCGGCCAGCTCGACGCGGGCGCCGGCGGCGGCGTGCAGGCCCACGCCCGGCGGGACCGGCCGCAGCGCCGTCGCGAAGGCGTCGGTCAGCAGCACCTCGCCGTCGCGCGCGCCCCGCTCTCCGAGCATCCGGGCCCGCTCGACCTCGGGGCCGTACAGCTCCCGCTCCCCGGCGACCACGGTCGGGCCGAAGCCCAGGGCCATGCGCGCGTGGTGGTGCGGCAGGGCGCGGTCCCCGGCCTCGGTCTCGTGCAGCGCCCGCCGGCCGTCCAGGGCGGCGAGCAGGGCGGCCTGGGGCTGGTCGAAGCAGGCCAGCACGGTGTCGCCCAGGCGCGTGACCAGCCGGCCGCCGCCGGCGAGGATCGCCGGGGTCAGGGCCCGCTCGACCCGGTGGCGGCGGACCAGCCCCTGGACCGGGTCCGGGGCCGACCCGTGCGCGTGCCCGCCGGGCACCACCACCACCAGCACGGCCAGCGCCCAGAGGTGCGTCCGGGCCAGCTCCGCCGCCGCGTCCGGGTCGGCCTCGGCCCGTCGCAGCAGCGCGTCCAGGCCCGCGGGCCCCTCGGACGCGCCGCGCCCGCCGCTCAGAGCCGGCTCTCGATGTCCCGCAGGAGCTGGGCCGCCGGCCCGGTCCGCTGGGCGCAGATGCAGCGCTTGTACGCCCGCCACAGCTCGGCGAGCATCGGGTCGTCCACCAGGCGGTGCTCCTCGGGATCGGTGTCGGTGGTGGGCAGCTCCACCCCACCCAGGCTGCGGCGCTGGTGCAGGTGGCGCATCGACCGCACGAAGGCCTGGTCCGCCCCGTCCTCGCCCCGGCGACGCAGCTCGCAGTAGATGTGCCAGAGCACGCTCTCGGGCAGCACGTTGTCGGCCGTGGCCTGCTCGGGTGCGGTCCGCAACATGCGGACGAGGATCCGGGAGGGGGCCTGCGTGTCGACGGGGGCGGAACCGGCCATGCTCGCGACTCCGGGGAGGGGGAAGGGGGGCCGCCCTCGCGCGAAGCGCCGAGCCCGCGGAGACCTGCGGTCGCCGCAGCTTCGGGGGGCGAGGGGCTTGCCGCGAGGCGATGGTAGCATGCGCCCCGCACCGTCTCGTCACGAGACCGTCAAGGACGAGGGCGCCTCGAGCGGGGACGGGGAGGCGGATGGCCGCCGACCACCATAGGCTCGCGGGCATGATCGCTGCCCGCCTCGCCCTGCTGCTGGCCCTCCAGCGCCCGGCGCCCGCCGCCGAGGCGGTCGACTGCGGGCCGACCGACGAGGCGCCGTGCGTGGTGCAGGCCCCGCGGCTGCTGCCCGCGCCGGCGCTCGCCCGCACCCTGCCCTCGGGGACGCGGGTGGCCCTGCTGCCCTTCCCCGCGGCCGGTCGTGTCGCGCTGGAGCTGCGCGTGCTGCCCCCCGGCGGCGTGCGCACCGAGGACCTGGTGGTGGCATGGCTCCTGGCGCGGCACCAGGGCGGGCCCGCGGCGGCGGAGCGCAGGCTGGCGCGCGCACGCCTGGGCGGGGTGGAGTCCGTGGTCGCCGTGCCGGGCGGCTTCGCGGTGCGCGTCGAGGGGCCGTCCGCGGCGCTGCCCGAGCTGCTGGCGCTCGAGGCGCGGCGGCTGCACGAGCTGCGCCCCAGCGACGACGAGGTGGCGCGCGCCCTGGCCGGGGTGGTCACCGAGCGCCTGGGGGAGCTGTCGCGGCCCGACGCGCAGGTGGTGGAGCTGGTCCGCCCCCGGCCCGACCTGGGCGCGCCTCCGTCCGGAGACATGGTGCGGGCGCGCATCCAGCAGGCGTGGGGCGGCGCGGCGGCGGTCCTGGTGATCGCCGGCGACGTCGACGGCGCCACCCTCGATGGCCCGCTCGACGCGGCCTTCGGCGAGCTGCCGCCGCTGCTGGACGCGGCCCCCCTGCCTCCCGCGGCGCTGCTGCCCGCGGTGGAGCAGGCGTGGTCGGACAGCGCGGCCGCGCCGCGGGTCGTGGTGGCCTGGCAGGGTCCGACGACCGCGCCGGGCTCGCCGGAGCACGCGGTCCGCAGCGTCCTGGCCGAACTGCTCGTGGCGCCGGGGTCTCCGCTGGCGGCGCGGCTGGTCGACTCGGGCCTGGCCACGCGCCTGTGGAGCCCGCCGGTCCCCGACGGGGTCGTCGTCGCGGCCGAGCTGGCGCCCCAGGTGCACCCCGGCGCCGCCTTCGCGGCGGTCGAGGCTGCCGCCGACGAGCTGCTCGGGGTCGCCAACGGCGAGCTGGAGGCCCGGATGGAGGCGGCACGAGTGCACCTCGCCCGGCGCGCGATGCTGGGCCTGCGCCGGCCGGCCGACTGGGCCGCGGCCGTCGCCGAGGTGCTGGCCGCGGGCGCGCCACCGGAGTCCGTGGACCAGTCGGTGGACCAGCTCCGGCAGGTCCAGCCCGAGGCCCTGCGCCAGGCCGCGGTCGCCCTGCTGCGGGCCGAGAACCGCCGCGAGGCCGTCCTCGCTGCCTCGCCCGGCGCCGGCCAGGGGGCGCCATGAGCCCCGTGCTCCTGTCCGCCCTGGCCCTCGGCTGCTGGACCCGCGCCCCCGGCCCGGCGCCGCTCGCCGTCGCGGAGGGGCCGGTCGCGACCTTCGAGGAGCGCGTCCCCGCCAACGCGATCGACCTGGTGCTCGCGGTGCGGGCCGGCAGCGCCCACGACCCGTCGGGCCAGGAGGGGCTGGCCTGGCTCACGGCCCACGCGCTCGTGCAGGCTGGAGGCGCCCCCTTGGAGGCGGCGCTGCACCGGCTCGGCACGACCTTGTCGGTCGAGGTCGGCCCCGAGCTGGTGGTCTTCGGGCTGCGCTGCCGCGTCGACGACGCCGTCGCCTGCGCCGAGCTGCTGGGCGCCACCGTGGCCGCGCCTGCCTGGGACACGCAGGGGCCGGACGCCGGCGGCGCCGACCTGTCCGCCGCCCTGGAGCGGGTCCGGGCGCGGGCGCGGAGCCGGCTCGCCGAGGAGGCGCTGGGGCCCGGCGCCGCGCTGGCCGACCGCATCTTCGACCGCTGGACCTTCGAGGGCCACCCCTACGGCCGCCTGCCCGGCGGGCGCAGCGGGGCGCTGGACGCGATCGGGCCCCCGGACCTGGTGCGCTTCCACCAGGAGCACTACCTGCGGCCGGCCACCGCCCTGGGCGTCGCCGGCGAGCCCAGCGCCGAGGCCGTCGTCGACATCCAGGCCGCCCTGGGCGGGCTGGCTCCTCGGCTGTACGTGGACGCGACGCCGCGCGTGCTCCCGGTCGTCCAGGGGCGGCGGCTCCTGGTGGCGTCGGCCCCCGTCAGCCAGGACCGGGCCGTGCTGGGGCACGCCACCGAGCTGGCGCCGGACCACCCCGACCGCCTCGCGGTCGAGGCGGGCCTGGGGATCCTCGCGCAGGGGACCGACAGCCGCCTGGGCCGGATCCTGGGGCCGGAAGGGGGCGAGGGGGCCCTGGTCTCGGCCGGCCTCGACCCGGCCTGGATGCGCGTGCAGCCCGCCGCCCGGGTGGCGCTGCCGCTGGGCGCCCAGGGGGACCTCTCGCGCGTGGCCGTCGCGCTGGCGGAGCTGCGTCGCCTCGTCACCGAGGGACCCTCGGCGCAGGAGCTCGACGACTGGCGGGCCGTGGCCGTCGGCCGCATCCAGGCCGAGGTGGCCGCCCCGCAGGACCGTGCGCGGGACGCCGCCTTCCGGCACCTGCTGGCCGCGCCCGACGCCAGCGCCCGCCTCGCCGCGGTGCGGGCCCTGGACCCGGCCGCGGTCCAGGCCGCCCTGGCCCGCCACCTGGACCCCGATCACCTGCGCATCGTGGTGCTGACCGCGGCGCCCGCCCGCTACGAAGGGCTGGGCGTCGAAGGAAGCGGCCCGCCGGCCGTCCCACCGGCGGACGGCGCCCCCTGGGCGTCTGTCGCTCCGGCCGACTACGGTATCGGCGTGGCCGCCGTGCTGCGCGCCTCCTCCGAGGAGATCCTGCGATGACCCGTGCTCCCGCCTCTCTCCTGGCTCTCGCCCCCGCGCTCCTGCTCTCCTCGGGCTGCGAGGTGATCAGCGAGTACCTGCCGACGGTCGCCTTCGAGCGCCTCGACGTGGACAGCGTCGACTGGGAGGGCGCCACCGCGGACTTCGTCTTCAAGGTCAACAACCCCAACCCCATCGAGGTCAAGCTCGCGCGCTTCGACTACAGCCTGGCCTTCGCCGACGTGCAGTGGCTGGAGGGCGACGACCCCGACGGCCTGATCCTGGACGCCGAGGGCGGCAGCGAGCTGGCGCTGCCCGTCACCATCGAGTTCGAGACCCTCTACGAGGTGGTGCAGGCCACCCGCGGCATCGACACCATCCCCTTCGGGCTGGAGGGCAGCTTCGGCTTCAACACGCCCGCGGGCGTGGTCGACCTGCCCTATGACGCCGAGGGCGGCTTCCCCGCGCTGCGCACGCCCACCTTCGGCTTCCAGAAGGTGCGGGTGGACGAGCTCGACTGGAGCAGCGCCACCATCGCCGTCGACCTGGGCGTGGACAACGACCACGAGAGCACGCTGGACTTCACCAACTTCGACTACGCGCTGGAGCTGGACGGGACCAGCGTCGGCACCGGCTTCCTGGCCGACCTCGGCGCGGTGGACGGCGCGCAGACCGGCACGCTGTCGGTGCCCTTCACCATCGACTTCCTCGACGCCGGCACCGCGATCTACGAGGCCATCACCAGCGGCGAGGTCGACGTCGGCCTGAAGGCGGCCACCGACGTGCAGACCCCCTTCGGCGCGGTCCCCCTGTCCGTCGACGAGTCGGGGCGCGTCTCCGTGGATCTGTGAGGGCTGCGCACCGGCCAGGCCCGGGGGGGGGCGCCGTCTTCGCGGCCCGCGCCCTGCTCGCAGCGGGACGGGTGGCCACCCGGCTCCTGCCCCAGGGGGTCCGCCGGCGGCTGGAGCACCGCTTCTTCGGCGCCGTGTTCCAGGTGACGCGGGTCACCAACGACGCCTACGGCTGGCGCCCCTCCGAGCCTGGTGGGCGAGGGGACGGTGGAGGCCAGACGGGCTAGGCGCGACGAGGCGCCCCTGGTGGCGCCGGGGCCGCCGCTGGTCGCGGCCCGGAGGTGCGCCATGTCTGAGCCCTGCCATGTCTGAGCCCTGCCATGTCTGAGCCCTGCCATGTCTGAGCCCTGCCATGTCTGAACCATTCGGTGAGCGCCTCGCAGAGGCGGTCCGCGCGGTCGGTGCGCCCCTGTGCGTGGGCCTGGACCCGGACCCACGGCGCCTGCCCCCCGACCTGCGGGCCCGCCTGGAAGGCCGGACGGGCGCGTCCTGGCGGCAGGAGGCGGCCCGCGCCGTGGAGGACTTCGACGCCCGGGTCCTGGCCGGCGTCGCCGGCGTCGCGGCGGCCGTCAAGCCGCAGGTCGCCTTCTACGAGGCCCTGGGCGCGCCCGGGGTCGCCGCGCTGGAGCGGTCCTGCGAGCGGGCGCGCGAGGCGGGCCTGCTGGTCATCGCCGACGCCAAGCGCGGCGACATCGCCAGCACCGCCCAGGCCTACGCGACCGCCCTGCTCGATCCCGAGGGACCGCTGGCCGCGGACGCCGTGACCCTCAGCCCATGGATGGGTACCGACGTCTTCGCGCCCTTCCTGGACCAGTGCCGGCGGCACGGGCGGGGCATCTTCGTGCTGGTGCGCACGACCAACCCGGGCAGCGCCTGGCTGCAGCGGCACGGCCAGCCCCAGGGCGCGGCGCTGGTCGCCGCCGAGGTGCACCGCCTGGGGCGCGAGCTGGTCGGCTCCACCGGGCTGTCGTCGGTCGGCGCCGTCGTGGGCGCCTTCGCGGCGGACGAGGCGCGCGCGCTGCGCGAGCAGATGCCCGACGCCTGGTTCCTGGTGCCCGGCGTGGGTGCCCAGGGCGGCGGCGTCGCCCAGGCGCTGGCCGGTCGGCGCGCCGACGGCCTGGGCAGCCTCGTGGTCAGCGCCCGCGGCATCTTGTACCCGCAGGACGGCGCCGAGGACGCGGACGTGACCGAGGCGGTGCGCGTGCGCGCCCGGAGCCTGGCGGCCGAGCTGGCCACCTCGGTGTCCGCCGGTCGCTGAGGCCTGCGACACTTCGGCCTCGCTGGCGCGGTTTGCTTCCGTCTGCACGTTGTCTTTGCGTCTCGTTGACATAGGATGACCGGAGCACTCTCACCCTCAAGGAGGCGGCTCATGCGGCTCACCCTGGTTCCCCTGCTCCTCGCCCTCGCGGCCTGCGCTCCCGGCGGCTCCTTCAGCGGCACGATCGTGGACGGCTTCTCCGGCCAGCCTCGCGGCGATCTGCGCGTCATCGTCAAGACCGAAGGCGCCACGGACATGACCTGCGCGGCGAAGGAGGCCACCGCCGACGCCTCGGGCAACTTCAGCATCGCCAAGCTCTGCGCGGGCAACAGCTACCACCTCGCGCTCAGCGACGAGTCGCTCATGCTCGAGGGTGCGCCCACCGTGGACGGTGGGGCCCAGACCCAGGGCGTGCAGCTCAAGGCCTGGCGGGCCCCCAACGGCGACGGGATCTACGTGCTGAGCAACGACGAGCTGTCGATGGTCCGCACCTTCTCGGACATCAAGTACGAGGTGAAGATCGACGATCCGTCGATGAAGGTCGCCTACCCGGAGATGAAGCCCACGGGCAAGGTCCGCACGGTGAACCCCGGTGACTGGTTCGTGATCTCGGGCAAGTCGAACGTCGATCGCCTGCAGTGGCGGCCCCTGCTCGCCGATCCCGGCAAGCGCACCTTCGTGGACGGGTCCATCTCCGACCACGTGTGGGTCGGCGTGAAGTTCGTCTCCGACACCGAGTGGGAGAAGATGGAGGTCTCGGTCGACCCCTCCAAGATCAAGGTCGTGACCGCGGGCGACCGCATCGTGCACTACATCCCGCACGACGCGCTGCCCGAGGGCCGCTACGCGCTGTACGGCGAGCAGGACAAGCGCATGTTCATCGTGGACATGGGCCGCTCCTTCGCGCCCGAGGCGCCGGCCGGCGGCGGCGAGGCCACGGGCGGCTGAGCGTCCGCGGTCGGGGACCCGGGTCGTCCGGATCCCCGAGGGCGGCCGGATCAGCCGTTGGGGAAGTCGCCGAACTCGCGGCGCCCCATCCACTCGGGGAAGCCCTGGCCCATGTTGCGGCCGGCCCAGTTGCGGCTGATGCGCGCGACGAAGAGGCGATCCCGCTCGCCCATGAACTGCTTGAGGTGGTCGCGGATGCGGCGGGCGCTGGTGTTGGTCTCGAGCAGCCAGCTCCCGGGGACCCGGTTCGACCAGTTGCCCATCGTCTTGATGGCGGCGGCCAGGCGCTCGGTGACGACGGGGTCGCCGTTCTCGACGTGGAAGAGGATGACGTACATCATGGGGGTGGGCTCCGAGGCGGCCGAGCCGCTGGTGCGGGGAGGGTCAGGGTGCGGGGGGCGGCGGAGCGGCGGGCGCAGGCTCCCCGGCGGCCGGGGCCGGCGCGGCGGGGGCCGGGTCGGTCGTGGCGGGGGAGGCGTCGCTGGGGCCGGGGGCGCTCGGGTCCGGCGCGGCGGGCGCCGCGGTGGCGTCGCCGGTGACGTCGCCGGTGACGTCGCCGGTGGCGGTCGGCGCTACGACGGTCGCCTCGTCGGTCGCCTGCAGCGCGTGGGTCAGCTCCGGCGGCGTCGTCGGCGGCGGCGCCGGATCGCCCAGCTCCCGGCTGCCCCCGCAGCCCCCGACCAGGGTGGCTGCCAGCAGGCCGAGGGCCAGGCCGTGGCGGCGGGCGGCGAAGGGGCGCGTCATGGGGAGCCTCCCGAGGGAGCGGGGAGCATAAACGCTGCGCCGCACCGGGCAAGCCTCCGCGCGGGTCGGGCCTGCCCGTGGGGATTAGCTGGCCCTGCCCCCCCTCGTCCCCCCGGCGCAACGGAGCCCTCGCATGAACGTCCTGGTCACCGGCAGCTCCCGCGGCATCGGCCGCGCCATCGCCGCTCGCCTGGCCGTGCCGGGCGGCCAGGTGGTGATCAACTACCTGCAGGACCAGGACGCCGCCGAGCAGAGCGCCGCCGCCGTCGCCGCCGCGGGGGCCACCGCCCACCTGGTCCAGGCCAACGTGCGCAGCGAGGCGGACCTCAAGCGGCTGGCCGGCGTCCTCGACCGCGTCGACGTCCTGGTCCACAACGCGGCCATCGGCGCGCTCAAGCCCTTCGACCAGCTCCGCACGGCCCACTGGGACCTGACCCTGGAGAGCTCGCTGCGCCCCTTCTGGCTGCTCACGAAGCTGTGCCCCCTGGCCGAGGGCGCCGCCGTCATCGGCATCTCCAGCCTGGGCAGCCGCTCCTTCGTGCCCGGCTACGCCGCCATGGGCGCCGCCAAGGCGGGGATCGAGGCCCTGACCCGCCAGCTCGCCGTCGAGCTGGCCCCGCGGCGCATCCGCGTGAACACGGTCTGCGGCGGCCTGGTCGACACCGACGCCCTGCGGCACTTCCCCGAGGGCCCGGCCATGGTGCAGGCCGCCCTGGCGCGCACCCCCCTGGGCCGCCTGGGCACGCCCGCCGACATCGCCGCCGCCGTCGCCCTGCTGGCCAGCCCCGACGCCGCCTGGATCACCGGCCAGACCCTGGTCGCCGACGGGGGCTACTCCCTCATCTGACGGGGCCCGGATCGTCGGGGCCCTGCAATCCCGCGCCCGCCTGCCGCGTTGCATGCCTGCCGCGTTGCACGCCTGCCCCTTGCCGCCTCCTCTGCCGGCGCCCATGCTGGCGAGGTCCCTCCTCCCCCGGTGCGCCATGGCCGATCCCACGCCCAAGAACCTGTTCGAGAACTTCCGCATCGAGGTCGACCCCGAGCGCATCGACGAGTCGGTCCGCAACCTCACGGCCAAGGTCAAGGAGCTGGTCGACCAGGGCCGCTACACCAAGGTCCGCATCAAGTACAAGGGCAAGCCGCTGATGAAGGACATCCCGCTGGGGGTCTTCGTCGCGACCGAGGCCATCACCTTCTGGTACGCCGGCCTGCTGCGCGCCCTGGTCGTCAACCTGGGCGCCCGGACCGTCATCGAGGTCGAGCTGGTCCACGACGCCGAGGAGAAGGTCGCCCAGGGCATCGAGCTGTACATGGACGGCGAGGTCGAGGCCGCCGAGGCCGCCTACCGCGAGGCCCTGCGCATGAAGCCGGGCGACGTGGCCGCCCTCTACAACCTGGGCGTGCTGCTGCGGGTGACCGGCCGCCGCAAGGAGGCGATCGAGGCGCTGGAGCAGGCCGCCGCGGCCGAGGACCACCCCGACGCCCCCAAGGCGCGCGAGGTGCTGGAGAAGATCAAGCGCGGCCCGCGCACGCTGTAGCGGCCGGCGAGGGGGTCGCATAGGCCCAGGCCATGGACCTCTCCCTCTCGGGCAAGCATGCGCTCGTCTGCGGCGGCAGCGCGGGCATCGGCAAGGCGGTGGCGCTGGAGCTGGCCGGGCTCGGCGCGGCGGTGACCGTGCTGGCACGGCGGGCGGAGGCGCTCGACGCGCTGCTCCCCGCCCTGCGCGCGGGCGGCGCGCCCCAGGCCCACGCCCTGGTCGTGGACCTCGATCACCGCGCCGGCATCGAGCCCGCCGTGCGCGCCCACCTGGACGCCCACGGCCCCGTGCACGTGCTGGTCAACAACGCCGGCGGCCCCCCCGGCGGCCCCCTGCTGGAGGCCGGCACCGACCAGCTCGAGGACGCCTTCGGCCGCCACGTGCTGGCCAGCCACAGCCTGGCCCGCCTGCTGGTGCCCGGCATGGCCGCCGCCGGCTACGGCCGGATCGTCAACATCGTCAGCACCTCGGTCCGCGAGCCCATCGCCGGCCTGGGGGTGAGCAACACCGTGCGCGGCGCCATGGCGAGCTGGGCCAAGACCCTCTCCGACGAGCTGCCGCCCGGGCTGACCATCAACAACGTGCTGCCCGGCTTCACCGACACCGAGCGCCTGCACAGCCTGGCCGAGGCGCGCGCCGCGCGGCAGGGCACGACGAAGGCCGCCATCTGGGCCGCCTGGGAGGCAGCGACCCCCGAGCGGCGGGTCGCGCGCCCCGAGGAGATCGCCGCCATGGTCGCCTTCCTCTGCGCTCCCGCCGCCAGCTTCGTGCGGGGGCAGAGCATCGCCGTCGACGGCGGGCGCCTGCGCTCGATCTGAACCCCTCGCGGCCCTGGGGACCCCGTGCACTACGACGTCTTCTTCAGCATCAGCCAGACGCCGGTCGACGGCCTGCTGCCGTCCGAAGCCCAGATGTGGCGCAGCTTCTTCCAGCAGGTCCAGGCCGCCGATCGCCTGGGCTACGGCTGCGCCTGGGTGGCGATGAGCCACCTCTCCACCCAGGTCCAGAAGCTGCACCGCCAGCCGGTCGTGCCCCACTGGCGGGGCGAGGTCGGGCTGAACAACGACATCTTCCAGCTCGCCCACCTGGTCTTCGCCCGCACCGACCGCATCGAGGTCGGCAGCGCCATCATGAACCTGCTGTGCAACGGCGGCCCCGTGGCGCGCGCCGAGCAGGTCGCCACCTTCGCCAGCCTGCACGGCCTGGATCCCGCCGAGCGCCGCCGCCTGCGCATCGGCTTCTCGGCCGGCCGCTTCGACTTCATGAACCGCGCCTACGGCGTGGGCCCCCGCGACGCGCTGGAGCAGGCCGCCTGGCCCGCGCTCAAGGGCATGGTCTTCGCCGAGGCCAGCGAGATCTTCCTCCGGCTGCTCAACGGCGAGGTCCTGGAGAGCGACCAGGTCCGGGAGAGCGTGCTCACCCGCGCCGCCTTCCGCAGCGACGCCGACTGGGCCGCCGTGCAGGACGCCGCCCGCGCCGTCGGTCGCACCGCCCTCGACCGCATCCCCATCGCCCGGCGCTTCCCCTTCGAGCCGCTCAAGATCATCCCCCAGGACTGGCGCCAGGAGCTGGTCGACCTGGTCGTGGGCAGCCACGACCCGGCCCTGCAGGAGGACCTGAACCAGTACCGCCCGGTCAAGGTCTTCAACCTGTCGATCACCCAGCCCGCCGTCATCGACCAGACCCACGCCCGCATGGCCCGCGCCTACCACCAGGACGGCGGCCCCTGGCGGCGCGAGTACATGCCGCGCACCGTCATGGTCTTCCTCAACGACCAGCCGGGCCTGACCCCGCAGAGCCGGTCCCAGGCCGCCCAGGCCGAGGCGCGCGCGGCGCTCTCCGCCTACTGGACGGCGCTGGAGGGCACCATCGACCCGGCCAAGGTCGAGCGCGCCGCCGACAACGCCGTCATCGGAGACGTGGACCAGGTCGCCGCCCAGGTGGCCGAGCGCTTCCACCGCGACGACCGGCTGATGCTGTGGTTCGACTTCTTCAACCACGACAGCGACCGGGTGATCGCCGACATGGCCGCCTTCTGGGAGAAGGTGGCGCCCCGGGTGGCCGAGCTGCAGGGGTGAGCGCGGTGGCGCGCGGATAGGCTGGCGGCACCCCTCGGAGCCCCCATGTCCCGCGTCCTGTGCAACCTGGTCGGTGGCCGCTCGCTGCCCGCCGCCTCCGACGAGCAGCTCGACGACCTCGACCCGGCGACCGGCGCGCTGCTCGCCCGGATCCCGCGCTCCACCGCCGCGGACGTGGACGCCGCGGTCGACGCCGCCACGCGCGCCGCCCCCGCCTGGGCCGCGACCCCCACCGCCGCGCGCGCCGACCTGCTCGACGCCGTCGCCGACGCCATCGAGGCCCGCGCCGGCGCCCTGGCCACCCTGGAGAGCCAGGACACCGGCAAGCCCGTCTCGCTGGCCCAGCGCGTCGACATCCCGCGCGCCGTCGCCAACTTCCGCTTCTTCGCCGGCGCCGTCCGCCACCAGCAGGCGGGCTTCCACGACATGGACGGCAAGGCGCTCAACTACACCCTGCGCCGGCCGGTCGGCGTGGCCGCGCTGATCACCCCCTGGAACCTGCCGCTGTACCTGCTCTCCTGGAAGGCCGCGCCGGCCCTGGCCATGGGCAACGCCGTCGTCGCCAAGCCCAGCGAGCTGACGCCGCTCACCGCGGCCGCATTGGGCGAGATCCTCGGCGAGGTCGGCCTGCCGCCGGGGGTGTTCAACCTGGTGCACGGCCTGGGGCCCGAGGTGGGCGCCCCCCTGTGTGCGCACCCGGGCGTGCAGGCCGTCTCCTTCACCGGCGGCACCACCACCGGCGCCGCCGTCGCCGCCGCCGCCGCCCCGCGCTTCAAGAAGCTCTCCCTGGAGCTGGGCGGCAAGAACGCCACCCTGGTCTTCGCCGACGCCGACCTGGACGCCGCCGTCGCCGGGGCGGTGCGCGCGGGCTTCACCAACCAGGGCCAGGTCTGCCTGTGCGGCAGCCGCATCCTGGTGGAGCGCCCCCTCTACGACGCCTTCGTCGAGCGGCTGGTGGCCACCGTCTCGGCCATGCGGATCGGCCCGCCCCAGGACCCGGCCACCGAGCTGGGCGCGCTGGTCAGCCTGGCCCACCGGGACAAGGTCGAGGGCTATGTGCAGCTCTCCCGGGACGAGGGGGGGACCATCGCCACCGGCGGCCGGCGGCCGACCCTGCCCGCACCCTACGACCAGGGCGCCTTCTTCGAGCCGACCGTCATCACCGGCCTGGCCCCCACCTGCCGCACCTCGCAGGAGGAGATCTTCGGCCCCGTCGTCACCGTCCACCCCTTCGACAGCGAGGAGCAGGCGCTGCAGATCGCCAACGGCACCCGCTACGGCCTGGCCGCCAGCGTCTGGACGCGGGACCTCTCCCGCGCCCACCGCGTCAGCGCCGCGCTGGACACGGGCATGGTCTGGGTCAACACCTGGCTGCTGCGCGACCTGCGCGTGCCCTTCGGCGGCATGAAGGACAGCGGGGTCGGGCGGGAAGGCGGCGAGCTGTCGCTCGACTTCTTCAGCGAGAAGCGCAACGTCTGCGTGGCGCTGTAGGTCCGCCCATGCTGGCGATCCTGCTCGCGTCGGGCCTGCTGCTCGCCCCCGCCCGGGCCGAGGACCTCCTCCTCCTGGGCAACAGCTACACCGACTTCCACCAGCTCGATGTCCTGGTCGCGGCCCTCTTCGACGAGGGCCAGGGCCGCAGCCACAGCGCCCGCCGCCTGACCGCGGGTGGCCTGACCTTCACCGGCCACCTGGAGCGGATCGAGGGCGGCGCCAGCGGGCCGGGCCCCGCCTGGGCCGAAGAGCTGGGCGCGGAGCCGCAGGCGCACGGCTGGGTGCTGCTGCAGGAGCAGAGCCAGATCCCCGGCTTCCCCACGACCGAGGCCACCTGGGTGGACAGCCGCGCGGCCGCCGTGGGCCTGGACGCCGCGGTCGCCGCGCACGAGGCGCAGACCGTGTTCTTCCTGACCTGGGGCCGGCGGCAGGGCGACCCGGACAACGCCAGCCTGTACCCGGACTTCGAGACCATGCAGGCCCGGCTCACGGACGGCTACCTGGCCTACGTGGCGGCCACCTCGACCCCGACCCGTCCGACCTGGGTGGCGCCGGTCGGGCAGGCCTTCGCCCTGGCGCATGAACAGACGGCCGCGGAGACGGGAGATGCGCTCGACCCCTCCGGGCTGTTCTGGGGCCTGTACGACAGCGACGGCAGCCACCCCAGCCCCGCGGGCAGCTACCTGGCGGCCTGCGTGATCTACGCCACCATCACCGGGGCCAGCCCGGTGGGCCTGGACAGTCGCCCGGCGGAGGTGGACGCCGACCGGGCGGCGCAGCTCCAGGAGCTGGCCCGCCGCACCGTCTTCGAGGAGACGGCGGCCCTGGACTACCCCTGGGAGGCGGGCGACTCCGGAGGCGGGGGCACCGGCGACGGGGGCACCGCGGACGGGGGAGGCGCCGACGGGGGAGGGGGATCGACGCTGACCGAGGAGGAGGGCAAGGGCTGCGCGCACCGGGCCGGCGGCGCGGGGGGCGCGCTGGCCTGGGCGGCCCTGGCGGCGGTGGGGGGCCGGCGGCGGGCTACCGGCGGAGCACCTTGCCGGCCAGGTCGGGATCGTAGAGGTTGACCGCCGACCGGGTGGTGCGACGGGCCAGGATGCGCACGAAGCCCAGGGTGCGGCCCTGGTCGCGGTCCAGGGTCTCGGCGACGGACGGGAAGGGGTTCTTGCCCGCCGCCTCGGCGGCCCGCTCGTAGTCGCGCCAGTGGCGCCAGCCCTCGGGCATGGTGTCCACGCGGACGTCCTCGACGCCGGGGCAGCCCTCGAAGACCGACCGCCACCAGGCCGGCGTGCGGAAGCTGATGCACTCGGGCTCCCAGAACACCGCGCCGTTCTCCTGGGGGGCCAGCAGGTGCGCGGGGACGCGGCCGTCCTCGAGGTCGGCCACCAGGCAGGGGATCGCGATGGCCACCCGGCCCCCGGGCCGCAGGAAGCGCGCCAGGTAGAACAGGTACAGCAGGTCGGCGCCGTAGTAGGTGTAGGAGTCGACGCTGACGACGGCGTCGAAGAAGCCCTGGGCGAAGGGCAGGGCGTGGGCCTCGGCCTTGATCGGGGTCACGCGCGTGGCCTGGCCGGCCTGCTCGATGCGCCGCCAGGCGTCGTCGACCGAGGTCCACAGGTCGGCGGCGTAGACGTGGGCGCCCGTCTCGCGGGCCCAGAAGACGCTGGAGGTGGCCATGCCGCTGCCCAGGTCGAGCACGCGGGCCTCGGGGCCGAGGGCGTCGGGGTCCTGTTCGAGGGCCTCCAGCAGCCACTCGGCCAGCCACAGGGGGTGGGGCCCCATGTTGCCGTCGAGCACGAAGCCGGGGTCGTAGGCGTTGCTCCGCGGGAAGGCGGGGTTGTGGAGCAGGTCGGGGGAGAGCACGGGCCACCTCGCACGCCGGGGCGTATCGGGGCCCCCTCGAGGTCGCGCCCGCTGCGGTGTCGCACGCCGGCCGTCCCGGGCCGGCCCGCGGGAACTGTCCGCTCGCGCTGCGGTCTGAGCCCGCGTGGTCCTCTCCTCGCTCCCCCTGTTGCTCCTTGCCTGCTCCTCCCCCGGGGCCGCGTCCTCGGGGGAGGAGCCTCCCTCCTGCGCCGACACGGTGCAGGCGCTGCCGTCGGCGCCCGGCCTGGACCCGGCCGACCCGCGGCTGTCGGGCCCGGCGCTGGTCGTGGTCGAGAAGGGCGCGCGGCGGGTCGCGGTCTACCAGGGCGGCGCCCTGGCGGCGGGGGCCTGCTGGCCGGTGGGGCTGGCCTGGGGGGCGCCCGCCGGGCCCAAGCGGCGGCGTGGCGACATGAAGACGCCCGAGGGCTGGTACCGCACCAGCGACAAGCCCTGGTCGCAGTTCTACGGTGCCATCGCCGTGCACTACCCGGCGGCCCACGACGCGACCTGGGGCCGGGAGCAGGGCCTGCTCAGCCAGGGTGAGCACGACCGCATCGTGGCGGCCCTGCGCGCGGGCCGGAAGCCCGACCAGGGCACGGCCATGGGCGGCGAGATCCTGCTGCACGGCGGTGGCGGCGACCGCGACTGGACCCTGGGCTGCGTGGCGCTGGACGACCCGGACCTGGACCGGCTGCGGGCCCTGCTTCCGGCCACCATGGGGACCGATCTGTTGATCCTGCCCTGACCGGCCGGGGCGGATAGCCGCGGCCATGCTCACGGCCGCCCGCGCTCGCACCATCCTGACGCTGGGGCTGCCCATCGTCGGCGGGATGCTGAGCCAGAACCTGCTCAACGTGGTCGACACGGCCATGGTGGGCAGCCTGGGGGACGTGGCGCTGGCGGCCTCGGGGCAGGGCAGCTTCCTCAACTTCCTGTCGATCGCCTTCGTGACCGGCCTGTCCGCGGGCGTGCAGGCCATGGCGGCGCGCCGCAAGGGGGAGGGGCGCCTGTCCGAGGCGGCCATGCCGCTCAACGGCGGCCTGCTGCTGTCCCTGGCGATCGGCCTGCCGGCCGGCGCGTTGCTGTTCGCGCTGGCCGGGGACCTGTTCGGGCTGGTCAGCGACGACCCGGCCGTGATCGCGGCGGGCACGCCCTACCTGCAGGCCCGCCTGCTGGCGATGGCGGCCGCGGGCATGAACTTCTCCTGGCGCGGCTACTGGAACGGGCTGGGGCGCTCGACCATCTACCTGCGCAGCATCGTGGTGATGCACATCGCCAACATCGGGCTGAACTGGGTGCTCATCTACGGCAACCTGGGCGCGCCGGCCCTGGGCGTGACCGGCGCGGGCATCGCCAGCGCCCTGGCCACCTGGATCGGCACGGCCTGGTACTTCGCGCAGGGGATCTGGCTGGCCCGCCCGCACGGCTTCCTGCGCGGGCTGCCGGACCTGGGCACCATGAAGACGATGCTGCGCCTGTCGGTCCCCAGCGGCCTGCAGCAGACCCTGTTCGCGCTGGGCTTCACCGTCATCCTGTGGATCGTCGGGCAGGTCGGCACGGCCGAGCTGGCTGCCGCCAACGTGCTCATCACGGTGAGCATGGTGGCGATGCTGCCGGGGCTGGGCCTGGGGCTCGCGGCGGCCAGCCTGGTGGGCCAGGCCCTGGGCCGCGGCGAGCCGCAGGACGCGCGGGAGTGGGGCTGGGACGTGGCGCGGCTGGCCAGCGCGGTGCTGGCGCTCATCGGGCTGCCGGGGCTGCTCTTCCCCGACCTGGTCCTCGGCCTGTTCCTGCACGATCCGCAGACCCTGGAGCTGGCGCGCTTCCCGCTGCGCCTCATCGCGGCCAGCATCGCCGCCGAGGGCGTGGCGATGGTGCTGATCAACGCGCTGCTGGGCGCGGGGGACAACCGGCGCGTGCTGCTGGTGAGCGTCGGCGTGCAGTGGGGCCTGGGCGTGCCCCTGACCTGGCTGCTGGGGCCGGGCCTGGGCTTCGGGCTCACCGGGATCTGGGTCGCCCAGGTCGCCTATCGGCTGGTCTGGGCAGGCAGCTACGCGCTGCTCTGGCGCGGGGGTGCGTGGCAGCGCCTGCGGGTTTAGGTGCGGGGCATCCCCCGCGCCCGGAGGCCCCCGTGACGCAGCCCGCCAAGGTCGAGCCCCTTCCTACCGCCGACGCGGACCTCCAGGCGCTGCAGGCCAGCTACGACCGCCTGCGCGCCGCGTGGAACCAGCAGGGGGGGCTGCCGTACAAGCAGCGCATGGAGCTCCTGGGCAAGGTGCTCAAGTGGGTGCGCGCCCACAAGCAGGAGCTGGTGACCGAGATCAGCGCCGACTACGGCCACCGCTCTCCCCACGAGACGCTGATGGCCGAGGTCTTCACGGTCATCGACGACATCAAGCACACCCGCACCCACCTGGCCGAGTGGATGGAGGAGCAGCCCCGCCCGGTGGCCGCCACCTTCAAGCCCGGCACGGCCAAGGTGATCTGGCAGCCCCTGGGCGTCGTCGGCGTCATCGCCCCCTGGAACTACCCCTTCCAGCTCGCGATCCTGCCCATCGTCGCCGCGGTCAGCGCCGGCTGCCGCGTGCTGGTCAAGCCCAGCGAGCTGACCACCCGCACCGCGGCCCTGCTGGACCGACTCTGCCAGGAGGTCTTCCCCTCCGACGTGGTGGCGGTGGTGCAGGGCGGGCTGGAGGTGGGGGCGGCCTTCAGCCGGCTGCCCTTCGACCACCTGTTCTTCACCGGCAGCACCGCCGTGGGCCGCCACGTGATGCGGGCCGCCGCCGAGAACCTGACGCCGGTCACCCTGGAGCTGGGTGGCAAGTCGCCGGTCATCATCCACCCCGACTTCCCCCTGGCCCGCGCCGCCGAGCGCATCGTCTACGGCAAGCTCTTCAACGCCGGGCAGACCTGCATCGCGCCCGACTACGTCCTGGTGCGCCAGGACCAGGTCGACGCCCTGGTGGCCGCGCTGCAGGGCGCGGTGGCCAGCAGCTACCCCAGCATCGCCGAGAACCCCGACTACACCAGCATCATCAACGATCGGCACCACGCCCGGCTGCGCGCCTGGATCCAGGACGCGCGCGACAAGGGCGCCACCGTGGTCGAGTGCAACCCCAAGGGCGAGGCGCTGGACCCCTCCCGCCGCAAGCTGGCCCTGCACCTGGTGCTGGGCGGGACGGAGGAGATGACCGTCCTGCAGGAGGAGATCTTCGGCCCCATCCTGCCCATCGTGCCGGTGGCGGACGTGGACCAGGCCATCGCGTGGGTCAACGCGCGGCCGCGGCCGCTGGCGCTGTACTACTTCGACTGGAGCCAGAAGCGGGCCGACGACCTGGTCCAGCGCACCTGGGCCGGCGGCGTCACCCTCAACGACACGATCCTGCACTTCAGCCAGCTCGAGCTGCCCTTCGGCGGCGTCGGCCCCAGCGGCACCGGCGCCTACCACGGCTGGTACGGCTTCCGGACCTTCAGCCACGAGAAGGGCATCTTCCGGCAGGCCCGCCTCAACGGCGGCAAGCTGATCGCCGCGCCCTACGGCAAGGTCACCGACACGCTGCTCAAGGTGATGATCGGCTGAGCGCCGGGGGACGTTGGCCGGGTCCCGGGGGGTCGGCTAGGGCGCCACGTGCCGCTCCCCTCGCTCGCCCTGCTGCTGTCCTCCTGCCTGTCGGCCGACGCGGGCCCGGGCGCGCCGGTGACCGTGCTGGTGCCCGGCGTGCAGCCCCTGCCTGCCGTGGTGATCCCGGTGGGCCCCACCTCGGGGCCCCCGGCCGAGAGCTGCGAGGAGACGCTGGGGCAGGCCGCCGCCTTCCGCAAGAGCCGCCCCCCCCCCGCCGCTCCCCTGCGGCCGGCGCGGGAGCCCGTGACCTTCCCCTCGCGCCCGGTGGAGGTGGAGGACGACGGCGTCCAGGGCCGCCCCCGCGTGGTCGCCAGCCGCGCCACCCTGGCCGGCAGCGGCCTGCCCGGGGTCGACCCCGCCACCCTGCCCCTGCAGCCGCTGGAGGGGGGCTTCGAGGACCTCGCCGCGGTCGGCGACGTGCTGCGCAAGGCGGCCCGGGGGGAGCGCACCCGCATCACCGTCTTCGGCGCCAGCCACACCGGCGGGGACATGTTCACCGGCCACCTGCGCCGGACCCTGCAGACCCGGCACGGCGACCTGGGCCACGGCTTCATCTGGCCGGCCGCGCTGTACCAGGGCGACCGCGGCCAGGACATCAACCTGTGCCGGACCGAGGGCTGGCGCTCGGACTGGGTCGGCCGGAAGGACGGCCGCGACGACGGCCTGTACGGCTTCGGCGCCTCGGTCAGCTCCTACGATCCGGCCGACCTGGGCTGGATCCAGACGACCACGGACAACCCGCACGGCCGCGCCGTCAGCCGGTACGAGATCTTCACCCTGGGCGAGCCGCTGGGGGGGACCCTGCTGGCCCAGGTGGACGACGCGCCGGTCGAGGAGCTCGTCCACCGCAGCGGCGACGTGCGCATCCTGCGCCACCGCATCGAGGTCCAGGACGGCCCCCACCGCCTGACGCTGCGCCCCAAGGGCGACGGCGAGGTGCGCATCTTCGGGGTGTCGGCCGAGCGAGAGGGCCCCGGCGTGATCGTGGACGCCATCGGCATCCGGGGGCGGACCGCGCGCACCTGGCTGCGCTGGGACACCGACCTGTCGACGCGCGCCATCGCCAGCCTGGGCCCCGACATGATCGTCCTGGCCTACGGCACCAACGAGGGCAACGACCTCTCGCTGACGATGGAGGACTACCGCGTCGACCTGCGCGGGGTGCTCGACATCGCCCGGCGGGCGGCGCCCGAGGCCGCCTGCGTGCTCATCGGTCCGTCGGACCGCGGCAAGAAGGTGGCGCGCGACACCTTCGTGGTGTGGGATCGCACCGACGACATCGCCCAGGTCCAGCGCGAGGTGGCGCCCGAGTTCGGCTGCGCCTTCTGGGACTGGCAGAAGGTCATGGGCGGCCCCGGCTCGATGATCGCCTGGTCGCTGCTGGACCCGCCGCTGGGGACCCAGGACCTGATCCACCTCTCCGCGCGCGGCTACGAGTACAGCGCCGACCGCTTCCTGATGGCGATGGAGCAGGCCGCGCTGCAGACCGGGGGGCTGCCGGGGCCCCGGCTGCTGCCCTGATCCTGCGCGCGGCGGCCGCTCAGCCGGCGGCGGGCGCGGTCGGGACCAGCGCGGCGGGAGCGGCCTGCGGGGCCGGCGCGGCGGGAGGGGCCTGCGGGTAGGGCGCGGGGATGCGCTCGGGGTGGGCCAGCTTCCAGGCGTCGTAGGCGGCCTCGATCGCGTCGGCCAGCCCGTGGCCGATGATCTCGAGCCCCTCGTCGGTCAGGTGCATGAGATCGGTCCAGGCCATGCGCGGCTCGTGGTCCAGCCAGCGCGCAAAGGAGCCCTCGCCGCCCATCGCGCCCCGCGCGTCCCAGAAGGCGCAGCCGGCCTCGGTCGCCGCGCGCTCCTGCAGGGCGACCATCCGGGTCAGCATCGGCTTGCTGACGACCTGGCCCCGCTCTCGCACCGCCTGGTCCAGCGGCGTGACCACCAGGCAGGCGGCCTGGGGAGCGCCGGCGCGCAGGCGGGCCAGCACCTTGCCGTAGGTCTCCAGGTACAGCTCGCCCTCGCCGTTCTTCAGCGAGGGGTAGCCCAGCTCGTTGCCGCCGGTCTGGTAGACGACCAGGTGCGGCTGGCGCCGGGCGACCTGGCCGGCCAGGTGGCGGGCGGACTGGTTGCTCAGGATCGAGCCCTGGCCGGAGCCGGCGACGCCGAAGCTCTCCCAGGTCAGGCCGGGACCGGCGGTCTCCAGGGCCACGCCGTAGACGGTGACCGGGCCGCTGCCGTCGGCCTTGATCCAGACGGTGGGCGAGCCCTGGGGGCTGGTGAGCATGTGGAAGGCGTCGGCGGTGCGGTCGCCGCCGCTGTCGGTGCGAAGGGTCGCGCCGGGGGCGCCCTTGGGCTTGACGGACAGGGTGCCGCCGCCGGGCTGCCGCTGGTAGTAGACGTCGATGCGGTGCACGAGCTGGCGGTCGCCGCCGTCCTGCTCGCCCAGCTTGCGGCCGCCCAGGGTGGCGCTGGCCTCGGCGCGCGCGGTGGCCAGGGTGCCGGCCAGGCCGTAGGCGGCGGTGGGGGCGCCGCCGAAGGTGATGCCCAGGCTCTCCCACTCGCCCTGGGTCCAGCGGGCGATGCCCGGGCGCAGGGCCCAGCGCGGGTCGACGGAGACCGCCAGGAAGCCCGGCCCGGCGTCACCGAAGCGGGCCTGGAGCCGGTCGCGCACGGTGCCGGTGATGCCGTCGCCGGCGATGGTGGAGTCCCCCCAGTGCAGCGCCCGGACGACCGCCCCGGGGTAGCCCTGCTCGGCCAGGGCGAGCTGGGCGAAGAAGGGTTCGAGGGCCTCGGGTGGTCCCCCCAGGGGCTGGGGCCGGGCGGGCGGGCGGGCGGGCAGCGGCGAAGCGTCGGTCGCCGCGAGCGTCGCGGCGTCGGGCGCGGCGGCGGGCAGGTCGGTCGCAGCAGGGTCCGCGGAGGCGCCCGAGGGCGTGCCGGCCGGGGCCTGGCCCCGCTGCGCCAGGTCGCCCTGGGCGTCCTCCTTCACCACGACGGGCCGGGTCGCCAGCCCGACCAGGGGGATCGCCTCGCCGGGCAACCAGGGGCGCACGGCGCGGGCGCCGGGCAGCAGGTAGCTGGCGGCGGCCAGCAGGCAGAAGCCGAGCCCGAAGGCGGCGAGCTGGCGCAGCTCGGCGCGGTGGGCGGGGCGCGGGTCCGAGGAGGGGGCGGGGGGGGCGGGCACGCAGCCGCCTATTGCCCCGCCGGGGAGCGGGCGAGGCGCGGGCAGCGGGGCGGCCGGGTATAGGTGCGGCCCCAGGAGCTCGCGTGATCCTGCTCGTCCTCTCGCTCGCCTGCGCGCCGGACCCGGTCCTGGTCGACCTGTCCCTGGCGGACGCCGTCTCTACCGTGGTCCTGGTCGAGCCGGCGGAGGACACGGCGCCGTGGACCTCGGCCCGCGTCGAGTACGGCGCCCACGGCGCGCTCGACCGCAGCCTCTCCTTCGACCTCTCCCAGGACCCCGTCCCCCCCCTGGCGCTGGTCGGCTTCAAGCCGGGCGCGGACGTGCGCGTGCGGGTCGTGGTGGACGAGGGCGGGCGCACCCGCGAGAGCGAGGAGCAGACCATCACCACCGGTCCGGCGCCCTCCTGGCTCCCGACCGTGCAGGTGGACGTCGACGACGGCGGGGAGCACGTCCTGGGGGACTACGTCGTCACCTCGGTGGTGACCTCGCCGCCGACGGCGGTGCTGCTGGACCGCGACGGCGACTTCGTGTGGTGGGCGGAGCTGGAGGGCGCCCTGCAGGTCGGGCGCGTGCGCCTGGCCCGCGACGGGCGGGGGGTGCTCGCCATGCCCATCAACGTCGAAGGGGAGAGCGAGCGGGGGCTGATCCGGGTGGACTGGGACGGCACGGACCAGGGCGACGTCGTGGTCCCCGGCGCCCACCACGACTTCGTCGAGCTGGCCGACGGCACGCTGGGCCTGCTGTCGGAGGAGGAGCGCGAGGTCGGCGAGGACATCCTCGCCGGCGACCTGGTGGTCGAGCAGGCGCCGGACGGCACGCAGACGACGATCTGGAACGCCTGGGACGACCTGGATCCCGCGACCACGCCCAGCGGCCTGCTGCCGCCGGACTGGACCCACGCCAACGTGCTGGTCTACGACCAGCAGCGCGACGACTGGCTGGTCAGCCTGATGGGCACGCGGGCCATCGCGAGGGTCGGGCGGGACGGCAGCGGGCTGCGCTGGCTCTTCGGCGGCGAGGTCGGCGACTTCCAGGACGCTTCGGGCGAGACGGACCTGATCGCGCGCCAGCACGTCTTCGAGCTGGTCGACGGGGGGCTGGTCCTGTTCGAGAACGGCATGCCCGACGCGCCCGTCAGCCGCGCGGTGCAGTGGTCGCTGGACGAAGAGCAGCTGCGGGCCGAGGAGGTCTGGTCCTACACGCCCGATCCCAGCCTGTGGTGCTTCAGCCTGGGGGGGCTGGACCGGCTGGAGAACGGGGACACGCTGGTGACCTTCTCGGTCAACGGACGCATCGACGAGGTCGACGCCGCGGGCAACCTGCGCTGGCGGTTGTCGGCCAGCCTGGGGGGCACCTTCGGCTACAGCGAGGTGGTCAAGCTGCCCGGCCAGCCCTGACCCGTGGGCGCGGAGCCGGCGCGCGCCGGCGGCTCAGTGCTCGTGCGCGCCGGCCAGCTTGCGGGTCCGGCACTTCAGGCGGTCGAAGGCCGAGCAGACGCACTCGGCGTTCTTGCCGCCGCAGGAGCCCTTGAGCGCCGGGCGGCCGAGCATGACGCCCAGCGCCATCAGGGCCATGGCGCCTCCCATGAAGACGGCGGTGGCGATCAGGGTGGCGGTCACGGGGACTCCGCGGGGGCCGGCAGCGGGGTCGGCCAGGTGGCGCTGTGGGTGGTGGAGAAGGATGTACCCTGCCGGACCACGAACAGGGCGGGCAGGCCCTGGGCCTGCGCGAGGGCCGGGCCGTCCACCGGCCCCAGCACGTTCAGCGCGGTGGCCCAGGCGTCGGCCCAGGCGCAGGAGGGCTGCAGCACGCTGACCGACGCCAGGCCGTGGGTGATCGGGCGGCCGGTGCGGGGGTCGATGGTGTGGCTGATCCGCTGGCCGTCGACCTCGCGGTAGTTGCGGTAGTCGCCGGAGGTGGCCATGGCGCCGTCGGGCAGCGCGACGGCCTGCAGGACGCCGCCGTCTCCGTCGGGGCGCTCCACGCCGACGCGCCAGGGCTGGCCGTCGGGGTTCTGCCCCCGCGCCCGCACCTCGCCGCCGACCTCCACCATGAGGTCGGCGTAGCCCAGGGCGGCGAGCGCCTCGAAGGCCCGGTCGACCCCGTGCCCCTTGGCGACGGCCGAGAGGTCGACCTGCACCCCGTCGCTGGCCTTGCGCACCGTGGAGGCCGCCGGGTCGAGCCGGAGCTGGTCGGGCCCGACCAGCAGGCGCATGCGGGCGAGCTGCTCCTCGGGCGGCGCCTGTGAGGGCGCGTCGGGTGGCCCGAAGCCCCAGGCGTCGACCAGGCTCTTGACCGTGACGTCGAAGGTGCCGCCGCTCTCGCGCCCCACCTCCAGCGCGATCGCCAGGACCTGGGCCAGCTCCGGGCTCACCGGCAGGTCCTGGCCGCCGGGCGCCCGGTTCAGTACCGACAGCTCGGACTCTGGCTTGTAGGTGGACATCCGCGCGTCGACCGCGTCGAGCGCGGCCTGCACGGCCTGGTGGGCGCGGGCGCCGTCGGCGGGGCCCGACACGGTCGCGTGCCAGGTCGTGCCCATGGTCAGGCCCGACAGGCGCAGGCCCGTCGTCGCGGGGTCCGGGGGAGGCGGGGGTGCCTCGGGTGGCCGTCGCAGCCACAGGGCGCCGAACAGGGCCGCCAGGAACAGCGCGGGGAGCACGCGGCCCGAGAGGCTCGGGGGCGCCGTCGGAGTCGGGGGACCCGCGGGGCCCGTCACGTCCTCAGAACTCGTCCAGCATGATGTTCTCGGGCTCCACGCCCAGGTCGCCCAGCATCTTCTTGACGGCGGCGATCATCGGCGGGGGCCCGCAGAGGTAGTACTCGATGTCCTCGGGCGCGTCGTGCTTGGACAGGTACAGGTCGTGGGCGACCTGGTGGATGAAGCCCACCGGGCCGGTCCACTCGTCCTCGGGCATCGGCTCGGACAGGGCCAGGAACCACTGGAAGTTGGGGTTGTCCTTGGCCAGCTTGTCGAAGTGGTCGACGTAGTAGGCCTCGCGCAGGGACCGGGCGCCGTACCAGAAGGTGATCTTGCGCTTGCTGGACAGGCGCTTGAGCTGGTCGAAGATGTGGCTGCGCATCGGCGCCATGCCCGCGCCGCCGCCGATGAAGCACATCTCGTTCTCCGTCTCGCGGGCGAAGAACTCGCCGTAGGGACCGGAGATGGTCACCTCGTCGCCGGGCTTGAGGTTGAAGATGAAGCTGCTCATCTTGCCCGGAGGCGTGCCCTCGGGCGCCCGCGGCGGCGGCGAGGCGATGCGCACGTTGAGCATGATGATGTCGTGCTCTTCGGGGTAGTTCGCCATCGAGTAGGCGCGGGTGACGTCCTCCTCGACCTTGGAGACGTAGCGCCACATGTCGAACTTGTCCCAGTCCTCCCGGTACTTGTCCTCGATGAGGAAGTTCTTGTACTCGGCGACGTGGGGCGGGCACTCGATCTGGATGTAGCCGCCCGCGCGGAAGGGCACGGTCTCGCCCGCGGGCAGCTCGAGGACCAGCTCCTTGATGAAGGTGGCGACGTTGCGGTTGGAGCGGACCTTGCACCGCCACTTGCGGATGCTCAGGAACTCGGGCTCCAGCTCGATCTTCATGCTGTCCTTGCACTTGAGCTGGCAGGCCAGGCGCACGCCCTTGCGGGCCTCGCCGCGGCTGACGTGGCTCGCCTCGGTCGGCAGGAGCGCGCCGCCCCCCTCGTGCACGTGGACCTTGCAGACGCCGCAGCTCCCCTTCCCGCCGCAGGCCGAGGGGATGAAGATGCCGTTGTTGGCGAGCGTGTTGAGCAGGGTGCCGCCGGCGGGCGTGGTGATGGCCAGCTTGGGATCGTCGTTGATGCCGATGGTGATGGCCGACATGTTGACCAGCTTGCTGCGGGCCACCATCAGCACCAGCACCAGGGCCAGCACGACCAGGGTGAACATCAGCACGCCGAGGAGGACGGTCTGCATCGGGATGCTCCTAGAGCTGGATGCCGGCGAAAGCCATGAAGCCGATGGCCATCAGGCCCGTCAACACGAAGGTGATGCCCAGGCCGCGCAGACCTGCGGGCACGTTGCTGTACTTCATGCGCTCGCGGATGGCGGCCAGGGCGACGATGGCCATCGCCCAGCCCACGCCCGAGCCCAGCCCGAAGACCGTGCTCTCGGCCAGCCCGTAGCTGCGCTCCACCAGGAAGAGCGCGGCGCCCAGGATGGCGCAGTTCACCGCGATGAGCGGCAGGAACACGCCGAGCGCGTTGTACAGGTTGGGCGCGTAGCGATCGAGCGCCATCTCGACGATCTGGGTCATCGCCGCGATGCTGCCGATGAAGGACAGAAAGGTCAGGAAGGACAGGTCCACCTCGGCCATCGCCGGGTGGATCCAGGCCATCGCCCCCTCCTGCAGCAGGTAGGCGTACATCAGGTAGTTGATGGGGCAGGTGATGCCGAGCACGAAGATGACGGCGGCGCCCAGGCCGATGGCCGTGTCGACCTTCTTGGAGACGGCCAGGAAGGAGCACATGCCCAGGAAGAAGGCCAGGGCCATGTTCTCGACGAAGGTCGCCTTGACCATCAGGGAGAGGAGGTGCTCGAGCATGGCTACTCCGCCTCGACGAGGTGGGGCTTCCAGGTGCGCAGCGCCCAGATGCCCATGGCGATGATGAAGAAGGCGCCCGGCGCCAGCAGCATCAGGCCGTTGGGGGTGTACCAGCCGCCCTGGGTGACCGGGGTCAACAGGGTGAAGCCGAACAGGCTGCCCGAGCCGAACAGCTCGCGCACGGCGGCGACGCCCAGCAGCACCACGCTGTAGCCGGCGCCGTTGCCCAGCCCGTCGATGAAGCTCTCCTTGGGCGGGTTCTGCATCGCGAAGCCCTCGGCCCGGCCCATCACGATGCAGTTCGTGATGATCAGGCCGACGAAGACCGAGAGCTGCTTGGCCACGTCGAAGACGAAGGCCCGCAGGATCTGGTCGGTCACGATGACCAGCGAGGCGATGATCGTGAGCTGCACGATGATGCGGATGCTGGGCGGGATCTGGTTGCGGATCAGGCTGACCGAGACGTTCGAGAAGGCCGTGACCGCCGTCAGGGCCACGCTCATGACCAGCGCCGTCTCCAGCTTGGTCGTGACCGCCAGGGCCGAGCAGATGCCCAGCACCTGCACGCCGATGGGGTTGTTCTCGAAGATGGGGTCCAGCAGGATCTTGCTGTCGCGCTTGACCATCAGGCACCTCCGCCGCGCACGCGGTCCAGGTACGGGCCCCAGCCGTCGTCGCCGAGCCAGAACTTCATCAGGTGGGTCACGCCGCGCGCCGTCAGGGTCGCCCCCGACAGGCCGTCGACGCGGTGGGGGTCCTCGGCCGCCGGGCCCGCCGCGCCCTTGATGACCTCGATGGCGGGCTCACCCTTGTCGTCGAGCGCCTTGCGGCCGACCCACAGCGCCTTCCAGCGCGGGTTGTCGACCTCGCCGCCCAGGCCCGGCGTCTCGGCGTGCTCGTAGAAGGTGAGCCCCTTGATCGTCGTGCCGTCGGGCGCCAGGGCCAGGAAGCCGTAGAGCGTGGACCACAGGCCCTTGCCCTCGACCGGCAGGATGAGCATCTCCACCTGTTCCCCGTCCACCACCTGGTAGACCAGGCCCTGGTCGGGCAGGCGCTGCACCTTGGCGGGGTTGCCCGACGGCGCGGCCTTGCTGGTGGCCGGGTCGTCGCGGCGCTCCCGCTGGTCGAAGGTGGCGACGTCGGCGTCTTCCACGTAGGCGCCCGTCTCCAGGTCCACGACCTTGGGCCGGATGTACTGCGAGAAGCTGGTCTGCACCGCCTGGGCCGTGGCCGGCTCCGGCAGGTGTCCGGCGACCGCCAGCACGTTCTTCTGGCGGTCCAGGACCTTGTTGGCCTCCTGCCGATCCTTGAGCGCGACGGCCGAGCCGGCGACGAAGATCGAGCAGACCACGCAGACGGCGGCGGCGAAGCCGACGATGTAGGCGTTGCTATGCGACACGGCGCGCCACCCTCCGCCGGATGTTGGCCTTGACCACGAAGTGGTCGATGAGCGGCGCGAACATGTTCATGAACAGGATCGCGAGCATCATGCCCTCGGGGTAGGCCGGGTTGACCACGCGGATCAGCACCACCAGGACGCCGATGCCCGCGCCGTAGAAGAGCTTGCCCGTGGCGCTGAAGGCCGAGCTGACCGGGTCGGTGGCCATGAAGACCGCGCCCAGGGCCCAGCCGCCCAGGACCATGTGCCACCAGAACGGCAGGGCGAACATCGGGTTGCTGTCGCTGCCGACCAGGTTGAGCAGGCTGGCCATCACGACGGTGCCCAGCGAGACGCCGACCATGGTGCGCCAGGAGCCGACCTGCGTGACGATCAGCACGACGGCGCCCAGCAGGATCGCCAGCGTCGAGGTCTCCCCCATCGAGCCCGGCATCAAGCCCAGGAAGGCATGGAGCAGGTCGACGCCCGGCTGCCCGCTCTCGGCGGCCTTGGCCAGGGCCGTGGCGCCGCTCAGGCCGTCCACGCCCTTCGTCGCCGCCGCGATCCAGACCTGGTCGCCCGAGATCTGGGCCGGGTAGGCGAAGAAGAGGAAGGCACGACCCACCAGGGCGGGGTTGAAGATGTTCATGCCCACCCCGCCGAAGACCTCCTTGCCCAGCACCACGCCGAAGGTGATGCCCAGCGCCACCTGCCACAGGGGGATGGTCGCCGGCAGGACGAGCGGGAACAGGGCGCTGGTGACCAGGAAGCCCTCGGTCACCGGGTGGCGCCGCACGATGGCGAAGACCACCTCGGCCGCGCCGCCCGCCGCCAGCGTCACGGCGTAGACGGGCAGGAAGTAGAGGGCGCCGAAGACCACGCAGGACAGCAGGTTTCCCGGGTCGTTGGCCAGCCCCAGGGCGCTCCAGACCGCCATCTGCAGGTCGTCCAGGGGCGCGGCCCCGCGGCTGATCGCCAGGAGCGCCTGCAGGCCCGTGTTGTACATGGCCATCGCCATCGCCGGCAGCAGGCCGACGACCACCACGATCATCATGCGCTTCTGGTCCAGCGCGTCGCGCACGTGGGCGCCCGCGCGCGTGACCAGGCCCGGGGTGTAGAGGATGGTGTCCTGCGCCTCCCAGACCGGGTGCAGGCGCTCCAGCGGGCCGCCCTTCTCGAAGAGGTGGGCCTGCTTGTCGAGCAGGTCGCGGAGCGCCTTCATGCGCCCTCCTTCCAGATGGCGTCGAGCATGTCGCGCAGCGCTCCCTGGTGGTCGATCTTGTTGGCGCACGCGAAGGTGCAGAGGGCCAGGTCCTCTTCGTCCAGCTCCAGGCAGCCCAGCGCCTCGGCCTGCTCGATGTCACCCGCCTGCAGCGCCCGCAGCAGGAAGGTGGGCTCGATGTCCAGCGGCATCACGCGCTCGTACAGGCCGATGGGGACCATGGTCCGCTCCTCGCCCCAGGTCGTGGTGCCCATGGCGAACTTCCGGCTCCGCAGCAGGTTGCCCAGGTAGACGGGGATGTTCGAGAAGCGGTCGGCTCCGGGGCGCAGCCAGCCGAACAGCTCCCGCTCGCGCTGCTCGGCCAGCACCGAGACCTGCACGTGGTAGCGGCCCAGGAAGGCGTGGGCCGCGCCCGCGGCCGTGCGTCCGGCGAGCACGTCCCCCGAGATCACCCGCAGCTCGCCGGCGCCGAGCTGGCCGGCGGTGAGCTGGCCCAGGTCGGCGCCCAGGCGGGTGCGCAGCAGCCGCGGCTCCTTGACCGGCGGGCCGGCCAGGGACACGACGCGCTCGACGTCCAGCCGCCCGGTCCGGACCAGCGCGCCCAGGGCCACGACGTCCTGGTAGCCGATGATCCACGCGACCCGGTGGCGGTGGACCGGGTCGAGGAAGTGCAGGTGGGTGCCCGGCAACCCCGCGGGGTGGGGCCCGCTGAACTCGCTGACCTGGAAGCGGGTGGCGGGCCCGGCGTCGATGCGTGAGCCCTTGGCGCGCACCAGGTGGCAGGGGCCCTCGCACAGGGTCGACAGCGCCTGCAGGCCGGCGTGGAGATCGGGCAGCCGGTCCTGCAGCACGACCTCGGGCGAGGCCGCCAGCGGGCGGGTGTCGATGGCGGGCACCAGCAGCACGGCCGGCTTGTCGCTGGCCGCCGGCGTGCGCCCGTGCGGCCGGGTGCGGAAGGCCGTCCACAGGCCGGACTCGAGCAGCAGCGCGCGGACCTGGTCCCCCTTCAGGGCGCCCGCCGCCGTGCCGTCCCAGGCGGCGAAGGGCTGGTGCTCGACCGCGTCGGGCTGCCCGGCCTTCTCGGCCTCGGAGAGCTCGATCACCACGCTCTGGAGCACGCGCCGCTCGCCGCGGTGGATGTGGGCGACACGACCGGCCGCCGGGGCGGTGTGGTACACGCCGGGGGTCTTGCGGTCCTCGAACAGGCGCTGGCCGCGCCGCACCTGCTCACCCGGGCGCACCAGCAGCCGGCTCTTCATTCCCGGGAAGTCGGCGGCGAGCAGGCCGACCTGCCCGACGGGGGGGGCGGCATGCACCTGCTGGGCCGGGCCTCCGGCGAGCGGCAGGTCGAGGCCCTTGCGGAGTTGGACGACTCGCATCGTGACTGCGTCCTGTTGGGGTGTGCTGCCCCCGGGGAGGGGCGGGCAGGAGAGGGACGCGGAGTCTAATAGAAGCTCTGGCGCCTTGGGCTGCCTTGACGTCCTTCTTGCGTCCGGACCGCCCCGACCGCGGTCCCGCTGGCGCCGCGGCGTGCGACTCGTTGTCGCTGTCGCGCGGACCTACCCGGCGGCGGTGGGCAGCAGCCCCCTCACCGCGGTCCGCAGCCGGTCCAGGGTGAAGGGCTTCTGCAGGAAGGCGCGCGCAGGGTCGGGCTGCAGCCCCGCGAGCCCGGCGGGGTCGTCGTAGCCGCTGATCAGGAGCACCGGCATCACCGGCGCCTGCGCGCGGACGTGGGCCAGCACCTCGATGCCCGAGCGGCCCGGCATGGTGATGTCGAGGATCGCCAGCGCGAAGGGGTGACGCTCGGCCTCGAACAGGCGCACCGCCTCGTCGCCGTCCGCGGCCACCCGGCAGTCCAGGCCCATCCGGCCGAGCATGAGGCGCACGATCTCGCGCAGCCCCGGCTCGTCGTCGGCGACCAGCACCACGGGGCGCAGGCCGGGCGCGGAGGCTGGCGCGGGGATGGGCGGGGCCAGCGGCGGGCTGACCGCGCAGGCGGGCAGGAAGACCTGGAAGGTGCTGCCCAGGCCGGGCGTGCTGTGCACCCGGATCGTGCCGCCGTGGCCGCGCACGATCCCCTGGGCGGCGGGCAGGCCCAGGCCGCGGCCGGCGAACTTGGTGGTGAAGAAGGGGTCGAAGATGCGGGTCTTCACGCCGGGGTCGATGCCCACGCCGGGGTCGACGACCTCCAGCACCGCGCAGGGGCCCGCGGGGAGCGGCTCGGCCGGGTAGCCGGGGCTCTCCTCGTCGGAGGGGGCGGCGTGGAGCAGGCGCAGGCGCACGCACACCGGTCCGCCGGCCTCCGGCAGCGCCTCGGCGGCGTTGGTCACCAGCGACAGGACCACCTGTCGCAGCCCGCTGGCCTCGCCGGAGACCAGCACGGGCGCCGGAGGCAGGTCGAGCTGCAGCGTGCCGGCTCGCTTCTCCACGGGCGCCCGGAGCAGGCCGGCGGCGTCCTGCACCAGCCGACCCAGGTCGAGCGGGCGCAGGTCGTAGGCGTCGCGGCCGGTGTAGGCCAGCAGCTTGCCGGTCAGCTCGGCGGCCCGCGAGGTCGCTTCCAGCACCCGCGCCAGGAAGGCGCTGGGATCCCTGTCCTCGCGGCAGGCCAGGGCGGCCAGCTCGCCGTGGCCCTGGATGATGCCCAGCAGGTTGTTGAAGTCGTGGGCCATGCCGCCGGCCATCACGCCCAGCGACTCGAGCTTCTGGGCGTGGTGGAGCTGGGCCAGCAGCGCCTGGTGCTCGGCCTGCTGCTGGTGCTCGGCCGAGACGTCCCGGAAGCCGGTGATCCGCACCGCCTCGCCGTTCCAGGTGGCCGGCCGCCCCAGCACCTGGAGCGGGAAGCGCCGCCCGTCCCGGTGGCGCCCCTCGACCTGGTAGGCCTGGGTGCGCCCGGCGGCGACGTGGTGGGCCACGGTGCGCGCGTCCTCGGCCGGGAGCACGTCGGCGGGCGACAGGCCGATGCACTCCTCCCGGGTGCGGCCGAAGAGCCGCGCGAAGCCGTCGTTGGCCTCGACCACCCGGCCGTCGGCGACCCGGGTCACCGCCACGCCGTCGTAGGTCGTCTCGAGCAGGGCCCGGGTGCGCTCCTCGGCCTCCCGCAGGGCCCGCTCGGCCTGCATCGCCGCGCGCATGTCGCGCATCGCCACCAGCCGCACCGGGCCTCCGCCGACCCCCTCCACCTGGCGGACCTGCATCTCCACGGGGATGCGCTCGCCGGTGCGGTGCACCACCAGCGTGTGGTAGCGCCCCTGGAAGCCCGAGCGGATCCGCTCCAGGATGTTGGCGGCCTCCTCGGGGGCGGCGAGGTCCCAGATGGAGCCGGCCAGCAGCTCGGCCCGGCTGCGACCGACGAGGGAGGCCAGGGCCTGGTTGGCGTCCAGCACGCGGGCGCCGTCGTGCAGCAGGAGGCCCTCCCAGGCGGCGTCGGAGAGCAGGGCCAGGCGGGTGCGCTCGTCCTCCAGGCGACGCTCCAGGTGCAGGGCGTGCGCGGCCTGGACCAGCAGGCAGGCCGCGAGGGTCAGGTCACCGTCGCTGTCGACGGGCGTGACCGCGCCCCGCAGCTCCAGCACCCCGCGGAGCTGCCCCCGGCGGCGGCAGGGCACGGCCTGCACGGCGCCGTCCTGCCGTCCCCACCGCAGCGGGGGCCCGGCCTGCCCGTCGTCGGGCAGGACCAGGGCGGCGCCGTGGTGCCCGGTCGCCTGGGCGAGCTCGGCGAGGGCCAGGACCAGGCACTGCTCCGCCGTCGCGTCGGTCGTGACCAGCGCGTCCACCACGCGCGGCAGCAGGCCGGGGCCGGCTGCGGCGGTCTCGGCGGGCTTCGATCCAGGTCCCGTCATGTCTCCCCCTGCTGCCCGGCCTCCCACGAGGCGCGGGCCCCGCGCGAACGGCGGTGCCCCGGTCTCCTCCGCCATCCTACCGCCGGCGAGCGGCCCGGTGGTGGCTTCAGAACTGGTAATAGACGAACGCGAGCTGCTCGCCGCCCCCCAGGGTCATGCAGCCGGCCGCCACCGCCGCCGCCGCGGCCGCCCACACCAGGGGGCCCCGGCCCTGGAACCACCGCTCCGCCGCCTCGGCCCAGCGGATGGGCGTGAAGTGGGCGGCGTAGCCCACCACCAGCACCGCCCAGGCCAGCAGCGAGAAGCGCGGCATCAGGAAGGTCGGGTCGAACAGGCCGGTGAACATCTGCCAGGAGCCGGGCAGGTCCTCGGCGCGGAAGAGGATGCGCGCCAGCACGACGAAGTGGAAGGTGAGCGCCCAGCGCCAGGCGTAGGCCCAGGCGGTCGGCAAGGGGTCGTCGGGCTTGCGGCCGGTCACCTTGCGCCGCCACCGGCACCAGGCCACGCCCAGGCCGTGCAGCAGGCCGTAGACCACGAAGTTCCAGCTCGCGCCGTGCCAGACGCCGATGATGAGCAGCGTCAGCATGATGTTGCGGTAGACCTTCCACTGGGCCCCGCCCTGCACCTTGCTGCCGCCCATCGGGTAGTACACGTAGTCCCGCACCCAGTTGGACAGCGTGATGTGCCACCGCCGCCAGAAGCCGGCGACGCAGGTGGCCTGGTAGGGGCGGCGGAAGTTCTCGGGCAGCTCCATCCCGAAGAGCATGGCCGTGCCCAGCGCGATGTCCGTGTAGGCCGAGAAGTCGTAGTAGATCTGCAGCGAGTAGGCGTACAGCGCCACCATCAGCTCGGGGCCCGTGAAGCGCCCCGGGTCGCTGAAGACCGGGTCGACCATCCCGACGCGCACGATGTCGGCGACCAGGATCTTCTTGGCCATGCCCTTGGAGATGCGCCACAGGCCGCGCCCGACCATGCCCTGGCGCAGCAGCGGCAGGTCGACCAGCTGGGGCAGCAGGTCCTTGCGCCGCAGGATCGGCCCGGCGACGAGCTGCGGGAACCAGGTCAGGAAGGTCAGGTAGCGCAGCGGGTCGGGATCGGCGGGCAGGCCGCCGCGGTCTCGCGGCCGCGCCGTGTCGATGACGTAGGCCAGCGCCTGGAAGGTGAAGAAGCTGATGCCGACCGGCAGCGGCAGGTCCACGCGCGGCAGGGACAGCGGCAGGCCCAGCGCCTGCCCCGCCCACTCGGCGTTCCAGGCGATCCAGCCCCAGTACTTGAAGACCAGCAGCGGCAGGAGCAGGACCCCCAGCACCACGGCCCGCGCCGGCAGGTCCTTGCGCGCAGGGGCGTCGTCGCGGCGCCGGGCCAGCCACAGGCCGCCGAGCCAGGACAGCGCCGTCACCCCCAGCAGCACCGGCAGGTAGGCCAGGCTCCAGGTCGCGTAGAAGGCCACCGAGGACAGGCCCAGCACCCACAGCCGCAGCGCGCGCGGCGCCAGCCAGTAGGCCAGCAGGCACAGCGGCAGGAAGACCAGGTAGTCCAGCGTCTGGAACAGCACGGCGCGCGACTATCCAGGGCCGCCGATCCCGGCCCGGTGGCCGCGCCCCCGCCGCCGAGCGGCCTCAGCCCTGGGCGGACCGGGCGTCGTCGGGGGCCGGGGAGGTGTCGGTGAGCCCGATGCGACCGACGGCGCGGTCCAGGAAGATGCGGATGTTCACGATCTCGGGGTGGCCCAGGCCCTGGCCGATGAAGGCCGCGCCGTAGACGAAGCCGATCAGCGCCACCAGGCCGGCCGAGGCCGCCAGCGCCCAGGGCGTGCGGTCCAGCGTGAGCTGGGCCAGGCCGTACATCGACAGCAACACGGCGTTGGCGCCCAGGAAGGCGTAGATGAAGGTGAACAGGGCCCAGACGTTGGGGTGCGGCCCGAAGCGCCCCTTCAGCCGGGTGCAGCCATCCTCCTCCTCGACCAGGGTCAGGTCGAGGGTGGGTGACCAGAATCGGCGTTCATCCTGCCGGATGTGGATCCACGCGTGTCGCTTTCGCACCCCCCCCACGCAGGGGCAGTCGCCCTTGCGCAGCCCCTCGATGATGCGCTCGCTCACCGCGTCCGCGGCGATGGGGACCTGGAACTCGAAGGTGGGGCGCTGCTTGGGTCGGTCCATTGACCGATGGTCGCACGGGTTTGCCTTCCATGGGAAGCGTGGACATCGTGCCGCCATCCCCTCGCGCCCCGCTGGCGCGCGACCCCCCGGAGGTCCCATGTCCGCCCCGCTCCACTTCCGCTGCCCGGCCTGCGGCCGGATCAACCGCCTGCCCGCCGCCGCGGCGGAGAGGGCCCCCACCTGCGGCGCCTGCAAGGCCCCGCTGTCGGTCGACGGCGCGCCCGTGCACCTCGACGACGACGGCCTGCAGGCCCTGATCGACAAGAGCCCGGTGCCCGTGCTGGTCGACTTCTACGCCGACTGGTGCGCTCCCTGCCGGACCATCGCCCCCTCGCTGGAGGCGCTGGGTCGGCGCTACCGCGGGCGGCTGTTCGTCGCCAAGGTCGACACCGACCGCCACCAGCGCCTGGCGGGCCGCCTCTCCGTGCGGGGCATCCCCGCCCTGTTCCTGTTCCGTGAAGGCCAGGTCGTCGACCAGGCCGCTGGCGCCCAGCCCGCCGCCGCCATCGAGCGCCTGGTCGTCCCCCACCTTCCGCCGGCCTGAACGCCCGAGACCTGGGCCCCCTGGTCAGAAGGGCAGCGCACCCAGGTCGACGTTGCCGCCGCTGAGCACCACGCCGACCCGGCCCGCCCGCTCGGGCGCGGGGAAGTCCGCCGCCAGGCAGGCCGCCAGGGAGACCGCGCCGCTGGGCTCGACCACCAGCTTCAGCCGCTCCCAGCACAGCCGCATCGCCGCCACGATCTCCGCCTCGCCGACCGTGACGATGCCCTGCACGTGGTCGCGCACGACGGGCCAGGTGTGCACGCCCAGCGCGGTGCGCAGCCCGTCGGCGATGGTGCGCGGGTCCGGCTGCGGCAGGCGGCGGCCCTCCCGCTTGGACCGCGCGGCGTCGTCGGCCCCCAGGGGCTCAGCCCCCCAGACCCGCACGGCAGGCGCCCGGTGCAGGCAGGCCAGCGCCACCCCCGAGATCAGCCCGCCGCCGCCCACCGGCACCACCACCGCGTCCAGGTCCGGCACCTGGGCCAGCAGCTCCAGCCCGCAGGTCGCCTGTCCCGCGATCACGTCCAGGTGGTCGTAGCTGGGCAGGAAGGTGGCCCCGGTCTGCTCGCGCAGCCGGTCGGCGGTCGCCTGCCGCTGGTCGGGCGCGCAGAAGACCACCTCGCCGCCGTACTCGCGCACCGCCGCCACCTTCACCGCCGGCGCGTCCTCGGGCATCACCACCCAGGCGTGGATCCCGCGCAGCCCCGCGGCGATGGCCAGCGCCTGGGCGAAGTTCCCGCTGCTGTGGGTGAGCACGCCGCGCGCCGCCTGGGCCGCGTCCAGCCTCAGCACCGCGTTCAGGGCGCCGCGGATCTTGAAGCTGCCGCCGCGCTGCAGGGGCTCGGCCTTGAAGAACAGGCGCCGGCCCGCGATCCGGTCCAGGCTGCGGCTGGTCAGCACCGGGGTCGGCGGCAGCCAGGGCGAGAGGCGGTCCGCGGCGGCCTGCAGGTCGGCGGCGGACAGCGCAGGAGGAGCGAGCGGCGCAGGGGCGGGCGGCGGGGTCGGCATGGCGAGGCCCCTATCGATCCGCGGGCGCTTGCGAGGGGTGTAAGCGCGCGCGCCCCGACGTCGTCCTGCCTGCGAGCGGCTCGCCGCCGCCGCCCCCCTCCCGGAGCCCGCCATGCCTCCCGTCGCCACCCAGGCCGCCGCCTCGCCCCTGCCCCGCGTCCTCCTCCTGCCCGTCGCCGCCGGCGCCCTGGCCCTGCTGGCGGGCCTGCCGCTGTTCGCCCTGGCCTCGCCGGTCCCGCCAGCCTCCGCCGCCGCCGCCGCGCCCGCGACGACCGCCAGCCCCGCCCCGGCCTCGGCCGCCGCCTCCCCGCAGGCGGCCCGCGCCCGCGGCGTCGACTGGCTGCTCGGCGCCCAGCACCGCGACGGCGGCTGGGGCGCCGGCTCCTTCGGCGAGGCCCAGGGCGCGCAGTCCGACGCCGCCACCACCGCCATGTCCGTGCTGGCCCTGGCCCGCGACGGCGGCGTGCGCGGCCCCCACCGCGCGGCCATCGAGCGCGGCGTGGCCTGGCTGTGCGAGGCCGTCGAGCAGGCGCCAAGGGGCGAGCCGCGCCTGCGCACGCCCCAGGGCACCCAGCCCCAGGGCAAGCTCGGCCAGCTCGTCGACACCCACATGACCGCCCTGGCCCTGGGCCAGGTCGCCGGCCAGCTCCCGCCCACGCTGGACGCGCGCGTGCAGGTGGCGCTCGACGCCGTCGTCGGCAAGGTCCAGCTCGCCCAGCGGGCCGACGGCAGCTTCGACGGCGACGGCTGGGCGCCCGTGCTCAGCAACTCCGTCGCCGCGATGAGCCTGGTGCAGGCCCAGGAGAAGGGCGTCGCCGTCGCCCCCGAGGCGCTCTCCCGCGCCGACCGCTGGCAGGACGGCCTGTACGACGAGAGCTCGGGCAGCTTCGACGCCAGCACCGGCGCCGGCGTCGACCTGTACAGCGTCGCCAGCAGCCTGCGCATGGACAGCCAGGCCCGGGAGCGCGGCTACGCCGGCGCCGGCAAGGCCGAGGCCGCCGCGCGCCAGGCCGTGCAGGGCCAGGCCGCCGACCGCCTGATCGCCGGCTTCGGCAGCGTCGGCGGCGAGGAGATGCTGTCCTACATGATGATCTCCGACACGCTGGCCGAGCGGGGCGGCAAGGAGTGGACCGACTGGGACGCCCGCATCGGCGGCTGGCTGGCCAGCATCCAGAACGCCGACGGCTCCTGGTCGGGCCACCACTGCATCACCAGCCAGACCTTCGTGACGGCCACCGCGCTGCTGACCCTGGGCGCGGGCGAGCACGCCGGCCGCGGCGCCGGGCTGGGGCGGGTGGCGCCCCGCGAGCCGGGTGCGTCCGGCGCGACCGGCACCGTCTTCGGAGGAGAGGGCTTCGGCCTGCGGCGCTGAAGGCTTCGGCCTGCGGCGCTGAGGGGGTCGGTCAGCGCTCGCCCAACAGCGGCGCCAGGAAGGGCCACCAGTCGGCGACGCCCTCGTCGGGCGCCTCGTTGCGGGCCTCGGCCCAGCCCGGGCCGGCGTCGGCGCGCACCGCCAGGCAGCCCGCCCGCACGGCCCGGCCCTGCCAGGTGCCCGCCAGGTCCCACCAGTAGGCGCCGCGCCAGGGCCGCCCGGCCATCACCCGGTCCAGCGCCTGGGGCAGCGAGGGGCCGCCCGCCCAGTCCTGGGTGTAGAGCAGGGCCAGCCCGCCGGGCGAGAGCAGGCCGGGCAGCAGGCCCAGCACCTGCTGGAGCAGGTCCGGGCTGGCCGAGATCGTGTGGATCGGGCCGGCCTGGGCCATGCCCTGCCAGGGCACCAGCAGGGGCAGGACGAAGCTGATGCGGTCGAAGGGCGGCAGGCCCGCCGCCGCGGCCGCCTCGCCGGTGCAGGCCTGGACCCCCTCGACTCCCGACAGGGCCATCGTGCGCTGCACGGCCAGGGCCCCGCGCGGGTTGATCTCGACGGCCAGCGTGTGGCGGGCCCGCCGCGCCGCAGCCACCGTGATGGCGCCGCCGCCGCAGCCCAGGTCCAGGTGGCGGTCGACCGTGCCCGGCGGCAGGCAGCGGCGGATCTCCAGCGAGGTGCTGTCGGGCAGGAACAGGCCGCCGCGCAGGAAGGAGCGGTCGCCGCGGTCCGTCCACACCAGGTCGCCGTCCAGGGGCAGCACGATGCCGTCGACGTGCACGTCGCCGCGTCGCTCGACCAGGATCCCGGCCGACCAGGCGGATGGGGGCAGCACCTGCTCGGCCTGGCGCCGGGGCAGCACCGCGCCGCGGATGAACAGGTCCACCAGCGCGCCCAGCCGGCCCTCGGCCAGGTTGTCGCGGGCCCACCACTCGCCGTCCATGTCCGGCCCGTTCCAGGCCAGGATGCCCAGGGCGCGGGCGACCGGCCCCGCGGCATAGCCCAGGGCGCGCAGCTCCTGGCCCAGCGTGGCCAGGGCCTGCTGCTGCGAGGGGGGCAGGGGAGGGGCGAGGGTGAGCATCGCGGCAGCTTAGCCCCTGGCCCCGGCGCGGTAGCATCGGCCATGCACCGCCGCGCCCTCCTCCGCCTGCTGATCGCCTCGCCGCTGCTGCTGCCGGCCTGTCGCGGTCCCTCCCCCGACGCGCCGGCGCCGCCCGACCCGGTCCTGGGTGCCGTCGCGCGCGGCGCCGCCTTCCTGGCCAGCCAGGCGGCGCCGGACGGCCGCGTGCCCAGCGCCACCTACGGCTTCATGCGCGAGGGCCACGCCACCACCGCCCTGGTCGCCCGCGCCCTGGTCGGCTTCGGCCCCACCCTGCCCCAGGTCGCCCACGGGCTCCGCGACGGGGCCCTGGCCTGGCTGGAGCGCGCGCTGGCCGCGGGTCCCCTGGGCCTGGCCGGGCCGGCGCCGGACTACCCGGTCTACGCCACGGCCCTGGGCCTGACCGCGCTGCACCAGGCCGGCCGCGGCACCGCCCTGGACACCGCCGTCTCCTGGCTGCGCGCCCAGCAGCTCCTGGGCGGCTGGGAGGGCCACCCCGCCTGGGGCGGCTTCGGCCTGGGCCGCGCGCCCGACGCGCCGCCGCCGACCCCGCCCTTCGCCGGCCACGTCGACCTCTCCATGACCCGCCGGGCGCTGCAGGCCCTGGCGCCGCGGGTCCGGCCCGACGACCCCGCCCTGGCCGCCGGCCTGGCCTTCACCCGCGCCTGCCGGGCAGCGCCCGCCCCCGCTGGCGGCCGCGGCTTCGTCTACAGCCCCGACGAGCTGGCGCTCAACAAGGCCGGCCTGGCCGAGGGGGTCGACCAGGCGCGCAGCCCCGCCGACCAGAAGGGCTACGGCTCGGCCACCGCCGACGGCCTGCTCGCCCTGCGGGCCTGCGGGCGCCCCGCCGCGGACCCCGACGTCCAGGCCGCCGCTGCCTGGCTCGCCGCCCACCACCGCCCCGACCTCAACCCCGGCCTGGAGGACGCGCCCATCGCCGCCTACGGCCCCGCCATGCGCTTCTACTACCGGGCCGCGGTCGCCGAGGCGCTGGCCCACCAGCCCGACCTGCTCGCCGCCGACGCCCGCGCCGCGCTGGTCGCCGCCATCCTGGCCGCGCAGCAGGCCGACGGCCGCTGGCAGGGCGAGCTGGCCCTGCAGAAGGAGGACGATCCCGTCATCGCCACCGCCCTGTCGCTGCAGGCGCTCGGCCACCTGCTGGCCGGCGAGGGGGCCGCCCGCTAACCCCAGGCGATGGAGGCGCGGATGCAGCGCATCGCCATCTTCGGGGCCACCTCCGCCGTCGCCGGCCAGGTCGCCGCCCTCTACGCCGCGCGCGGCGACCGCCTGCACCTGGTCGGCCGCGACCCCGACAAGCTCTCGGCCCTGGTGGCCGGGCTGCGGGCGGCCCACCCCGGCGCCCCCCTCTCGCAGGAGCAGACCGACCTGGCCCGGCTGGAGCAGAACCCCGCCGTCGTCGCGCGCGCCATCGCTGCGCTCGGCGGCCTGGACCTCGCGCTCATCGCCCAGGGCGACCTGGGCGACCAGCTCGCCAGCGAGCGGGAGTGGGCCGAGGCCGAGCGCATCCTGGTGGTCAACCTGCACAGCGTGATCTCGCTGCTCATCCCCCTGGCCAACCACCTGGAGGGCCAGCGCCGCGGCGCCCTCGGCGTCATCACCTCGGTCGCCGCCGAGCGCGGCCGCCCGCGCAACTTCACCTACGGCGCCGCCAAGGGCGCGCTCAACACCTACCTGCAGGGCCTGCGCACCCGCCTGTGGCCCGCCGGCGTGGCCGTCACCACGCTCAAGCTCGGCCCGGTCGACAGCCCGATGACCATCAGCCACGCCAAGCACGCCCTGTTCAGCACCCCCGCCGCCGCCGCCCGGGGCATCGTCGCCGCCCTGGACGCCCGCCGGCCGGTCGCCTTCGTGCCCGGCTACTGGGCCCTGCTCATGCCCATCGTGCGCCACACCCCCGAGGCCGTCTTCCAGCGCCTGGCCGTGCTCTCGGCGCGCTGACAGCGCTGCCCGCCCGGGTCCCGGTGCGATTCGACGCTCCTCCCCCTGGCGCAGCCGGGGGGAGGTGGCCCGCCGGGCCGGAGGGGGGCTGGGTCTGCGCGGAGAGCGGGGCGGTTTCGTGCGGCGCCGGCACCCTCACCCTTGCGGAGGAGAGGGAGCGTGGCCCGCCGGGCCGGAGGGGGAGTGGAGGTGCGCGCAGAGCGGTGCGGTTTCTTGCGGCCCCGGCACCCTCTCTCTCGCAGGGGAGAGGGAGCGTGGCCCGCCGGGCCGGAGGGGGAGTGGAGGTGCGCGCCCCCGCCTGGGTCCCGGTGCGGT
>JAKLKF010000369.1 GCA_023150805.1 Myxococcota bacterium | reverse complement strand
ACACAGAGGGGATTGAAACCCCGCATCAATCCCCTTCAGGGAACGAGCGATGGTGACACGTCGCAGACCCCACCCCGACACAGAGGGGATTGAAACCGGCGGCTGATCATCATCCCGATGATGGTGAGCATCCCCGTCGCAGACCCCACCCCGACACAGAGGGGATTGAAACCTCGCAGACGAACTGCGTGCCGTCGTAGCGGGCCAGCACGTCGCAGACCCCACCCCGACACAGAGGGGATTGAAACTTGAACCACCTGCTTCTCTGCGACTTCGGGGCGATCATCCAGTCGCAGACCCCACCCCGACACAGAGGGGATTGAAACGCGCCTCGGTCACGATTTCCGGAACCCGGACCTGCGCCGCAGTCGCAGACCCCACCCCGACACAGAGGGGATTGAAACGTCTCCCCGTCGCGGTCCGGGGTGATGCCCCAGCCCGCGGTCGCAGACCCCACCCCGACACAGAGGGGATTGAAACGGGATGAACCCGAGGCCCGAGACCCCGAAGGAGGTCGAGGTCGCCGACCCCACCC
>JAKLKF010000368.1 GCA_023150805.1 Myxococcota bacterium | reverse complement strand
GATGGCGTGGGCCAGCAGCTCCTTGCCGGTGCCCGTCTCGCCGAGGATCAGCACCGATGAGCCGGCCTGGGCCGCGCGCCGGGCCGCCTGCTTGAGCTCGGTGCAGGCCGGGCCGAAACCGACGAAGTCCGAAAAGGTGTACTTGGTGCGCCGCGCCGCGGCCAGCTTGCGTTCGGCCTCGGCCAGCTCGTTGCGCAGGCGCTGGTAGCGCGACACCACCGAGGCCAGGTGGGTGGGGTCGTCGTAGAGCATGAAGCCCACCCCGCCCACCACGGCGCCGCTTTCGTCGTGCAGGGGCAGGCGTGACACGACGAAGGATTCGGCGCCGAAATCCATGATGTCCACCATGATCGGCCGGTCGTTCTTGACGACCGTGCGCATCAGGCTGTGGGGAATGATCTCCTCGATCGGCCGGCCGATCACCGAGGCCACGTCGGTGATGCCGAGGCGCTCGGGGTAGCGGCCGTTCATCCACACCACGTTGGCGTCTGCGTCCACGAGGATCGCGCCCTCGCAAAGTTCGGCGAAATGGGCCA
>JAKLKF010000367.1 GCA_023150805.1 Myxococcota bacterium | reverse complement strand
CGGTATGGGCGGACAGGGCGGGGGCCTTTTGGGCCGTGGGCGGCGATTTCTTTAGCAAGCCGGCGCCGGGGATGCCTCGGAAGGGCCTGGTGGCGCGGTTCGGGCAAGGGCAGGCGGCGAGCTCGATCGGGCCGTAGGACGGCACGGAGAGGCGGCGCCGGAGCCATTTCCGTGTAGAGTCGCGCAAGAGCTCGTCATGCATCACCGAATTCTTTTGGCGCGGGCGTGCGCGCTTGCGGTCACGTGGGTCTCTCTTTGCGGGTGCGAGGCGCCGGTGCCTGTGCATCAGAAAGAGGCCGTATCGCGCCCGTCGCCGCCGCCGTCGCCGTCGCCGTCGCCGTCGCAGGAGCCGCCGCCTTCGCCGAGCGGTTCCGCAGCGCCCGCGGTCGCGGCTTCCGCTTTGCCCGTGCTTCCCCGACCTCCTGCGCCGGACCCTCCGATCAAGCTCAAGGGCGGCGGAAAGCGGGCGGTCCGGGGCGAGGCGGGGCTTGTTACGTCGGTCGACGCGAACGCGACGCGGGCGGGCGCGGAGGTGCTCC
>JAKLKF010000366.1 GCA_023150805.1 Myxococcota bacterium | reverse complement strand
CTCAGGGCGACACGCCGCGGCGCGCGCGTTAATGTGCACCGTGGCCGGCGTGGCGCCGGCTCCACCGTTCCGCCCGCTCCATGACTGCCATCAACTCCCGCAACGTCCACGACTCCATCCTGGGCGCGATCGGCTGGACGCCGCTGATCCGCCTGCACCGCGTGGTGAAGGACGTCGCCGCCGACGTGTACGCGAAGGTGGAGACCTTCAACCCCGGCCATAGCATCAAGGATCGCATGGCGGTCCGCATGATCGAGGACGCCGAGCGGGCGGGGCTGCTCAAGCCCGGCGGCACGATCATCGAGGGCACCAGCGGCAACACGGGAATGGGCCTCGCCATCGCGGCGATCGTGAAGGGCTACAAGTGCATCTTCACGACGACCGACAAGCAATCCCGCGAGAAGGTCGACGCGCTCCGCGCGTTCGGCGCCGAGGTGATCGTCTGTCCCACGGACGTCGATCCGGAGGACCCGCGATCGTATTACTCGGTCTCGTCGCGCCTCGTGGCCGAAACGCCGAACTCGTGGAAAGCGAACCAG
>JAKLKF010000365.1 GCA_023150805.1 Myxococcota bacterium | reverse complement strand
CTTGGCCTCAGCTGCGTCGCCGAGGCGAACGGCAAGAAGGAGCAGAACAGCTACAACGTCGCCTCCAGAGGCGACCTCGCGTACTACTCGCAGGAGAGACTCGACCGGATCGTGAGAGAAGCCGTCTCCCGGACGATGATCCTCTTTGACGCCGAACCGGCGCCCGCCGGGGAAATGCCCGTCGTCCTCGGGGCCGGAGCCTCCGGCATCCTCTTGCACGAGGCCATCGGCCACGGCATGGAGGCCGACTTCAACCGGAAAAACGTCTCCATCTACTCGGACAAGATCGGGAAACCCGTCGCCAAGCCCTTCGTCAACATCGTCGACGAGGGAACTCTCGAGGGGGCCCGGGGCGCCCTCAATGTCGACGATGAGGGGAATCCGGTCGGTAAGACGATGCTCGTGGAGAAGGGGGTCCTCACGACGTACCTTCACGACACGATCTCCGCCAAGCACTACAAGGTCAAGCCGACGGGCAATGGCCGCCGCGAGAGCTACCAGCACACGCCGATGCCTCGCATGCGGGCCACGTACATGCTGC
>JAKLKF010000364.1 GCA_023150805.1 Myxococcota bacterium | reverse complement strand
CCGCAAGAACCGCGTTGGCCCCGAGCTTTCCTTTGTTGGGCGTGCCGTCGGCCTCGATGAGGACTTTGTCGATCGCGGGTTGATCGAGGGCGTCCATGCCCATGATGGAGGGGCCGAGGGTGGTTTCGATATTTCGGACGGCGCCGAGGACGCCCTTGCCGAGATAGCGTTTTTTGTCGCCGTCGCGGAGCTCGACGGCCTCGTGCTCGCCGGTGGAGGCGCCGCTTGGGACGGCGGCGCGGCCGATTCCGCTCCGCGTCGTGACCTCGCACTCGACGGTGGGGTTGCCCCGGGAATCGAGGATTTCGCGGGCAATAACGCTCTGGATCTCAGACATGGCGGCGCTCCTTTGGTGAGGTGTTTTCCAGGGGGTGCGGAGCATAGGCGGACGGGGGCGGCTCGTCGATGGGGTGCGCTCGAGTTCCCGCATGTCGCGGCGAAGACGCGAGGCGGGTATGCCCCGGGCGAAGCTCAACGGCGGGCTCCGAGGTACCGAAGGAGGAATTCGACATCCGCCGCCGAGAGGGAGATGGGTTTGAAG
>JAKLKF010000363.1 GCA_023150805.1 Myxococcota bacterium | reverse complement strand
CCGCGAGCCCCGAAAGCGCGCTTCCAAGCGAGAAAGGCCGCGAAAGTGCCGAGCCCGCGGGCGATCCTTCGCTCCTTCCGGGCACGCGCTACCGCCTCCTTCGCGAGATCGGGCGCGGCGCGAGCAGCGTCGTCTACGAGGCCGAGCACGTCGATCTCGGCCGCCGGGTGGCCCTCAAGGTCCTCGCCGCCGAGCACACGGGCGTGCGCGAGCTCGTCTCCCGCTTCCGGCGCGAGGCCCGCGCGATGTCGCGCCTCTCGCACGAACACCTGGTAAAAATCATCGATTTCGGCCTCGCCGCCGACGCCCGCCTCTTCTGCGTGATGGAGCTTTTGGAAGGCGAGACGCTCGAGGAGCTCCTCGTTCGCGACAAATCCCTCCCGTGGGACAAGGCCCTCGCGATCGCAACCAAGGCGCTCCGGGCCCTCGAGGTGGCGCACGCGGCGAATGTGATCCACCGCGACATCAAGCCGGCGAACCTGTTCTTGACGAAGGGCGGGGGCCTCAAGGTCCTCGATTTCGGCCTCGCGAAGGCGCCCGACAAA
>JAKLKF010000362.1:287-547 GCA_023150805.1 Myxococcota bacterium | reverse complement strand
TGGCAGGCGGCAGGCCTGCCCGTGACGCGCCGCCGATCCCACCCAACCGAACCTGGAGTGCGCCATGTCCCACACGCTCTTCATCGTCAATGACGCGCCATACGGAAACGAACGCGCCTACAACGCGCTGCGCCTGGCCGGCGCGCTGGCCACTCGCGAAGGACAGCCTGTGCGGTTGTTTCTGATGGCCGACTCCGTCGCCTGTGCCAAGAGCGGGCAGAAGGTGCCCGAGGGCTACTACAACGTGCAGATCATGCTGG
>JAKLKF010000362.1:0-277 GCA_023150805.1 Myxococcota bacterium | reverse complement strand
CAAAGTGGCACGCAATGGCGAGGTGGGCCTGTGTGGCACCTGCATGGACGCACGTGGCCTGCGCGACGACGAACTGATCGACGGTGCGAAGCGTGGCACGCTCGCCCAACTGGCAGACTGGACCGCCGGCGCCGACAAGGTGCTGGTGTTCTGAGCGTTTCGTCGACTTCTGGAAGTAGCCACGGTCCGGTCGGCCATGACACCCGAGCTGGGCGTGATCGAGGGCTACTTCGGCCGGCCGTGGCCGCACGAGGACCGCAAGGCCGTGCTGAAGCAG
>JAKLKF010000361.1 GCA_023150805.1 Myxococcota bacterium | reverse complement strand
CGGATCATCGATGCCGTGGCCGAACAGATGCGGGCCGTGGCCTACGCCAACCCCTTCATGGCCACCGAGCCCCGGGCTCGGCTCGGCGCCAAACTGGCCGAACTCTGTCCGGGCGACATCGACACGTTCTTCTTCACCAACGGCGGCGCCGAGGCCAACGAGAACGCGGTCAAGCTGGCCCGCTTCTACACCGGGCGGCACAAGATCATGGCCCGGTACCGGTCGTACCATGGCGCCACCGCCGGCGCCATCACCCTGACCGGCGACCCCCGCCGCTGGGCCGCCGAACCCGGGATGCCGGGCGTGATCCGCTTTCCCGACGAGTATCACGGCATTCAGCGCGGCTGGGATCCGGTCGACCAGTCGCTCGCGGCCATCGAGGAGATCATCCAGCTCGAGGGCCCCAGCACCATCGCCGGCCTGATCATCGAGACGGTCACCGGCACCAACGGGATCCTGGTCCCCCAGCCCGGATACCTCGAGGGCATCCGCCGGCTCTGCACCAAGTACGGGATCCTGATGATCGCCGACGAGGTGATGGCCGGGTTC
>JAKLKF010000360.1 GCA_023150805.1 Myxococcota bacterium | reverse complement strand
CTGCGGGCTTACGAGAAGGGCATCGAGTGCTTCTACGACATCGCCGAGGATGTGCCCGATGTGGTGGTGGGCGACCCGATCCGGCTGCGCCAGGTGGTGACCAACCTGGTCGGCAACGCGGTCAAGTTCACCGAGGCGGGCGAGGTCGAGGTCTCCGTGTCGGCTAGCAGCCTCGACAACGGTGACCTGGTGCTCGAGTTTGCGGTGCGGGATTCGGGTATCGGCATTCCGAAGGACAAGCACGGCCTCGTGTTTGGCGCCTTCTCGCAGGCCGATGCGTCGACGACCCGCAAGTACGGCGGGACGGGGCTCGGGCTGGCGATCAGCCGTCGCATCGTCGAGCTGATGGGCGGTTCTGTCTTCCTCGAGAGCGAGCCGGGCAAGGGGAGCGTCTTCCGCTTCACCGTCCGCGTTGGCGTCGGGCATGCCAAGCCCGTGGTGACGGAGAGCTTCGGCCGGCGGCGGGCGATGGTCGCCGGGCGGAATGCCGCCCTGCGGCGGTGTGTCGGTGAGCAGCTGCGGGCGATGGGGCTCGATGTGCTGGAGGCGGG
>JAKLKF010000035.1 GCA_023150805.1 Myxococcota bacterium | reverse complement strand
GCCGCGATCGAGAAGTCCCGGAAGCCCTAGCCGGGTGTACACCACGCTCGTCGCCGTCCACGTGCTCGCGGCTGCCGTCTGGGTCGGCGGGACGGTGACGCTCGTCGCGACCGCCGTCCCCGTCCTGCGCCGCTTCCCCCGCGAGCAGCGCGCCGACGGGGCCCGGCACCGGCGCCTGCGGGGCGCGGGCCACCGGGCAGGCGGCGAGGCGGGACCACTCGTCCGCCAGGCGGCATCCCTCCATCACCAGCTCGATCACCTCGCCGAGGGGGGGGCCGGCGGGCAGGGAGCCGGCCCCGTCCAGCGAGAAGCGGTCGGCGTCGACCAGGAACAGCTCCATCAAGGCGGCGCGCGCCCACAGCCCCTCGCAGCGCGCGCCGACCGGCTGCCCCTCCCGCAGGTCCACCTCGCCGGCGCCGTGCAGCGTCAGCCGGCCGCTGAGGCCCTCGGACTCCGCGAGCTGCAGCAGCGATGGCAGGCCCACCGCCTTCAGCGAGCCGGCGAGCAGCTCAGGCACGCGCGGCTCCCTGGCGGGTGTGGGCGCGCAGCTGCTCCATCACCTGCATCAGGATGCGGGCCTGCGTGTCCCACACGCCCAGCCCCGTGCTGGCCACCGCCTCGACCGACGGGTGGTGCTGCTTGTTGAGCATGCGCTCCATCAGCCGCACCGGCATGGCGTCGGGCAGGTCGCGCTTGTTCCACTGGAAGACCATCGGGATCCGGTCCAGCTCGCGCCCCGCCGCCACGACGTTCGCCTCGAGGTTGGCCAGGCTGACGACGTTGGCCTCCTCCCGCGCGGCCGACGAGTCGGCGACGAAGACGATCCCGTCCACGCCCGCGAGCACCGCCCGGCGGGTGGCGTTGTAGAAGGACTGACCGGGGACGGTGAAGAAGTTGGTCTTGACCTGGTAGCGCCCGATGCTGCCCATCGACGCCGGGAAGTAGTCGAAGAACAGGGTCCGCTCGGTCTCGGTGTCGAGCTTGACCAGGTCGCCGCGGGTGTCGGGTGGGTAGCTCTCGTGCAGGACCTGGAGGTTGGTCGTCTTCCCCGACAGCCCGGGGCCGTAGTAGACGATCTTGACGGTGAGCATGCCGCTGGCGTGGTGGACACGTGCCATGGGCGCACCTCCCCTGTGCGGTGAAAGGTCTGTGCAGAGTGTGTTCGAGGTTCTGTGCTGTCAGGGCTGCGACACGACGCGCAGGTGGCGGTGCCGCGTCGGTTGCGTCGCCACCGCGCCCCGGTCGCTGTGCAGCCGCTCCTGGGCGACCGTCGAGACGAGCTGCCCCTGGTGGGCGCGGCCCGGGTAGACCAGGGTGTCCGGCGGCAGGCCGAGCAGCTCGTCGGCGGTGGCCGGGCCGGTGCCGCCCCGCAGGGTGAGGCCCGTGAAGAGGCGGTCGGCGACCAGCCAGGCCAGGCGCGGCTGGTGGCCCATCGGGATGGCCAGCACGTGGAAGGCGCCGACCGCGGCCCGCAGCCCGCCGACCACCGCGCCCTCCTGCGGCCGGCCGCAGCTCCCGCCCACCGTCACCATCGGGCCGGGCCCCTCGTCGCGGCGCAGGCGGACCGTGCCCGCGCCGGCCTGCACGGCCAGCAGCTCGTGGTCGCCCTGCCGGGCGAGCGGCCCCGCCCAGGGCAGGTCGGCCCAGGGGTCGCGGCGGTCGGCGCCCGCCGAGGCCGAGGGCAGCGCCATGCCCAGGTCCTGCATCAGCGCCGCGTAGCGGGCCACCGAGACCGTCTGCCCGCCGACCGGGGCGGTGCGCAGGACCAGGCGGGGGCGGAGCTGGTGCCGGGTGACCTGCTCGGCCAGCGCGTCCCACAGGGTCGGCGCCGGGTCGACCAGGGCGGCGGCGCGGGTGCGCTCACAGGCCAGGACGTAGGCGCACTGGCCGGTGCGCTCGTCGAGGACCGCGTGGATCCGCAGCGGCGCGCCCGCCGCCATGGGGGCGGCGCCCTCGCGGCCGGGGCGGTGGACAGCCAGGTGCAGGGTGGGCGCGATCATCAGGGCTTCCAGGGGGCTGGCGGCTCGGCGGTGGGGGTGGGGGCGCTCGGCCGCGGTTCCGTCCGTCATTTGACCCATGACCGACCCCGCGCGCCATCCCCCGAAATGGGGAGGAGCTGTCCCCTGTTGTCTCGCACGCTGGCAGGCCGGCGATGCGCGGGCGGAGTAGGTGCTGCCCACGGGAGGCCCGTTGACCCGCCTGTCGACCGACCTGGGCACCGAGCTCGCCGCCCTGATCCTCAGCCTGGCGATGCTGGCGGCCTACCGTGCGTGGATGGCCTCCCGCCTGCGGAGGGATCCGCTCTACACGATCCAGGCCTACCACCAGCACGTCCGCCGCCGCTGGGCCCGGCTGGTCCTCTCCGACCCCTCGCAGGCCATCCTGGGCGTGCAGACGCTGCGCAACTCCACCATGGGCGCCACCTTCCTGGCCTCGACGGTGCTCCTGCTGCTGGGCGGGGCCCTGTCCCTGGTCGGTCGTCCCGACGCCCTGGGCAGCCTGTGGCCCGGCATCGAGCTGGAGGCGTCGCGCCACCCGGTGGTCTGGTCGGCCAAGGTGCTGCTGCTGGTCGGTGACCTGTTCGTCGCCGTCTTCGCCTTCGTCATGGCCATCCGGCTCTACACCCACCTGGGCTACCAGGTCTCGGTGCCGCCCGAGGACGACCCGCGGGGCGCCTCGGCCGAGCGCGTGGTGGCCATGCTCGACCGCGCCGGTCGCCTGTTCAGCCTGGGCCTGCGCGCCTGCTACCTGGCGATGCCCGCCGTCCTGTGGCTGTTCGGGCCCTTGATGCTGGTGCTGTCCACGGCCGTGCTGGTCGCCGTGATGGCGGTGCTGGATCGCAGCGATCCCGGCCCCGCGGGTGACTGAACCCCGGCGCCGCGGCGGGGCCGGGTGGTCCGTCGCGGGCGCCCTGGGGCTGGCCCTGCTGGCGACGCTGGCGGCGGCCCACCAGGCCCTGCTGTGGGAGTGGCTGGTCGAGGACGCGGCGATCTCCTTCACCTACGCCCGGAACCTGGTGAACGGCCACGGCCTGGTGCACTACCCGGGCGCCGAGCCGGTCGAGGGCTACAGCAACCCCACCTGGGTCGCGCTGCTCGCGCTGCTCTTCGTCTCGGGGGTCGATCACTTCGACCTGGCCCGCGGCCTGGGCATGGTGACCGGCACCGCCGCGGTGGTGGTGGCCGGGCTGCTCGCGCGGCGCCTGGCCGGTCCCGGGCCGGGGGCCACGCCGGCGGCCCTGCTCGCGGCCGGGCTGCTGGCCGCCTCGACCCACCACGCGACCTGGTCGGCCTCGGGCCTGGAGAACCCGCTCTTCACCCTCCTGCTCCTGGCCGGCGGCCTGGCGCTGGTCGCGGGGCGCGACGCCGCCGCGGGCCTGCTCTTCGCGCTGCTGGGCATGACGCGGCCCGAGGGCGCCATGTACGGCCTGCTCGCGGGCGGCTGGCTGCTCCTGGCGGGCCCCCGCCGGCTGCTGCGCTGGGCGCCCACCTTCCTGCTGCCGCTGTTGTGCTTCGAGGCCGCGCGGCTGTGGTACTTCGCCTGGCCGCTGCCGAACACCTACTACGCCAAGGCCGGCCACGGCGGCATCCTCGACCGCCTCGACCCGACCAGCCCCGGCATGCGCTACCTGCTCCGCCACCTGCGCGAGCACGCCCTCCCGTGGCTGCTGCCCGCCGCGCTGCTGGGCCTGTGGGGGCGCGGCCCGCGCCTGCTCCTGCTGGGCTGGGCCGCCGCCGCCGCCTTCTTCACCGCCTGGTCCGGCGGCGACTGGATGAAGGGCGCACGCTGGCTGTCCATGCTCGTGCCTCCGCTGTGCGTGCTCGGCGGCCTCGGGCTGGCCCGCCTGGCGCCCCGGCGGGGCCTGAGCCGGTGGGGGGGGCTGGCGCTGGCCGCCGCGCTGGCCGTGGCCTGGGCCGCGCCCCAGGTGCGCGCCACCCAGGCCTACGCGCGCAAGCCCGAGACCTCGCCGATGTCGGTGCGACCGCGGATGATCCACGCCCGGGACATCCAGGGCGACCTGCTGCTGGAGCGTCCCACCTGGCTGGACATCGACATGGGCGCCACCACCACCTGGTCGGGCATGGTCGTCGTCGACTACGGCCGCCTGCTCGACGTGCCGATGGCCCACCACCGCTACCGGCCCGACGTGCTCGAGGAGCACCTGACCCGCTGGCACCGGATCGACCTGGCGCACCTGCACGGGCGCTGGGCGCAGCGGACCCGGCTGGCCGAGCAGCCCTGGTGGCGCCAGGAGATGATCGAGGTGGCCGGCTACCCGCTCAAGCGCCCCGAGGACGATCGCCACGGCGGGATCTGGGTCCGTCGCGAGCACCTGGCGCCGCCGGCCTGGCAGCGCACGGGCGAGGCGCTGGCCGCGGCGCCGCCCGCGGGCCCGGGGCTGGTCTTCGTCGCCGCCCAGGTCGGGGCCGACCGCGTCGGCGCCGGCCGGACCTTCCTGGTGGACGTGGGCCTGGCCGCCGTCGCCGAGGTCGACGGCCCGCGGGTGATCCGGGTCGAGCTGGTCGACACCGCCGGCGCGGCGGTCGAGTCCTGGCGGGTCGAGGCGGGCCGGGCGTGGTTCCCGGCCCCCCGGTGGCGGCGGGGCGAGACCGTGCGGACCCGCGGCGTCTTCCGGACCGACCCCGACCGCGCGCCCGGCGCCTACCGCCTGCGCGCCGGGGTCGAGGGCGGGCCCTGGACCGACCTGGGCACGCTGGAGGTCCTGGCGCCCGCGCAGGCCGACGCCGCCTTGGAGGAGGCGCGGGCCGCGGTCGAGGAGGTCGCTCGCAGCGGCCGCTGCGACGAGGCCATCGGCGCCTGGGAGGGCCTCCGCCTGCGCACGCCGCGCGACGGCAGCGCCACCGCCGCCAGCCGCCGACGGGTGGCCGCCGCGGTGGGCGCCTGCCTGCGGGCGCGCATGGACGCGGACCCGGCGCGGATCGCGCAGGACCTGCCCCTGCTGGTCGCCTGGCAGCCGCAGGCGCCCCAGACCCGGGCCCGGGTGCGCCAGCACGCCGACCGCTGGTGGGATCAGGCCGAGGCCGCGCGGCGGGCGGGCGACGCGGCCGGCGCGACGGCCCGCTACGACCTGCTGCTGCGCGTCGACCCGACGCGGACCTGGGCCCGCCGCCGCAAGGAGGAGCTGCGGGCGGACGGCCCGGTGTCGCCGGTCCCCGCGCACAGCGCGTCCAGCCCGTAGGGGTCGACCCGCGTCGGCGCCTCCCCGCGGACCGCCGGATCCGGCGCGGAGAGCACCCGCTCCAGGTGGGCGCGGTAGGCGGGGCCGCCCCACTCGGCGTAGTCCGCGCAGACCTGCGCCCGCTCCTGCAGCAGCCGCCGCTGCACCGCGCGGGCCGCCGTCGGCGTGTAGACCGGCGGGTTGAGCACCTCGTCGTAGCGCCAGTCGATCCAGTCGGCCCAGGCGAAGGGGCGGACGGGCTCCAGGCAGCCGTCCGCGCCGCGGCGCGCCAGGCCGACGTCCGCGTCGAGCAGCCCGGCGTAGAAGCGGTATCCGTCCAGGTTCGCGGCCAGGTCCGCGAAGCTGAAGGCCAGCGAGGTGCTCATCCCGTACACGCTGCGCTCGGTGCGCGTGCCCCAGGCGATCGCCGCCTCCGGATCGGCCCCGCGCGCGCTGTGCTTCCAGTAGAAGAAGCCCATGCCGAGGAAGTGGTCCAGCTTGTCCACGCCCACGCGCTGGCCGGCCAGCCGGATGGTGGAGCAGACCCCGGCCGAGCGCAGCAGCGGCGCCTGCCACAGGCTCAGGTCGGCGTACAGGTGGTCGGCGGGTGGCAGCCAGTCGACCGCCTCCAGCTCCTCCACCCAGGCGCCGTAGGCGTTGTAGCCCCGGCCGCGCAGGATCCCCCGCCCCTGCACGAAGTCCGGCCGGCCGACGCGGTCGTGGATCTCTCGCGCCAGCCGGGCGTGCACCTCGTCGTCGGACCCCGAGCAGCCGGTCTGCTGGTTCACCGCACGCAGCGCCTGGTCGATCACCTCCTGGAGCCGGGCGTCGGCCAGGGCGGTCACGTCCGCCACCGGCGCCCCGCGACCGCTGATCTGGTCGGTCTCCCACGCCAACGCGGCCGAGGCCAGGACCAGCGCGCCGAGCATCACGGCGACCGCCGGTCCCTCGACGACGCCAGCGCCGGCTGGCGGCACAGGTCGGCCAGGTCGAAGTAGCCCTCGCCGAAGGGCGCCCCGCGGCCCACCCACGGCGCCTTGGCCACCGGCTCCACCGGCGAGAGGCCCTCGGCGCAGAACCACGGCGCGCTCTCGGCCAGCCCGTCGAGCAGGGCGTCGGCCATGCCCTCCTTGTAGACGGAGGGGTTCAGCACCTCGTCGTAGCGCCAGTCGACCCACTCGGCCCAGTCGAAGGCCCGGTCGAGCACCACGCAGCCCTGGGCGTCGCGCTGCAGCACGCTGCCCGGGCCCAGCAGCCCCGTGTAGAAGTGCATGCCGTCGTAGTTGGCCGCCAGGTCGGCGTAGCTGAAGACGCCGGTGGTGCGCAGGCCCCAGATGCCGCGCTCGGTGCGGGTGCCCCAGTCCACGGCGCGGCTGGGCATCCGGCCCTCGCGGCTGCGACGGAAGTAGTCGTAGCCCTGGATCCAGAAGTGGTCGATCTTGTCGGTCCCCACCAGCCAGGGGCCCAACGCGACGGTGGAGGACGGCCCGAACGCGGCCAGGATCAGGCTGTCGCCCACCTTGACCCCCGCGTACAGGTCGTCCCGCTCGGCGTGGCTGTCCCGGTCCACCGGCCCGGTCTCCAGCCACGCCGCGTAGGCGCCGAAGCCCATCGGCGGCTGGTTGCCGCGCGCGGGCACGTACTCGCGGCCGCCCATGGCGCGGTGCACCTGCCGCGCCAGCTCTTCCTGCGTGCGCGCGTCGTCGAGCGCGCAGCGGGTCAGGCGGTTGGTGCGGACGGCGGCCTGCCACAGCAGCGCGTTGGCGTGGGCGTTCGCCACCAGCCGCGCGTCCGTGGGCGGGTCCTGGCGAGAGGTCACCTGGTCGGACTCGAAGGCGTGCGCCGGCCGGTCCGCCAGGACCAGCAGGAGGGCGAGCGAGAGCAGCGAGCGGGGAGCGCGCATGGGCCAGGGGGGGGCGAGGGACGGGAGTCGAACCGCGGCCACGGTGTAGTCGCCTCTTCGACACCGGCAAGCCACACCACCGTCCGGACGCGCGCCCCACCGCGACGATGTCGTGACGAAGGCTCAGCCGCGCAGGCGCCCCTTCAGCCCCTCCCACTGCCCGGCCAGGACCTGGTCCATCATCGGGTAGAGCATGCGCTCCTCCTTGCTGTTGTGCTGCTGGATCAGCATGAGCAGGGTGTCGCCCAGGTCCAGCAGCTCGTCCAGGTCGCCCTGGTCCGCCGCCATGCCCATCTGCTCCAGCAGGCCGCGCATGCTGTCGTGCTCGCTGCGCATCACCTCGGTGGGCCCCATGCCGCGCATCCCCGTCGTCGCCTCGAAGGCCGGGAACATGACCCCCTCCTCCCAGTCGAAGTGCCGCAGCATCCGCTCGCGGAAGCGGGCCCACGCCGCGGCGCGCTCGCCCTCGCCGGCCTGTTCCACCTCGGCCCAGACGGCGTCGCAGTCGCGGTGGTCGTGCGTGAAGTGGTCGGTGATCGGCTCGCGGGACATGGATCCTCCGTGGGTGGCGCGCATCTTAACGGATATTGTGCTCCACTGACAACCCCGAGGGCACCGTGAACACCGAGAAGCTGCGCCTGGACCAGGCCCCGCCCCTGTCGATCCCCACGGCCTTCTTCCTGGTCGCACCCGCCAGCGCCGCCGTCGCCGGCCTGCTCCTGCTGGTCGAGGGGGGGCGCCTGCTCGCCTCGGGCTGGGTGCCGGGCACCATCGCGCTGGTCCACCTGGGCACCCTGGGCTTCCTGGGCAGCGTGATGATCGGCGCCCTGCTCCAGCTCGTGCCCGTGCTCGCCGGCAGCCCGGTGCCGCGCGTCGGCCTGGCCCGCCTGGTCCTGCCCCTGCTCCTGGTGGGGGTCGGGCTGCTGGTGGGCGGCCTGCTGGGCGCCGGCCAGCCCTTCGCGCCGGCCCTGGTCCAGGGCGCGCGGCTCGCCCTGCTGCTGGCCTTCACCCTCTTCCTGGCGCCGGTCGGCCTGGCCCTGGTGCGCAGCCGCTCCGAGCGGGACACGAGCTGGGGCATGCGCCTCGCCGTGCTCTGCCTGTCGCTGGCCGTGGCGGCGGGGCTGCTCATGGCCGACGGCCATGGCGGCGGCACCTTCCCCGGCCCGCGCGGGACCTGGATCCAGGCGCACCTGGGCCTGGGCCTGCTGGGCTGGGTCGGTGCGCTCCTGTCGGCCGTCTTCTGGCAGGTGGTGCCCATGTTCTACCTGACCCGACCCGTCCCTCCGCCCGCCCGGCTCGCGGTGCTCGCCCTGCTGGCGCCGGGCGCCCTGCTGCCGCCGCTGGCGCTGGCGCTCGGGGCCTCGCCCCTGCTGTCGACCCTGCTGGCCGGCCCCGGCGTCGTCGCCGCCTGGCTGCTCAACCCGGCCCTGCTGGCCCGCGCCATCTCGACCCGCACCCGCAAGCGCCCCGACCCCAGCCTGCGCGCCTGGCAGGCCGGGCTGGCCATCGCGCCGCTCGCCGCCCTGGTGGCCCTGGCCAGCGCCCTGTCCGCCGATCCCCGCTGGCCGGTGCTCCTGGTCTGGCTGGTGGTCTGGGGCCACGCCGGGCTCATCGCCCACGGCATGCTCACGCGCATCCTGCCCTTCCTGGTGTGGTTCCACCGCTGGTCCGGCCAGGTCGGGCGGGTGCGCGTGCCCTCCATGCGCAGCCTGCTCCCCGACCGCCTCGCCCAGGCGGGCCTGCTGGCCCACCTGCTGTCCGCCGTGGTGGGCGCGCTGGCCATCGGCAGCGGCCTGTCGCCGCTGGCGCGCCTGGCCGGCCTGCTGATGGTGGCCACCGCGGGCCTGCTGCTCGCGGAGCTGCTCGTCGTCCTGCGGCCGCGGCAGGCCTCGGCCCTGGGCTGAGAGGGCCCCAACGGACGGCTCGCCCGCGGTAGGCTGCCGCGTCCTCTCGACCGGAGCTCCTCCCCATGGGCAGCACCCTCCTGATCCTCGGCCTGTTCCTCGCCTGCGAGGAGGACAGCGGCCCCGCCACGCCTCCGCCCGCCATGACCCCGCCCCCCCCGAAGGAGGAGGCGGCACCGGTGGAGGAGGCGCCCCCCGCGCAGACGGCGGCCCGCCCGCCGCAGTGGGGCGACGGCACGACCGAGCTGCGCCGCAGCGTGGCGACCGACGACGGCGCCGAGCGCGACTACCTGGTCGGCGTGTCCTGGACGGGCCCCGACGCGGTGGGACAGACCGTCGAGCAGCGCATCATCTTCCGCGCGCCCGACCTGCTGGCCGCCGGTCCCGAGCGCAAGGACGAGAGCCTCGACGGCATCCTCTCGACCCCCCACCTGGTCCCCTCCTACGAGGACGGCGCCGACGTGGGGCCGCACGTCAAGGTCAGCCCCTTCGTGCGCTGCGAGGTCGTCGACGAGCGGACCTCCTGCCGGCCCTGCGACGCGCTGACCGACGACCCGACCCTGTCGCGGGTCTGCTTCGCCGACCAGGCCGCCTTCCAGGCCGGCATCTGGCAGGCGCTGGCCGACCGGCTGGGCCTGCCGGTGGACCAGGTCCAGGCCATCCCCCACCAGGTCGCGACCTCCGCCCCGATCCGGGTGGGCGACTTCGCGGTCGACGTCTGCGCGATGGGGGCCGCCGACGTGACCGAGTACCAGGTCCGGCGCAACGACCGCGTGCTCAAGGACACCCGGCTGATCGCGCTGAGCCACGCCGCGATCACGGCCGACGGCCGCGTCGTGCGCCAGGTGGTGTCCCGCGAGGAGGCCGGCTTCCCGCACCACGGGGGGCTGCTGGTGCAGACCACCGGCTTCCTGCCGCTGATGGCCGGCAACGACCAGGTGCCCGGCCCCTACGGGGTCGAGCAGTGGTGCCAGGCGGCGGCCGGCTGGTGCGCCCAGCTCGACGACGGCTGCGAGTACTCCCTGCGCAGCTTCAGCTTCGCCGGGTCCGGCACGCCGACGCCCCTGTCCGCCAGCGCGCCCGCGCCGACCGACCCTGCCGCGCCCGCGCCGACCGACCCTGCCGCGCCCGCGCCGACCGACCCTGCCGCGCCCGCCGCGCCGCCGGCGACCCCCGCCGGCTGAGCCGAGGCGGGCCCGGTCAGCCGACCCAGGCCCGCGCGTTCCGGAACAGGCGCAGCCACGGCCCGTCGGCCCCCCAGTCGTCGGGGTGCCAGCTGTTGGTCACCGTGCGGAACACCCGCTCGGGGTGCGGCATCATGATGGTGACCCGGCCGTCGGCGGTCGTCAGCGCCGTGATCCCCTCGGGCGAGCCGTTGGGGTTGGCCGGGTAGCGCGTGGCCACCTGCCCCCGGTTGTCCACGAAGCGCGCTGCCACGTGGGCCCGGGCGCGCTCCCCGCGTCCGAACAGCGCCTGCCCCTCGCCGTGGGCCACCGCCACCGGCAGGCGGCTGCCGGCCATGCCCGCCAGCAGGATGCTCGGACTGTCTACGATCTCCACCATGCTCACCCGGGCCTCGAACTGCTCGGAGCGGTTGCGCACGAAGCGGGGCCAGCCCTCGGCGCCGGGGATGAGCTGCTTGAGCTGGGAGAGCATCTGGCAGCCGTTGCAGACGCCCAGGGTGAAGGTGTCCTTGCGGCGGAAGAAGGAGAGGAACACGTCCCGCACGCCGCGGTGGAAGAGGATGCCCTTGGCCCAGCCGCCGCCGGCGCCGAGCACGTCGCCGTAGGAGAAGCCGCCGCAGGCCACCAGGCCCTTGAACCCGTACAGATCCTCGCGGCCGGCGAGGATGTCGCTCATGTGGACGTCGACCGCCTCGAAGCCCGCGCGGTCGAAGGCGGCGGCCATCTCCACGTGACCGTTCACGCCCTGCTCGCGGAGGATCGCCACCTTGGGCGGGATCCCCCGGCGGACGTAGGGCGCCGCCACGTCGTGGGAGGGGTCGAAGGCCAGGACGGGCCGCAGCCCGGGATCGTCGCGGTCCAGCAAGGCCTGCCAGGCCTCGTCGGCGCAGGTCGGCTCGTCCCGCAGCGCCTGCATCCGGTAGCTCGTCTCTCCCCAGGCCCGCAGCAGCTCCACCCGGTCCTGGCGCAGCAGGACCCGGCTGTGGGCGCGCACCGTGAGGTGATCGTCGGTGGACGGTCCTCCCAGCACCCGCGTGCAGGCCGACAGCCCGTGCGCGGCGAGCGCCTGCTGCACCGCGGACAGATCCTCCACCCGCACCTGGAGCACGCCGCCCGGCTCCTCGGCGAACAGCGCCGCGACGGCGTCGTCGGGCGAGCCCAGGTCCAGGTCCAGGCCGGTGTGCCCGGCGAAGGCCATCTCGCACAGGGTCACGATCAGGCCGCCGTCCCCGACGTCGTGCCAGGCCAGCACCTGCCCCCGCGCCCGCAGCTCGTGCACGGCCCGCCACAGGCCGGCCAGCAGGCCCGGATCGTCCAGGTCCGCTGGCAGCGCGCCCACCTGGCCGTACACCTGGGCCAGGGCCGAGCCGCCCAGCCGCGCGGCGCCGCGCGACAGGTCGACCTGCACCAGGACGGTCGGGCCCCGATCGGTGCGCAGCTGCGGCGTCAGGGTGCGCCGCACGTCGTGGACCGGCGCGAAGGCGCTGATGACCACCGTCAGGGGCGCGGTGACCGTGTGTTCCCCGTCGGCATCCGTCCACCGGGCGCGCATGGACATGGAGTCCTTGCCCACCGGCACGCAGATCCCCAGCGCCGGGCACAGCTCCATGCCCAGCGCCTCGACCGTCGCGTAGAGGTTGGCGTCCTCGCCGGGGTGACCGGCGGGGGCCATCCAGTTGGCCGACAGCACCACCCGGCCCAGCTCTCCGACGTCGGCGGCGAGCAGGTTCGTGAGCGCCTCGGCCACCGCCAGGCGGACGCTGGCCGGCCCGGAGAGCAGGGCGACCGGCGCCCGCTCTCCCAGGGCCATCGCCTCGCCCTGGATCCCCTGGTAGTCGGTCACCGTCACCGCGACGTCGGCCACCGGCACCTGCCAGGGGCCCACCATCTGGTCGCGGACCACGGTGCCCGTGACCGATCGGTCGCCGATGGTGACGAGGAACTCCTTGCTGGCCACCGTGGGCAGGGACAGCACCCGCAGCAGCGCCTCGGCGGGATCGAGCCGGTCGGCCTCGAAGGGGGGGCGCAGGACCAGGGCGCTGTCGGCCTGGCGGTGCATGCGCGGCGGCTTGCCCAGCAGCACCTCCAGCGGCATGTCGATCGGCGTGCTCTCCAGCAGGCGGTCCCGGACCAGCAGCCGGCCGTCCTCGGTGGCGTGGCCCACCACCGCCCACGGCGCCCGCTCGCGCTCGCAGATGGCGGCGAAGGCGTCCAGGTCGCGGGGCGCCACCGCCAGGACGTAGCGCTCCTGCGCCTCGTTGCACCACAGCTCCAAGGGCGACATGCCCGGCTCGTCGCTGGGGATCCGCCGCAGCTCGAAGCGGCCGCCGCGCCCGGCGCCCTCGACCAGCTCGGGCAGGGCGTTGGACAGGCCGCCGGCGCCCACGTCGTGCACGCTGGCGATCGGGTTGTGGTCCCCCAGGGCGATGCAGGCGTCCAGGACCTCCTGGCAGCGCCGCTGGATCTCGGGGTTGGCGCGCTGCACGCTGGCGAAGTCCAGGTCCGCGGACGAGTCGCCCGTCGCCATGCTGCTGGCCGCCCCGCCGCCCAGGCCGATCAGCAGGGCCGGGCCGCCCAGGACGACCAGGGCGGCGTCGGCGTCGAAGCCCCCCTTGCGCACGTGGCCGGGGCGCACGTGGCCATAGCCGCCGGCCAGCATCACCGGCTTGTGGTAGCCCCGCAGCTCCGCGCCCTGCAGCCCCTCCACCTCCAGGCAGAAGGTGCGGAAGTAGCCCGCCAGGTTGGGGCGCCCGAACTCGTTGTTGAAGGCGGCGCCTCCCAGCGGGCCGTCCAGCATGATCTCCCGCGCCGTCGCCATCCGGTCCGAGCTGCCGACGTCCCGCTCCCAGGGCCGCGGCGCCCCGGGCAGGTGCAGGTCGCTCACGCTGAAGCCCGTCAGGCCGGCGCGTGGCTTGCCGCCCCGGCCGGTGGCGCCCTCGTCGCGGATCTCGCCGCCGCTGCCGGTGGCCGCCCCGGGGAAGGGCGAGATGCCCGTGGGGTGGTTGTGGGTCTCCACCTTCATCAACAGGTGCGCCGGCTCCTGGTGCCCCCGGTACACCCGGTCGACCGGGTCGGGGAAGAAGCGCGCGACCGGCTGCCCCTCGACCACGGCGGCGTTGTCCTGGTAGGCCGACAAGGTGCGCCCGGGGTGGCTCTTCCAGGTGTGCTTGATCATGCCGAACAGGCTGTGCGGCATCTGTTCGCCGTCGATCGTCCAGGTGGCGTTGAAGATCTTGTGGCGGCAGTGCTCGGAGTTCGCCTGGGCGAACATCATCAGCTCGACGTCGGTCGGGTCCCGCTGCAGCCGGGTGAAGGCGTCCAGCAGGTAGTCCACCTCGTCGCCCGACAAGGCCAGGCCCAGGGCCCGGTCGGCCTCGACCAGCGCCTGGCGGCCCCGGGCCAGGACCGGCACCGTCTCCAGGGGGCGCGGCGCGTGGCGGGCGAACAGCGCCGTCGCCGCCTCCACCGACGGCAGCACCGCCTCGACCATGCGGTCGTGCAGCAGCGGGAGGGCCGCCGCGCGCTGCTTCTCCGACCAGCCCCCGTCGATGGTCCAGACGATCCCGCGCTCGATCCGCCGAACCGCGGGCAGGTCGCAGGCGTGGGCGATGTCGGTGGCCTTGCTCGACCAGGGCGAGATGGTGCCCGGCCGGGGCACGACCACCACGTCGGCGCGGGGCAGCTCCCGCGGCGGCGGCTCGGTCCCGTAGGCCAGCAGGGCCGTCAGCACCCGCCGCTGCTGGGCCTCCAGCTCGCCCTCGACGTCGACCAGGTGCACGAAGCTGGCGGAGAGGGCGCGGACCGCGGGCGCGACCGCCGTCACCAGGGGCAGCAGGCGGGCCAGGCGGAAGGGCGAGCGAGCCGAAGAGCCGGGGAGGACGAGCACGGGCACCACCTCGGAGCGGTCGCGGCGGAGGTCTCGCCGCGGCGGGAGGGGGCCTTAACGGGCCGGGTCAGAGCTGGGTGGCACCGACCGCCATGTAGAACTGGACCGCCGACGAGCTGGCCGACAGCGAGGTGGAGCTGCCGAAGGTGCCGGTGTAGCTGCTGCCGTAGCTTGCGTAGCCCACGTGCGCTCCGAAGCTGAGCGCGGTGCCCGAGGCGCCCAGGTAGTACAGGTAGTCGTAGCTCGGGCAGTCGCGCATCCCGACGCCGAAGGTGTACCAGCGCCCGGGCTCGGCCAGGACCGAGACGCCGTAGCCGGTCAGCCAGCCCGAGGAGGAGACGGTGTTGCCGGTGTCCGACCACGAGAGCGTCCACGAGGTGGTGCTGCCCATGGGGTCCGAGTCGGTGCTCAAGATGTACAGATCGGCCGTGCAGCCGCCGCTGTAGCCCACGTAGACCGAGAAGGCGTCGATGGTCGCGTACTCGTCGGCCTCGACCACGTTGCCGTAGAAGCGCGAGCTCATCGAGACCGAGGACGAGAGCTCCCCCAGCGTGTGCGAGGCGGAGCGTCCGCAGCGCTCCTGGTCGCAGGTGAACCCGGCGGAGTCGCCCACCACGTAGTCGTGGCTCCAGTACAGGTGGGACAGGTCGGGCAGGGTGTTGTCGTCCAACCCGTCCTCGGTCCCGAAGTCCACCTGCTCGAAGCTGGCGCTGTTCGTGGACGAGCCGGGGTAGAGGATGGCCGCGCCGGACCCGTAGGTCGAGGTGTTGCCCGTCAACGCCGCGGCGCCGGCGGTGGTGCCCGACAGCTCGAAGGTGCCGTCGTAGACGTAGATGCCACCCACTGTCCAGGTGTCGGAGTTGCCGTCGAAGACGGTGTCGGTCGCCCGCACCGCGACCTCGCCCGACGAGCCGACCACGTAGAGCGCGCCGATGTCGCTGTTGGAGCGGTTGTCGAGCACCTCCACGCCGTCGAGCAGGTGGTCGCCCGCGGCCAGCAGGCCGGCGCCGGCCAGGGAGCTGGTGCTGTTGCTCTGCACCACGCTGTCGGACAGGGACAGGTCGCAGCCCATGAAGTAGAGCGCGCCGCCGTACCCGGCCTGGTTGCGCTGCAGGAGCAGCCCGGCGCCCGTCACGCTGGCGTCGACCTCGCAGGCCAGGGCGCCGCCGGCGCTGCCGCCCGCGAACAGGGCGCCGGAGTCGCCCTGCCCCCCCGTCAGCGTCAGGTCGTACAGGCCGACCTCGACCCCGTCGGCGACGACCTCGACCACGGTGCCCTGCCCGTCCGCGTCCAGCACCACCCGCGTGGCGTCCGCCGACCGCCCCCGCAGCTCCACGTCCGCCGCGACGTCGAAGGTGGCCGCGTAGGTGCCGTCGCAGAACCACACCGTGCCCGCCGTGTCCAGGACCAGGGAGGGGACGGCGTCCCCGCCGCCGGAGAAGGAGGCGCTCAGGTCCTGCCAGGTCCCGTCGGCGGCCTGGAGCGCGACCATGCCCTCGCCGTCCACGTCGTCGTCGCAGTCGTCGTCCAGCCCGTTGCACAGCTCGGTGGCCCCGGGGAAGACGCCGTCGTCCTCGTCGTCGCAGTCCCCGCCGACCGCGACCGCCCCCGCGGGGACGGTGCAGGCCGTCTCCTCGCTCATCGGGTCGCCGAAGCCGTCGCCGTCGCCGTCCAGGTACCAGGTCTCCGCGCCGACCCCCTCGTCCACGTCGTCGTCGCAGTCGTCGTCCAGCTCGTTGCAGACCTCGGGGGCGCCCGGGAAGCGGGCCTCGTCCCGGTCGTCGCAGTCGGTGTCGTCCGCCACGTAGCCGGCCGGCAGGGCGCAGGCGGTGCGCGGCGTGGCGGCGTCGCCATAGCCGTCGAAGTCCACGTCGGCGTAGTAGACCGTGCCGCCCGACAGGTCGACGTTGTCGTCCTGGTCGTCGACGAGGTCGTCGCAGTCGTTGTCCTCCCCGTCGCAGACCTCGGGGGCGCCCGGGTTGATGTCCGGGTCGGCGTCGTCGCAGTCCACCTCGGCGTCGAAGCCGTCCTGGTCCACGTCCGGCGCCTGCGGCTCGCCTCCCTTGTCTCCGCAGGCGGCGAGCAGGGCCAGCAGCGGCAGCACCGGGGCCGAGCGGGGCAGGAGGCGGGACATGGGGGGCTCCTCTTGGCGGGACGCCCCAGGCTATCTCACCGAAGCGGAAGCTCGCCCGCCTCGCGGATCGACAGGGGCAGCGTGCCCAGCGGGGTCTGCACGTCGACGCTGGCGGTGACGCCCACCTGGACGGGCTCCTTCCGGGTGATGGCGTTCACCACGCTGGCCCCCAGCTTCAGCAGCTCGACGTCGACCGGCAGGGTGACCGTCCGGCTGTCCCCGCCCGAGACGCCGCCGACGCTGGCCACGGTGCCGCTGGCCACCGCGGTCCCCGACAGGGACAGGGCGTAGTCCAGGTCGGCGAAGGACAGGTTGCTGTGGCCCTTGTTCTCCAGGCCCAGGTCGACCTCCAGCCGGGCGGTCTGGGTGCGGATGTCCAGCCCGGCGACCCGTGCGGCCTGCAGGGTGACGCCCGGCGCCTGGAGCACGGGCAGGTTGCCTTCGTGGGACCAGGGGATCTTCACCGTGCCCAGGGGCGTCTGGAAGCCGAAGTCGCCCGAGATGGAGAAGGGCACCTGGTCCTGGCCCGACAGCGCGCCGGCGACCGACAGCACGTCGGCCCACTCCAGGCGGACGGGGATCGCCAGGGCGCTGTCACCCCTGGCCGACAGGGTCATGCCGTCGTCGTCGTCGCCCTGGACGAAGTCCTTGCCCCCCAGGTCCAGGTCGTAGGTGAAGCTGGCGACCTTGACGGCGACGGGGTTGGGGTTGGTCACGGTGAAGCGGAAGTCGGCGTCCGCCCCCTGCCAGGTGACCGCGCCCACGTCGACCCGGTCGAACTTCACGGTGGGCTTGTAGGCGTCCAGCCCCTCCAGGCCGCCCAGCTTGGCGCAGCCCAGGGCCGCCGCCAGCACGATTCCCAGCAGCATCACTCCTCCAGCGCGTCGGCGAAGACGTACACCGGCACGGCGGAGAAGCCCAGGGTCACCGAGATCTGCGTGCACTGGCCGGCATCGTCGGGCGCCAGGTCGGCCGCGCCGCCCAGGACCGACTGCAGCAGCTCCTGCACCTCGTCGGAGATGCCGGTCTCCTTGGTGAGCTGGACCAGCCAGGCGGTCTCCAGCCCCCCGGCGAAGACGCCGGACATGCTGCCGTCGGCCGCCAGGTCGTAGCGCACCGCGCCCCCGTGCACGGTGAGGTCGAAGCTGGCGTCGAGGAAGCTGACGGGCAGCACCACCTCGAAGGGGCGGGCCTCGACGCTGGCGGCGACCAGCGGCACGTCGGCGATGACCGGCGCGCCGAAGCCCAGGTCCAGGTCCAGGGTCTGGTCGGCCAGCACGGCGCCGCTGGTGTCGAGCATCGGCTGCCCCAGCGCCCGGCGCATGGCCAGGTCCACGCTGTCGTCGTCCTGCAGGCTGTGCACGTCCGCCAGCTCGGCGACGAGCAGCAGCTCGCCCGTCTCGATGAGGGACTGGAAGATCTGCTCGACGCCCACGAACTCGGTGGTCTCCAGCACGGGCAGCAGCCGGGCGAAGGCGTTGTCGATGCCCTGCACGCCGGCGGGCGAGGTCATGTCCCCGATGCCGCAGCCGTCGCTGTCCCCCGCGTCGGTGACGTCGCCGTCCAGGTCGAAGCCGTCGCTGCTGCCGTCCTCCTGCACCCGCACGAAGGAGAGGGTGGTGAGCGCCCAGTGCTCGGTCGTGGAGGCCACGGGGTCCGACCCGCCGGAGTCGGTGCCCGCCGGGCCCGCCGGCTCGGCGCAGGCGAGCAACAGGGCCAGGATCACAGCGCGTCCTCGAACACGTAGACCGGCACCGCCGAGAAGCCGAGCGTGATCGAGATCTGCGTGCACTGGCCCTGGTCGTCCGGCGCCAGGTCGGCGACGCTGTCCACCACCGAGTCGACCAGCTCGAAGACCTCGGCGCTGACGTTCTCGGTGCTGGCGACCTCGCGCAGGTAGGCGGTCGACAGGCCGCCGGCCATGACGCCGGACAGCGTGCCGTCGGCGGCCAGGTCGTAGCGGATGGCGCCGCCGGCGATGTCGAAGCTCAGGTCGGCGTTGAGGATGCTGACCGGCAGGGACAGGCTGAAGGGCCGGGCCTGGACCGAGCCGGCGACGATGGGCAGCTCCCCGACCTCGACGTCGGCGAAGGCGGGGTCCAGGTCCAGGGTCTGGCTGGCCAGCAGCTCGCCGTTGGTGTCGAGCATCGGGTCGCCGGCGCCCCGCCGCAGGCCGACCGTGACGCAGTCGTCCGCGACCAGGCTCTCGGCGCCGGCGATCTCGGGGATGAGCAGCACCTCGCCGGACTGGATGGCGGCGTCGATGATGGCCTCGACCCCGATGAACTCGGTGGTCTCCAGCACCGGCAACAGGCGGGCGAAGGCGTTGTCCACGCCCTCCGTGCCGTCCAGGCCCACCATGTCGGGGATGCCGCAGCCCACCCCGTCGTCGCCCGTCTCGGTGGCCTCGCCGTCCAGGTCGAAGCCGTCGCTGCTGCCGTCCTCCTGCACCCGCACGAAGGTCAGGCCGGTCATGACCCAGTGCCGCCGGCCGCCGCTCGCGTCGCAGGTGGCGGCGACGGGGGCGGGCGCCTCGCCGGTGTCCGCCTGCGGCGCGGGTCCGCAGCCTAGCATCGCTAGAAGCAGGCTCATGCCTCGATGTCCGACAGGCCCTCGTCCACCATGGCCTCGTCGGCGCCGAACTCCCCCACCGAGATGTCCATGGCGCGCTGCAGGCTGACCAGGACCTTGGTGACGTTGTCGCCCGACAGGCTGCGGTGGTGGTGGTCCTGCTTGAAGAAGCCGCAGCCGCTGCCGGCCAGGATCACGGGCATCTCCTCGATGCTGTGGGTCTGGCCCAGGCTCACCTCGCTGCAGGCCAGCACCACCGTGTTGTCCAGCAGGGTGCCGTCGCCCTCGGCGATGGCCTCCAGCTTCTGGATGGTGGTCGCCAGCATCTCCATGATGCCGACGGTGATGGCGTGGACCTCGGGCTGCTCGCCGCCTTCGTTGTGGGTCAGGTCGTGGTGCCCGGCGCTGGCGCCCGGAAAGAGCAGGTCGCTGACCGGGTCGGTGATGTAGTGGCCGAAGACCCGGGTCTGGTCGCAGGCCAGGGTCATTGCCAGCATCGTGCTCATCACCTCGTTGCGGGCGGCGACCTGGGGGCGGCCGTCCAGGTCCGAGAAGTCGCCCTTCAGCGCCGGGGCCCGCTCGCAGGCCTCCAGGTTCGGCGGGTTCTCCTCGAGGATGGCCAGCCGCTGCTCCAGCTCGCGCACGCCGTCGAGGTGCTGCTCCAGCCGCGCCTTGTCCGCCGAGCCCAGCCGCGCGTTCAGGCGGTCGATGTCGGCCATCACGCCGTCGAGCACGCTGCGGCGCAGGCCCAGGGTGGGGCTGACCTTGCCCTTCTCGCCGGGCTCGATGAAGGTGTCGCCGAAGATCCGCGCGTAGAAGGCGTAGGGGTCGGTCTCGGGCGGGTTCTGGCTGTTGGGGCCGTTGTAGGACACGCCGCTGCAGTCGCTGGCCGCCGTCTGGATCGACCGGTAGATGCTGGCGCCGCCCACCTGCTCGGCGATCACCTGGTCGATGCTGGGGGCGCTCATGGTCGAGTCGTCGCCCGTGGCCTGCAGGGGCGAGGCGCACAGGATGCCGGCGGCGCCCGAGGAGTGCGGGGCGTCGTTGGCCAGGTGCACCTTCATGCCGCTCACCACGCACAGGCGGTGCTTGACCACCTGGAGCGGGGCGAGCTGCTCGGAGAGCTGCCAGGCGTCGCCGTCGCCGGTGCCGGTGGGCGTCCACAGGTCCGGCAGGTTGCCGTTGCCCCAGAACCAGATGCCGAAGCGCTTGGGCAGGATGCCGTCGCAGGCGTAGGCCCGGCCGCCGGCGTCGAACATCGCCTGGAGCGGCGGCAGGGCCAGGGTGACGAGCGCCCCGCGGGCCACGCCCCCCAGGACGGCGCGGCGGGAGAGCGGCTGGTGGGCCCGCCAGTCCACGGCCCGCGCCAGGGGTGCGGCGGAGGGTCGCGCCGGGCGGCGGGTCCAGGGAAGGAGCCAGGGCGGAGGCTTGGGCGGCACGGCGGGTCCCTTCGAGCGAAGGCGATTCATAGCACCGGGGCAAGGCCCTCGTCAGCCGCATAGACGGGCCCCAGGAGCCCGCGATGTCGACCCCCGCCCTGCCCGCTGTGCCCCGCGTCCTGCGGGGCTGGTACGTGCTCTGCACCAGTGACGAGCTGGGGAGGGGGGACAAGCCGATCCAGCGCAGCCTGTACGGGGCGCCGATCGTCCTGTGGCGGGGGGCGGACGGCCGGCCGGCGGCCCTGGTCGACCGCTGCCCGCACCGCGACGTGCCCCTGTCCTACGGCTGCGTCAAGGGCGACCACGTGCAGTGCGCCTACCACGGCTGGGAGTTCGACCACCGCGGCCACGTCCAGCGCCTGCCCGCCCTGGTGGGCGAGGCCGACAAGCCCGCCCGCCGCGCCCAGGCCTACACCCTGCGCGAGCAGCAGGGCTTCGTCTGGGCCTGGGGCGACCCCGACTCCCAGGCCCAGGGTGAGCCCTTCACCTTCCCCTTCGCCGACAAGCCCGGCTACCTGGTCGTGCGCCAGGTGATGCGCGCCCGCGCCTCGCTGCACGCCGTCGCCGAGAACGCGCTCGACGTGCCGCACACCGCCTTCCTGCACGGCGGCCTGTTCCGCAACGACAGCGCCACCCGCAACCGCATCACCTGCAAGGTGGAGCGCACCCCGCAGCGGGTCCAGGCCGAGTTCATCGGCGAGCCGCGGCCCACCGGCCTGGTCGCCCGCATCCTGTCGCCCTCGGGCGGGGTGGTGACCCACTTCGATCGCTTCCACATGCCCTGCGTGGTCGAGGTCGAGTACGCGCTGGGCGAGGAGAACCACATCGTCAACTCGGCCGCGCTCACGCCCGCCGACGACTACGAGACCGTGCTCTACGCGGTCGTGTCCGTGCGCACGCGGCTGCCGGCCGCCCTGGTCCGCCCCGTGGTCCAGCCCCTGGCGCTCAAGATCTTCAACCAGGACGCCGAGCTGCTGGCGCTGCAGACCCGGGCCATCGGCCAGTTCGGCAGCGCCCGCTACGTCAGCACCGAGGTCGACCTGCTGGGGCCGCACATCCTCAAGCTCTTGACCTGGGCCAGCAAGGGGACCGAGCTGGACGAGGCCCGGCAGGTGTACCGGGCCGAGGTCCAGATGGAAGTCTAGCGCCGTCAGGTCGACCGGGCGGAGCTAGCAGCGCTAGTCCCCCGTGTCGCCCGCCGTCTCCTCGGCTGGCGCGCCCGCGCCGCGGAAGGCCGGCGACAGGGCCACGTCGCGCATCAGCCACAGGACGCGGTGGCCGGCCTGGCCGAAGCCCTCGGCGTGCCACTGCTCCAGGTCGTCGTCCAGCTCGTCGGCGACGGCGCCCGTGGCGTACTGGAGCACCGTCCGCGACAGGCAGGGCCCGGTCGAGGGGTGGTCGGCCACGGCCTCGGCCAGGGTCCACGCGTCCTGGAAGGCCGCCCCGTCCAGCTCGCCCGAGGGGTCGATGGTGGCGTCGTTCTCGGTGGTGCGCCAGCGCCCGATGCCGTCGAAGTTCTCGAAGCCCAGGCCGATGGGGTCGGTCAGCTGGTGGCAGGAGGCGCAGAAGGGGTCCTCCAGGTGCACGGCGATGCGCTCGCGCATGGTGGCCGCGTCCTCGCTGACCTCGGGGATGGCGGTGTTGGCGTCCGCGGGCGGGTCGGGGATCACCTGGCAGAGCACGACCTCGCGGACGAAGATGCCCCGCCGGGTGGCCGAGGTGCTGACCGCGTGGGCGTTGAGCGCCAGGAAGCTGGCCTGGCCGAAGAAGCCGCGGCGGCCCTGTCCCTCGTCCAGCCAGACCTCGCCGAAGCCCTCCCGCTCGGGGGCCGGCACGTCGTAGAGGGCAGCCAGGGTGCGGTCGAGGAAGGTCCGCTGGGTGGTGTAGAGGTCCAGGTAGGAGGCGTCGTCGTCGAAGACCAGGGCCTGCACGCCCTGCAGCGTCTCCTCCCGGGCCGAGGCGCCCAGCGCGTCGCTCATGTAGGTGTAGACGGTCGGGTCCTTGGACAGGTCGTCCAGCTCGTCCAGGTGCAGCATCTCCGAGAACAGGTTGCGCACACCCTCGACGGCCCGCGGATCGGCCAGCATCCGGTCGACCTGGGCCTGCAGCCCCTCGTCGGTCGACAGCTCGCCCCGCTCCGCGGCGGCCAGCAGCTCCTCGTCCGGGGCCGTGTTCCACAGGAAGAAGGACAGCCGGGTCGCCAGCTCCCAGTCGTCGTAGGCGACCCCGTCGCCCAGCTCGACCCGGTAGAGCAGGTTCGGGCTCATCAGGATGCCGGCGAAGCCGTACTCCAGCCCGTCGTGGAAGTCGCCCAGGGCGACGGCCGCCTCGGCCGAGACGCTGACCAGGGCGGACAGCTCGTCCGTGGCCAGGGGGCGCCGCCAGGCCCGGCGGCCCAGGGCGGCCAGCGCCTGCTCCGCGCAGGCGTCGTCCTGCAGGGCCGTCGGCGCGCAGGGCACCCAGGTCGCCCGCAGGGTCTCGTCGTCCATGACCTGCTCGGCGATGTCGTAGGCCGCGCCCTCGTACTTCTCGACGCCGTAGCTGCTGATGGTCGTGTAGGCGCTGCCCACCGCGAACAGGCCCTCGATGCGCTGGTCGGGGTCCAGGCTGGAGGGCAGCAGGACGCCGTCGCCGAACAGGTCGGTCATCACGTTGCCGTACTGCACGGCCGTCAGGCGCTTGAGGCGAGCGGCGGGCGGCGCCACGGTGGGGGCCTCGCCGCGGGTCACCGGGGCGCGCTCCGGGCCGGGGTCGCAGGCGAGCAGGGCGAGCAGCACGAGCATGGCACCACCGGGAGGAGGCCGCAGGGTAGCGGGCGGCGCAAGGACCTTCAACAGCCGTCAGCGAGCAGCCTCCTGCGCCAGGAGGGCCTGCGGGCTGACCTCCACCCCGCCGTCGAGCACCACGTCGACCGTGGCGTCGCCCAGTCCGTGTCGCCGCGCCCAGGCCAGCGTGAAGACCCGGGCGATGCGCCAGCCCTCGTCCGTCGGGAGCGTGGCGTCCAGGTCCAGGCTGGCCGACAGGTCCAGCAGCCAGTTGTGGCCGGCGCCCAGCACCTCGACCCGGCGGTCGGTCCCATCGGCCATCACCCCGAAGATCTGCTCGGCTTCGGCGTTGGCACCCTCCAGCTCGCCCGCCATCCACAGCGCCGGGCGGTCGATGGTCGCGATGCCCTCCTCTCCGAACAGGCGCAGATCCCCCGCGCCGACGGGCAGGATGGCGTCGATCCGGTCGTCCCGCAGGCCGGCGGCGAAGATCGCCTCGTAGGCCGGGGTCATGGTCGAGCAGAAGTTGCTCGTGTCGCTGCCGTCGTAGCAGCCCGGCGCCAGCTCCTCGATGGCGTAGGTGGCCCCGCCCAGCGCGTGCAGGGTGTAGCCGCCGAAGCTGTGGCCCATGCCGACGACGACCTCCAGGTCCGCCGTGTCGGCCCAGGCGGCGCCGGCGTGGTCGATCACGGCCGAGATGTCGGCCGGGCGCTGGAAGTAGATCTCGGTGGACCGGCTGCCGCCGTCGGTGATCAGGTTGCCGGTGTGGTCCGGCGAGAGCACCAGCCAGCCGTGGCTGGCCAGGTGGCGCATCAGGAAGCCGGCCACCTCGGCGTAGCCCTGGCTGCCGTGGCTGAAGACGATCACGGGGAAGGGGCCCGGCGCCACCGTCGCGTCCCGCCAGGACCCCTCGTCCTCGACGATGCCCAGGTACTCCACCCCCTCGCCCTCGGTGTCCGTCGTGGGGTACCACGCCGCCAGGCGCAGGCCGCGGGGCTGGCCGGCGGGGTCGGTGTACTCGACCTGCTGCTCGGTGTAGCCGACGGCCCACGGACCGCTGGCGTCCAGGGAGGCCACCAGCGCCTCGGGGCTCAGCGGGGCGCCGGTGTCGTCGGTGGCCCCTGTGTCGTCGGGTCCGGAGGAACATGCGAGGAGCAGCAGGAGCATGCCGGGGAGCATAGCGGGCCGACAGGAGGCAGGGGTGCACCCCGACGAGCTGGTGGAGCGACAGGAGGCGCTGGGCGCATGGCTGGCGGCCTGGCGGCCGCTGTGGGCCAGCCGGCCCTTCACCGGGATCCCGGTGGCCTGGGAGGCGCAGGAGCCGGCGCTGGCGACCTGGCTGCGGGCGCGCACCGAGGAGGAGGTGGAGCGCTTCGAGGGGGCGCCGGCCAGCCACCCCGAGGCGCCGCCGCTGCTGCGGGCGCTCACGCGCCAGGGCGAGGCGCTGGCCGGCGTGCCCGCGCTGGTCGAGGGGCGCCCCGGCGGCCACCCCCCGCCGGGTGTGCCGGGGCGGAAGTGGGGCCAGGTGCGGGCCTTCCTGGGCCTGCTCGGGCCGGACCCGCGGGCCTCGGTGGACTGGTGCGCCGGCAAGGGGCACCTGGGCCGCGCCCTGGCTGCCGGGACGGGGGCGCCGGTCGACTGCGTCGAGCGGGACGCCGGGCTGTGCGCGGCCGGCCAGGCGCTGGCGGACCGGGCGCGGCTGCCGGTGCGTTTCTGGGTCGCCGACGTCCTGGCCGATCCCGGCCCCGCCGTGGTGCGGCCGGGTCGGCGGGTGATCGCCCTGCACGCCTGCGGCGACCTCAGCACCCGCGCGCTCACCCTGGCCACCGCGCGCGGCTGCGACGGCCTGGCCCTGGCGCCGTGCTGCTTCCACCGCGTCCGGGCCGAGCGCTACACGCCCCTGGTGGGCCCCGACCTGGAGCTGGACCGGGACCTGCTGCGGCTGCCCTGCTCCGAGGAGGTGGTCGCCAGCGCCCGGCTGCGCCGGCTCCGCCGCCGCGAGATGCTCCTGCGCACCGTGGTGGACCACCTGCTGCGGGAGGCCAGCGGCCGGGATCGCTACCGCAACCTGCCGTCGGTGCCCGATCCCTGGCTCGCGCTGTCGACCGCCGACTTCGTCGCGCGGATCGCCGCCCGCGACGGCCTGGACCTGGACCCCTCACCCGCGGCCATCCACCAGGCCGAGCGCGCCGCCCGGCAGCGCCTGCGCCAGGCCCGGGCCCTCTCCTTCGTGCGCGTGCCCTTCCGCCGCCCCCTGGAGGTCTTCCTGGCCCTGGACCGCGCCCGCTGGCTGGCCGCGCAGGGCTGGAGGGTCCGGGTCGGCACCTTCTGCGACCCGGCCCTGACGCCCCGGAACCTGGCGCTGGTGGGGGAGAACTAGCGCCGTTAGCCAAACCAATACAGGCTAGCTGCGCTAGGTTGCCGTCGCCCCCAGCAGGGCGCCGATCGCCGCCGTGACGCCGGCGGCCGCCGCGCCGATCAGGAGCTGCCGCAGGCCCGACCACCACCACGTGCGCGCCGTGTAGCGGGACAGCAGCGCGCCGACGCCGAAGAGCGCCGCCACGCCCAGCCCCATCGACGCTGGCACGGCCATCGCACCAGCGGGCAGGACCCAGGGCACCAGGGGCACGATGGCGCCGATGGCGAAGGCGACGAAGCTGGCGACGGCGGCCACCCAGGGGCTGTCCAGGGCCTGCGGGTCGATGCCCAGCTCGATGCGGGCGTGGAAGTCCAGGTTGCGGTCGGGCTGGCCCTCCAGCTCGGCGACGATCCGGGCCACGACGTCGGCGGGCAGGCCGGCGGCGCCCAGGATGCGCCGCATGTGCTCGGCCTCCTCCTCGGGGTAGCGCTCGATGTGGTCGCGCTCCCGCTGGATCTCCAGCTCGTGGGCCTCGCGCTGGGCCTGCACGCTGACCCACTCCCCGGCCGCCATGCTGAAGGCGCCGGCCAGCAGGCCGCTCACGCCCGCCAGCAGGACCATCCCGGGCTCGGCCTGCCCGGCGGCCACGCCCAGCACCAGGGCGGTGTTGCTGACCAGGCCGTCGCTGGCGCCGAAGACCGCTGGGCGCAGCCAGCCCCCCTCGGCCGCGCCGTGCTCGGTGGCCGCAGGGTGATCGAGGTCGTGGGTGGGGGACATGGGGCCGCCGCGCGCGGCCCTGTGCCGCGACTTGGGCACCGGCTTAGCTTGGAGACGCGCCTGGTGACGCCCGCGAGGTGCACCGTGATCCTGCCTCCCCTCCGCTCGTGGCCCGCCACGCTGGTCCCCGCTCCGGTCTTCACCGACGCGGAGGTGCAGGAGCTGGGCAGCGGCGGCCTGGTCGTGCGGGAGGGGGCGCTGGGCGACGAGCTGGCAGCGGCCCTGCGCGCGCGCCTGGAGGCCCTGGACGCGGCGGGCGCCCTGCTGCCCGCGGGGCTGGGACACGACGGGCGCCTGGTCCCGGCCCTGCGCGCGGACCGGGCGGCCACCCTGGAGGAGCTGGGCGCCGACCCGGTCCTGGAGGCGGTCTGGGCCTGGTTCGACCGGCTGCGCCAGGCCCTGGTGGAGGCGACCTGGGTCGGCCTGCCGCGCTTCAGTGTGCAGCTGGCCTGCTACCCCGGGGGCGGGGCGCGCTACGCCCGGCACGTCGACGCCCTGCCGGGCGACACCAACCGCCTGTTCACCGCCATCGTCTACCTGAACCCGGCCTGGCAGCCGGAGCACGGCGGTCGCCTGCGCGCCTGGGTGCGGGGCCAGCCGCGGGAGCTGGACCCGACCTGGGACCGCCTGGTCGTCTTCCGCAGCGAGGCCGTCCCCCACGAGGTGCTGCCGGCCTGGGCCCCCCGCTACGCCGCCGCCGCCTGGATGCGTGGGGCCGAGGCGGTGCCGGCCCTGGCCGATCCCGAGGTCGTGCGGCGGCGGGCGCGGGGCGAGGAGGAGTAGCCGGCCGGGCTAGGGGGAGCGCGCGTGTCGCGCGCTGCGGGCGAGGGGGAGCGCGCGTGTCGCGCGCTGCGGGCGAGGGGGAGCGCGCGTGTCGCGCGCTGCGGGCGAGGGCGCTCCCTCCTCCGCCAGAGGCGCCCGGCGCCCGCCGGGCCCCGGGGTAGGATCGGCGGCCGTGCCCCTCCTCCTCGCCCTGGCCCTCGCCTGCGTCCAGGTCCGGCCCTCGCCCGTCGAGGGCTGCGAGGACCCGGCCTGCTTGCGGACGCGCGGCGCCGGGCTGTGGGACGACGCGCCCCAGGCGCTGGAGGCCCTGGTGGCCGGCACCGCGGACGAGGGCCTGCGCAACCAGCGGGCGGAGGCGATCTTCGAGGTCGCGCCCCAGGCGTCCCCGGCGCTGTGCGGCCTGCTGGCCCCGGGCATGACCCGCGCGCGCTGCGAGCGCCTGGCCGCCGACGCCGCCCTGTGGACCCTGGACCCGGCGCGACCCGCGCAGGCGGCGCTGGCCCTGGGCGAGCAGGCGCTCGTGCTGGCGCCGGGCCCGACCCCCCGCGTGGTGGTGGGGGCGCCGTCGCCTCCGCCGGCCTGCGACCCGGTGGTGCCGTCCTCCACCTGCCGGATCGAGCGGGCTCGGGAGGCGGCGGCGGAGCAGGACCTGGCCCGGGCCGGCGGCCTGTGCGCCGGCGTCGGCGGCCCCCGCTGGCAGGGGGTCTGCGCGCTGGACGCGGTCCGCGCGGCCTGCACGGCGCAGGCGCCGGAGATCTGCGCCCCGGCCGCCGAGCTGTGCCTCTCGGCCGGGGTCCACCAGGCGCCCTGCCTGGCGCACGTGGCGTCCCGGCTGGCCGCCACCGCGCCGGCCAGCGAGGCGCCCGCGGGCCCGGCGGCGGACGGGTGGGCGACCCTGGGCGCGCGCCTGCGCCAGCTCCGGCTGCTGCTGTCGACGGCGGACCCGATGCTGGCGGACCGGGTCGCCCAGCGGACCTGGGCCGAGGCCCTGATGCTGGCCTACGGCCAGGCCCGCGAGGTCGCCGGGGACCCGCTCGATCACCTGCCGGCCGAGGCCCTGCCCCACGTCCGGGCAGCGGCGGCCTGGCGTCTGGCGGTCGAAGCGGACCCGGGGGCGAACCTGGGGGCCCGGGTGGCGGCGGTCGAGGCGGCGCTGGCCCGGCGCGCGCCCCGGCGCCAGGCGCGGCCGATGCCGGCCGGGCGGACGCCGGTGGTCGGGCTGTGGGCCGAGGACCTGCCCGGCGAGGAGGGGCTGGCCGCGGTCGCGTGGCTGGGCGACGCGCGCCGGGCGCTGGCCGAGGACCCGGCCGTCGACCTGCGGATCTGCGTGCTGGAGGCGGCCGCCCGGTCGAGCCCGGCCCAGGTGGACCTGCTGGTCGAGGGCCTGGGCGACCCCCAGCCCCTGGTGCGGTGGACCGCGGCCCGCCTGCTGTCGGAGGTCGAGCCCGGCCACGTCGCCCTGGCGCACGCGGCCGAGGACCCCGACCCGCGGGTGCGTCGGCGCGCCCGGCGCTGAGGGGGCACCAGCGGGCGTGCGCGCCCGGTGCAACGGCCGTGCACTGCCGAACCGGCGGCGCCGACCGGGGTCGAGCACGGCAGCACCCTGGAGATCCCGTGCCTCGACCTCGCACCCTCGCCCTGCTCCCCGCGCTCGCCCTCGGCCTGGTGGGCGTCGCCGCCCTCGCCGCCTGGCGGGCTCCCTCTCCGCCCGCCCCGGTGCCCGCGCCCCTGGTCGCGCCGGGGGACGTCCCCGTCATCGAGCTGGTCTTCGCCATCGACACGACCGGCTCCATGAGCGGGCTGCTGGAGGGGGCCAAGGCCAAGGTCTGGTCCATCGTCGACCAGTTCGCCTCGGGCCAGCCGCGCCCGGAGATCCGCGTGGGCCTGGTGGCCTACCGCGACCGCGGCGACGACTACGTGACCCGGGTGGTCCCGCTCAGCGACGACCTGGACGCCGTCTGGGCCGCGCTGCTGGAGCTGCAGGCCGGTGGGGGCGGCGACGGCCCCGAGTCGGTCCAGCAGGCCCTGCACGAGGCGGTGACGGCGATGCAGTGGAGCCCGCCCGCGGGGGCGGCGTCCACGGCCCAGGGCGGCCCGCGGGTCTACCGCGCGCTCTTCCTGGTCGGCGACGCGCCGCCCCACACCGACTACCCCGACGACGTGCCCGCCGCGGCCTCGGTCGCCCAGGCGGTGCAGCGGGGCATCACGGTGCACGCGGTGCAGTGCGGCGCCTCGCCCGACGCCCGCCTGCACTTCGAGGAGCTGGCCCGGCGGGGCGGCGGCGCCTTCCTCACCCTGGCCCAGGACGGGGGCATGGCCCAGCGGGAGACCCCGATGGACGCCGAGCTGGCCCGCCTGAACCGGGAGCTCGCCGGCACCGCCCTGGCCTGGGGCAGCGCCGAGGAGCAGGCCGAGCTGAGCGGGAAGCTGGCCCGCGCCCTGGGCGCCGACGTGGCCCTGTCGGCGGCCCGCGGCTCCTACCTGGCCAAGGGCGGAGGGCGGCTGAACAGCGGGCGCAAGGACCTGGTCGCAGCGGTGGCCGACGGCGACGTGGCCGTCGCGGACGTGCCGGTGGCCGAGCTGCCCGCCGAGCTGCAGGCGCTCTCCCTGCCGGAGCGGCAGGCCGCCGTGGCCGAGCAGGTGGCGCGCCGGCGCGCGCTGCAGGCCCAGGTCGCCGGCCTGGTGGACGACCGCGACCGCTGGCTGGCGGAGCAGGCGCGGCGGGCCGGGCAGGACGACTCCTTCGACGCGCGCGTGCAGGCCGAGGTCATCCGCGACGTGGAGGCGCTGGGCTACGTCGCCTGGTGAGCGGGCGGTCGATACCTGGGAGCCATGCGCCCTGGCCCTCCCGGTCCCGTCGACGATCCCCGCGGCCTGCGGCTGGTGCCGGGCTTCGTCGCGCCGGCCGAGCGGCAGGCGGCGCTGGACTGGCTGCGCGGGGTCCACCCCTTGTGGGAGCAGCGCTTCTCGACCGTGCGGCCCCTGCCGCCGCGGGAGGAGCAGCGCCCCCTGCTGCGCCCGGTCTATTGGCTGGGCAACTGGCAGTTCGCCTGCCTGGGCTACTACCACCCGCCGCGGGGCACGGCCGAGCGCTGCGTCGCGGCCGAGCCCTTCCCCGCGCCCCTGCAGGCCTGGGTGGCGCGGGCCGAGGCGCTGGTGCGCCGCAGCTTCCCGCCGGCCCACGTGCCCGCCGGCTGGCGGCTGAACACCTGCCTGGTGAACCTGTACGGCGACCGGCTGCTGCCCGGCGGGCGGCCCGAGGACCGGGCGCGGGTGGGGGCCCACCGCGACTTCGAGCCGGGGCCGGTCGCCAGCGTGTCCCTGGGCGCCCGGGCGCTCATCCAGTTCACCACCCCGCGCGGCGAGGTGGTGCGCCAGCAGTGGCTGGAGGACCGGAGCCTGCAGCTCTTCGCCGGGCCCACCTGGAAGGACCGGCTCTTCCACCGCGTGCAGCGCGTGGACCGCAAGGGCCCGCCGGTGGACGTTCCGCTGGCGGGCTTCCACACCCGGCGGGTGAACTTCACCTTCCGCTGCGTGCCCGAGGCCGACGTCCTGCCGCTGCGCGACCTGGGGCCCCAGGCCCGCGCCGACGTCTGGGGCTACGTCCAGGAGCTGGCGCGGACCTCGACCTTCTGGGCCGAGGCGCTGGCCGCGGCGGCGGACCCGGCCTCAGGACAGGGACAGCACGAGCACCGGTGAGGTGCACCACCGCACGAGCTGCTCCGTCTTGGTCCCGGCGATGTCGTCCAGCCAGGAGTCGTGGCCGTGGCTGGCCATCACCACCAGGTCCGCCCGCTCCAGCTCGACCTCGGTCATGACGCCGGCCACGACGTCCCCGGCGTTGTGGCTGACCTGGCGGACGGTCGCCACCAGGCCCACGGGCACGGTGGGTGGCGGCTGGGGGAAGGGCCCACCGACGTGGACCAGCGTGATGTCGAAGGGGCCGGGGCCCAGGTCCGGCAGCCAGCGGGCGCACAGCTCCATCGCTCGCTCCGGGCTGAGGTCCTGGCCGACGGGGACGACGATGCGGCGCAGGGTGATGGCGCCCGTCTGGAGCTCGACGAAGCCCCGGTCCTGGTGGCCCAGGAACAGGGTGGGCAGCCGGTTGGCCCGGGCGATGCGCTCGGCCACGCTGCCCTTGAGCATCCGGGACAGGCCCTTGCGGCGGTGGGTGCCCAGCACCAGCAGGTCGGGCATCAGGCCCGCCACCTCGCGCGCGGCGCCGGTGGCCGGGTCGGCGGCGACCACGTCGTCGAGGATCACCTGGGTGCGCAGGCTCTTGAGCGCCGAGGCCGGCGCGTCGACCGGGATGTGGCCCCAGCGGGCCAGCAGCTCGCGCACGCTGGGCAGGCGGCCCCAGTAGCCGGCCTCGCTGTCGGCGGGGTGCACGTGCACCAGGTGCAGCGAGGCGTGGTTGTGCAGGGCCAGGGCCAGGCCGTGGCCGAAGACCTGGTCGCTGCCCTGGGCCAGGTCGGTGGGCAGCGCGATGCGGCGGACGAAGGTGGGGTCGGTCATGGATCCTCGACGGGACACGAGCCAGCGGAGCCTACACCGGCGGGATAGGCCGCGCCCCCGACCCGGCAGGAGGACAGCATGTGCGGCTTCGTGGGCATGGTCAGCACGGTACCGGTCGCCTCCTCCCTGCTGGTGGCGCTGCAGGCCATCCAGCACCGGGGGCAGGACGCCGCCGGCCTGGGCACGCGCGAGGGGACCCGCTTCCACCTGACCAAGGACCTGGGCATGGTCACCCAGGTGCTCGACGCCCGGAAGATCGAGCAGAGCGGCGGGACGGCGGGCATCGCCCACGTGCGCTACCCGACGGCGGGCGCGGTCTCCACCGCCCAGGACGCCCAGCCCTTCCTGACCCGGCGGCCCGGCATCCTGCTGGCCCACAACGGCAACGTCACCAACGTGCCCGAGCTGGCCCGCAGCCTGGCCGACTCGGGCCTGCACGTGCTCTCCCAGTGCGACGCCGAGCCCATCCTGCTGGTGCTGGCCGAGGAGCTGACGGCGCTGCGGCCCTCGGCCCACACCACCGCCGACCTGGTGCAGGCGGTGGCCGCCGTGTACCGCCGGGTCAAGGGCGCCTACTCCGTCGTCGCCGTCATGGAGCTGGACGGGGTGGAGACCCTGGTCGCCTTCCGCGACCCGCACGGCATCCGGCCCGGCTGCTACGGCACCGACGGCCGGGGGAGCTGGATGGCGGCCAGCGAGTCGGTGGCCCTGGACGTCGCCGGCTTCAAGCGGGTGGACGACCTGCCGGTGGGCCAGGCGCTGCTGCTGCGGGCCGGGCAGGCGCCCCAGCTCCTGCCCGTGGTGCCCGCCAGCCCCCGGCGCTGCGTCTTCGAGCGCATCTACTTCGCGCGTCCCGACAGCGTGATGGAGGACGGGCGGGTCAACCGCACGCGCTGGCGCTTGGGCCGGCAGCTCGCGCGGGAGTGGAAGGCCAAGGGGCTGCAGGCCGACGTGGTCGTCGCCGTGCCCGACACCAGCCGGCCGGCCGCCATGGCCATGGCCGAGGAGCTGGGCCTGAAGAACCGCGAGGGCTTCATCAAGAACCGCTACTCGGGCCGGACCTTCATCATGCCCGACCAGGCGACCCGCACCGCTGCGCTGCGCCTGAAGCTGAACCCGATCAGCGAGGTCTTCGAGGGCAAGCGGGTCATCCTGGTGGACGACTCGATCGTGCGCGGCACGACCATGCGCCGCATCCTGACCATGGTGCGGGAGCTGGGCCCCACCGAGGTCCACCTGGCCGTCTTCGCGCCGCCCGTGCGCCACCCCTGCTTCTACGGCGTCGACATGCCGTCGGAGGCCGAGCTGGCCGCCGCCGCCTGGCCCGCCGAGCAGGTCGAGGCGCGGCTGGCCGCCCAGCTCGGGGCCGACAGCCTGACCTACCTGTCGATCGAGGGCATGCGCGAGGTGGTCGGCGGCCCGCTCTGCGACGCCTGCTTCAGCGGTGAGTACGCCGTGCCGGTCACCGAGGCCGAGCGCGCCGCGATCCTCAGCGAGCGCCGGGGCTGAGCGCGCCGCCCGCCTGGCGGGGCCGGGGGGTCAGCGCCAGGACACGACCACGTCGGTGACGTCCTCGACCGGCTGCCCGTCGACGGTCCCCGGCTCCCAGCGCGCGCCCAGCGCCAGCGCCTGGCTGCCGGCGGCCAGCTCCAGTGGGCAGGACACGACCAGGCTCTCGGTGGCGCGGCCGTCCGGGCCCACCCGCACCCGCAGCGCGCAGTCGGCTGCGGCCAGGCCGGCCTTGCGCTGCTTGCCCTTGAGCTTGCCCTCGAGGCGGCCCGGGTCGGCGCCGCGGGGGGTCGCCGGCCGGACCAGCTTCAGGCCGGGCCGCCCCTCCTCGAAGGCGTGCGCCGGCCCCGGGTCCAGCTCGGCGAACAGGGTCATGGCGCCCAGCTCGGCGTTGTAGCGGACGACGAAGGTCAGGCCCAGGGTCGCGGGCGCCGGGCCCGGGTCCACCGGCTGGAAGGTCCACTGCGCCGCCGCTTCCAGCGCGGCCGCGCGCATCGCCTCCGGGCAGGCGTCGGCGTCCGCGGTGGCGATGCCGTCGGGCTGCAGCGTGATCGCGACCGGGCAGGGCAGGCGGTCGACCTCCTCCGTGAGGTACTCGACCCGCTGCGGGGGCAGGGCCCAGGCCGTGGCCAGGGCCGACCAGGGCCGCCCGGCGACGGGCACCGGGGGCTCCAAGGGGATGCCCCCCTCGGCGGCGACGGCCGGGCGCAGCGAGAGGGAGAGGGCCAGCAGCGGGGCGAGCAGGGGCGGCATGGGTAGACTGTAGCCCCCTCACCCCGGAGGCACCCTGGTCGAGCAGCTCGTCATCGGCGCCGGGCTCGTCGCGGTGGCCCTCTTCGCGGTGGGCTCGACCGTCGTCCACCTGCGCGAGCACGCCCAGCGCGTGCAGCGGCGCCTGCGCGAGGCCGTCGAGCCGCTGGGCCTGGCGACGCGGCCGGCCGCCTCCGGCGCACGCGCCTGGGCCGGGGGCGAGGTCGACGGGATCGGCGTCGAGGTGAGCTACCTGGAGCCCGTGCCGCGGACCCAGCACGGCGACTACAAGATCGAGCCGCGCGCCGTCCTGCGGGTCGAGCTGCGCCTGCCGGGCCGGATGCCCGCGGGGCAGCGGGTGCTCAGCCAGGGCGTGGCGCAGGAGCTGGTGAAGCTGTTGGGGGGGCAGGACCTCGAGCTGGGGGACTCCACCCTGGATCCGCTGCTGCGGGTGCAGAGCCGGCAACCCGAGCAGACGCGGGCGCTGCTGACCCGGGGCGAGGTCGCCTCGGCGCTGCGCACGCTGGCCGGCAACATCGACCTGTCGCTGGACCTGGACGGCTCCCGCCTCACCGTCGTCCAGTCCGCCCCCCACTGGCTGCAGCCCGGACCGACGGTCACCCACTGCCTGCGGCTGGGGCAGGCGCTCGGGCAGGCCCAGCAGGCGCCCTGGCGGGACCTGGCCCTGCGCCTGGGCCTGCAGGTCGGTCCGCCCGATCCCGACGGCGGGCGCCAGCTGACCGGCCGGGTGGGACGGGTGGACCTGAAGGTCGTCCTGGGCCGCTCCCGCGACGAGCCCGAGGTTGCCCAGACGCGCATCACCGCCGCCATCACCCCGGCCCTGCCCGGCGGGGTCCGGATGCGGGGGCGGACGCGGGGCGCGCCGCGTGCGGGCCTGTCCACCGGCGACCCGGTCCTGGACAGCGTGCTCGACGTGCAGGCCACCGACGCCGACGCGGCCCGGCGCCTGCTGGCCCGGCCCGAGGTCACCGGCCCCCTGCTGGAGGTGCTGCACGGCGTGCCCGGCTCCTACGTGCACCCGCGCGGGGTGGTCGTCGTCGCCGAGGGCTGGCTGTACCAGGAGCTGGGCCCCACGGTGGACCGGGCGGTCGGGCTGGCCGAGACCCTGTCCCGCACCGGGGACGAGGGCTGACCGCTCAGAACCCGGCCGGGTCGGCGACGGAGTACCACAGGTCGCCGTCGAGGCTCAGCTCCTGGTCCCAGGCGCCGCCGATGGCGTAGCGCACGCCCTCTCCCCCGCCGCAGCCGTAGCAGACCTCCCAGTCGCCGGCGGGATCGTTGACGATCCAGTCGGAGTCGTCGTAGCCGACGATGACCGTGATGTGGCCGGCGCTGGTCCACCAGCCATGCACGACCACCGGGCGGCCGGCGTCCAGGTGGGCGCGGATCTCGTCGCGGCTGCCGGTGGTGGTGTACCGGGCCTGCAGGCCCTCCCACTGGTAGAGCTGGGCCAGGCCCGAGGGGGACTGCCCCTGGCTCTTGCCGTAGGTGACGTACAGCTCGTCGGGCGTGGGCGCGCCGGCGTCCCACCAGCCCAGCAACATCGCCGCCGAGGTGATGCCGCAGGTGGCCGAGGGCTCGTAGCGGTTGTCGTACTGGTCGTAGTAGGGCACGTCCAGGTGGACGCCGGGGTCCTGCACGGTGATCGTGGCCTGGTCGGTGGCGACCACGGCGCCGGTCCCGTCCAGCCCCTCCAGCAGCAGGCTGCGCGGGTAGCCCGTGCCGCTGAAGCTGTACTCCACCGACCAGCCGTCCAGGGCGGGGCTCCAGGTGGCGACGTCCCAGCCGTCGGCGGTCAGGGTGAGCTGGTCGACCCCCTCGCCCTCGACCTCGAAGCGCACGGGGTTCTCGACCGTGGCGCCGTCGGCGGGGGAGAGCAGGCGCACCCAGGGCGCGCCAGCGGTGCCGCCGTCGCCCGCACCGCCGTCGCCCGCACCGCCGTCGCCCGCACCGCCGTCGCCCGCACCGCCGTCGCCCGCACCGCCGTCGCCGTCGCCGCCCCCGGGGTCTCCGGCGCGCGGCGAGGCGGGCCCGGGGGCGGGGGTGCAGGCCCACAGCGAGAGCAGGAGGGTGGGCAGGCGGTGCACGGGACCTCCGACCGGGTTGGCGGGGCCCTAGCCCCTCCCCGCGGCGCGCGCTATCCTGCGCGGGTGCTGCCCTTGCTGCTGTTCGTGCTGGCCTGCCCTCCCCCTGGCGACGGGGGCGCGCGACCTGGCGCGGGGTCCGACAGCGGGGCCGCGGACGGGGGCACCGGGGACGGGGGCACCGACACGGGGACCCCCGACGGCGGGACCTCTGACGGCGGGACCCCCGACGGCGGGACCACTGACGGCGGGACCCCCGACGGCGGGACCCCCGACGGCGGGACCCCCGACGGCGGGACCTCTGACGGCGGGACCACTGACGGCGGGACCTCTGACGGCGGGACCACCGACGGCGGGGTCGAGGAGCCCGTCGGCCTGTGCCACATCGTGCTCGAGTGCCCCGAGGAGATCCCCGACGAGCCCAAGATCCCCTGCCACCTGGAGGTGCGCGACGCCGCCAAGGAGCTGGTGTACCTGGGCTACGCGGGACTGGAGACGCGGGGCCGGTCCAGCGCGGGGGCGCCCAAGCACCAGTACAGCGTGGAGCTGTGGGACGCCCGCGGAGAGGAGGTCGAGGCCGACCTGCTGGGCATGGGTGACGAGGCCGACTGGGTGTTCAACGGCAACTACTTCGATCGCCTGCTGGTCCGGAACCCGCTGGCCTACGACCTGTTTCGCGCCGCCGGCGAGGTGGGGGACCCCGCGTGGCCGCGCTACGCCGCCGAGCACCGCTTCTGCGACCTGACCCTGGACGGGACCTGGCTGGGGATCTACTCGCTGATGGAGCGGATCAAGCGCGACGACGACCGGCTGTCGATCGAGGCCGACGACGGCACGGGCAGCAGCTTCGTGCTCAAGCTCGACGACGGCGAGGCCCTGGTGAGCAACAGCCTGGGCTACGGCGGCTGGTCGGTGATCTACCCCAAGGACCCCGACGCGGCGCAGCAGGCGGGGATCACCGCCGCGATCCAGGCCTGGCAGGCCGCCGCCCTGGCCGACCCATCTTCGTTGCCCGCGCACGTCGACGTCGACTCGGTGATCGACTTCATCCTGCTGCAGGAGCTGATGAAGAACAACGACGCCTTCTACCTGTCCGTGCACCTCTGGAAGGACCGGGACGGACCGCTGGTCTTCTCGCCCTGGGACCTGGACCTGTCGCTGGGGCAGCCGTCGTACAACGACAACGAGAACCCCTACAGCTGGCTGCTGTACCGCCCGGCCATGGTGACGGCCTTCCGGGACGTGCCCGGCTTCTCCGAGCGCCTGGCCGCGCGCTGGGCCGAGCTGCGGGCGGGACCCTGGGCCACCGGGGAGATCCTGGACCGCATCGACGGCTACCAGGAGGTCATGGGCGCCGACGCCATCGCGGCGAACTTCGAGGTCTGGCCCATCGAGGAGATCGACTTCTCCGGCTACCTGTACGCCGTCGACAGCTACGAGGAGGAGGACGCCCGGGTGCGGGCGTGGGTGCATCGTCGGGCCGCGTGGATGGACGAGCACATCGCGGAGTGGTGAGTGAGCCGGCCGCGCGGCGCCGGCCCCTCCTGCGCTGCATAGAGGGTCCTCCTCGGCCGTATACCGGCCGCCCGCCCGGAGCCGCCATGACCACCTCCTCCGCCCCCCGTGCCGCCCGCCCCCAGGGCTGCGCCCGCCCGCTCCTCGTCGGCCTGGGCGCGCTGCTGGGGCTGTCGGGCCTGGTGGCCGGCGGCCTGTGGTGGCGCCAGCAGCAGGCGCTGCAGGCCCAGCAGGCCCGCGCCGAGCAGGAGTTCGCGCCGGTCTTCGAGGCGCTGAGCGCGCCGGCCGCCGGCCCGGCCTACGACCTCGACGAGACGATCAAGGTCGTGCACGAGATCGACCTGGCCCTGGCCGAGTCCGACAGCCTGGGGGACTACCTGCGCCAGATGGCCCGCCGCGACTACCAGGGGGTGGCGCCCGACGTGCTGGCGGCCCGCAAGGACCTGATGGACGTGCTGTTCCGGATCTACGCCAAGCAGGCGGAGATCCAGGACCAGGAGGAGATGTGGGGGCTGACCAGCGAGCTGCTGCTCACCACGCTGTCGGTGGTGGGCGGGCAGGGGGACTGGGGGGCGCTGGGGCCGACCGGGTCCCTGGAGGTCGACCGCGAGCAGGCGCAGAAGCTGCTGGACGACCTGCGGCAGCGGCAGGAGGCGCGCCTGGACCTGGGGCGCGAGGAGCGCGAGCTGGAGGCCGAGCTGATCGACAGCCTGGTCGCCTACTCCGAGGTCTACCACCGCTACGTGCAGGAGTGGGATCGCCTGTGCGTGGTGCGGGACCGGGCCTACCTGGCGGCGCACAACGGCGACTGGGCGACGACCGAGGTGGCCGCCGACGAGGCGATCCGCATGGCGCCGGACGAGCGGGAGGCCCACCTGCTCAAGGCGCTGGCGGTCATCGAGAGCGGGCGGGCGGACGACCCCGAGGCCTCCGCCGAGGTGGAGGCCCTGCTCGCGCAGTACGTCCAGGACCACCCCGACCGCACGGCGCCGGCCTTCCTGCTGCTCGGCGTGCTGCGGGCCCGGCAGGGGCGCGGCGACCAGGCGCTGTTGGACCTGCAGCAGGCCGCCGCCTACTACCCCAAGCAGGCCGACGCCCTGGCCGACATGCTCGACCCCTACCAGATGCGCTCCTTCCTGCGGAAGACGCGGGAGGGCAGCTACGTGGTCGAGCTGTACAAGGGCACGATGCTGGGGGCCGGCTACTTCAGCCCCGACCTGCAGCTCGCGCGGCTGGCCTTCGAGCAGGGGGACTTCGAGGGCGGCCGCCGCAAGGTGATGGACCACTTCAGCCGGCGGCGCACCCAGCAGCAGTGGGACTTCCTGCTGTCGGACATCGCCTTCTGCCAGGCCCTGCTGGGCGAGGACTTCCGGCGGATCTTCCCGGAGGACCACTACCTGGACCTGGTGGTGGAGCCCACCATGATGGGCAGCAAGCTGGAGGTGGCGGTCGCCAACCGCAGCGACCGCACCCTGCACAACGCCAGCCTGGTGCTGGCCGTGCAGTTCACCGACATGCACGCCGAGGACTACGAGACCTTCGTCGCCGGCGCCACCCAGCCGGCCCTGCTGGCCGGACAGACCACCCGCTACGGCGCCGTCGAGGTGGCCATGGACCTGCACGGGGCGCGCAAGGAGGTGGACGACATCGTCACCCACCGCGCGATCCTGCTGGCGGACGAGGCGGTGCTGTGGGTGGACACGGACGCCTACAAGATCGCCGAGGCCCAGGAGTTCCGCGAGGGGCGGCGCCCGGGCCAGGCCCAGGCCGAGGCGGCCGCCCGGGCGGCGGTGCTGGCGCCGACCGGCGGCGGGCGGGTGGGCGTGCTGGAGCGCCTGGCGGCCGACGCGCGGAGCGGGACGGTGCTCCAGGTCGACGAGAAGAAGCTGCTCAAGGACGGGATCATCATCACCCTGCCCAAGGAGCTGGCGGTGCTGCGGCCGCTGTTCCGCCTGCAGTACGGCGACCAGGTCTTCACCGCCAAGGACAACGTGATCGTCGACGACCACATCGAGCTGCGCTTCGACGCGGTGGGCGAGCTGGGGGAGGGCGGCCAGCAGGTGGGGCTGACGGCCAGCACGGTGCTGGGGGACCTGCAGTGGACCTGGGGCCCCGACGGCGGCCACCGCTTCCGGCTGATCGACGTCGAGGGCGTGGGCGACCGGGTGATCGGCACGCCCTGAGCCGGGCGGGGCTACGATGCGGAGGTGACCCCCGCCCTCGCCCCCGCCCTGCTCCTGCTGGCCTGCGCCCCGCAGCAGGGGGCCGCGCCGGCGGCATCCTCGCCGGTGTACGGCCTGTGGCCCGACCAGGGCGGCCAGGGCACGACCCTCACGCTCGACCTGGAGGCGACGGTGGCGTCCTTCGCCGCGGGCGCCACGGCCCTGGACCTGGGCGAGGGGATCACGGTCGAGGGCGTCGAGGTGGACGACGGCTGGCGCGCCCGGGCGACGGTGCGCATCGCCGAGGACGCCCGGCTGGGGGCGCGCGACGCGACCCTCGCCGTCGACGGAGCCGCCGTCGTCCTGCCCGCCGCCTTCCAGGTGCGGGCGGACAGCTTCACCCTGTCGCCGGACCAGGCCTGGCTGGGCGAGACGGTGGCGGTGCAGTTCCAGGGCAAGGCGACGAGCTGGACGGCGGGGCGCACCTGGCCGTCCTTCGGCGACGGCGTCGAGGTGGTCGAGTTCACCGTCCTGGACGAGGAGACGGCGACGGGGCGGGCGACCGTCGACCCCGGCGCCACCCCGGGCTGGCGCGACGTGGAGCTGCAGGAGGGGGCGGAGGGGAGGCTCGTGTTGCCCGACGGCTTCCTGGTCGACCGCGCGGCCGTGCTGGGCGCGCTGTCCCCGTCGAGCGCCGAGCAGGGCCAGACCCTGTCCTTCTCCGTCGAGGGCTGGCAGACGGCCTTCGTCTCCGGGCAGACGACCGTGTCCTTCCACGACGCCTGGGGACCGGCCAACGACGTCCTGGTGGACAGCGTGACCGTCGTCGACAGCAACAGCCTGGTCGGCCAGCTCACCGTCTCCTCGGGCGCCGTCGTCGGCAGCCGCGACCTGCAGATCCAGACCGGGACCGAGGGCCTGGTGCTGCCCGACGCGTTCACGGTGCTCGCTGCGCCCTTCGCCCTGGAGGACGTGGCGGTGGACCTGCGCTTCAGCGTGGACCGGGACGTGGACAACGCCACGGGCGCGGTCGAGGAGACGGTGACGGCGTTCTGCATGTTCTACACGCCGCTCCAGCCCGCCTGCCCCCTGCCCGAGCTGTCCGGCGGCGAGCTGGGCTCGCCCCAGCGCTACGACCTGCCCGAGTCCTTCGGCATCGACGCGTCGACCGCCGCGACCCAGGACTGCCCCACGCCGCGGACCTGGGGCGCGGGCGAGGTGGTGTGGCTGGAGGCCGACGACCAGCTCCTCACCCTGGAGCGCGTGGAGGACGACAGCTCGGGGCTGGTCTACTACCGGGCCCAGGGCCTCGCCCTGGCCGACTACGTGCTCGGCACCGACTACGACCTGCGGACCCAGGGCGAGGAGGGCCAGGTGGGCGCCGTCCTGGTCGAGGGGGTGCAGCCCACGGTGCCCGCGGACTGGAGCCTGCTGTCGCCCACGCTGTGGGGCAACCACAGCCACGACCGCGCCCGCGACTTCTGCTTCCAGTGGACCCCGGCCCAGACCTACCCCGACGCCGTGTTCATCAGCACGATCTGGTCGCGCAGCGAGCCGGGGCCGCTCGTGGAGGAGGGCTGGGTCGGCTACGTCGGCGCCGTGCCCTGGGACGACGGGGACTTCTGCTTCGAGGCCGCCCAGCTCTCGGTGCTGGCGCCCGGCACGGTGCCGCTGTCCTTCTACGCCTTCCAGGAGGGGCCCGCCTTCGGCCTGCCGGGCAGCTCCTACCAGGACAACCAGGCCAGCACCTGGATCCGCCTGCGGGCGAGCATGGTGCTGCAGTGAAGGGAGGAGCCATGGACCGGACGCTCGCGATCCTCTTGCTGGCGCTCGTCGCCTGCGGCGACAAGGAGGAAGAGGACGACACGGGGGCCGGGGGATCCGGCGACGGCGGCAGCGCAGACGGGGGCACCGGCGATGGGGGGGCTGGGGATGGGGGCGCCGCCGGGGACCTGGCCGCCCTGCTCACCGAGACGGGCGGCTGCGGCGACGTGTTCCTGTGGGCCGCCAGCGCCGACCAGGCCTGGGCCCTGACCTTTCGCCTGGACGCGGAGATGGCCGAGCGCGCGCACGCGGCCGGCGGCCCGCTGACCTCGTCCTGGGACATGGCGCTGGACTACGGGCTGGCGCCGAGCCTGTCCGTGCAGCGGGGCAGCGACCTGCGGCGGGCCTTCTGCAACGACGTGAGCGAGCCCTACGAGATCGACCAGGAGTGGTGGATCGCCGCGGGGGAGGTGACGCTGACGCTCACGCCGGACGGCGAGCCGACCGACTGGGGCGAGTACCCTTGCGACGCCGTGCTCACCATCGAGGGCGCCAGCTTCACGGCGGAGGGCGTCGACCCGGTGGCGCTGCCCGGCTTCGAGCTGCGCGCCGCGGTCGGCTGGATGCCGGGCTGAACGGGACGCCACCGCTTCGTGCTAGGATCGGTCTCCTCCGCCCGGCGGCCCCGTGCAGCAGGTCGAACCCAGCGCTCGCGAACCCGGCGACGCCCGGCGGTCCACCGCCGCCGCGGGGGCGCCGGCCGAGGATCGTGGGCACGCCGGGGTGCACGCGCGCCGCATCCGGGACGTGCTCGCGATCTGCCTGGTGGCCTGGACGTTGTTCGGCGTGCAGGCGCTGGTGCTGGCCCATCCGCGCACGGCGGCCGTCCAGCTCGGCGCGGCGGGGGGGACCGCGGCGCTGCTGGCGATGGCCTGGGCCGGGGAGCCGCGACGAAGCCGCCTGGCGGCACACGTGCACGCGGGGCTGTGCCTGGTGGCGCTGGTGTTCGCTTCGGCCCTGTCCGGCGGCTCGCAGTCGACGGTGCTGTGGTTCCTCGCCGGGCTGCCCGCCCTGGTCAGCTACCAGTTCGGCCGCCGCGCGGCGCTGGGCTGGAGCCTGGCCTGCCTGGCGGGCATCACCGGGGTGCTGTGGCTGGAGAACCTGGCGGTGCTGCCCGTCGAGGTCCTGGTCACGCCGGCCCAGCGCTGGTCGGGCGCGGTGGTCTTCGCCACCATCCTCTTCGTCCTGGGCCTGTCGGCCCACCACGCGACGAGGCACCTCGAGCGGGACCTCGCGCGCCGCAACGAGGCGCTCCGGCAGGCCCGCGACCACATCCGGCAGCAGGAGCGCGCCTTGCGCGAGGCCCTGGCCGAGGCGCGGGAGCAGGCGATCCGCGACCCGCTCACCGGCTGCTTCAACCGCCGCTGGTTCGACAGCGCCCTGCCGATGGAGGTCGAGCGGGCCCGGCGTGACCGGGGCGCGGTCGTGCTGCTGCTGGTGGACGTCGACCGCTTCAAGCGGGTGAACGACAAGTACGGCCACCCGGCCGGGGACGAGGTCCTGCGCACCGTGGCGCGCCTGCTGGGCGAGACCTTCCGGCGCACCGACATGGTCTGCCGGCTGGGCGGGGACGAGTTCGCGGTGATCCTGCCGACGGCGACCCCGCACGCCGCGCCCGAGGCCGTGTCCCGCTTCCACCGGGCCCTGGCGGAGGCCGAGGTGATCGGGCTGCCCAGCGGGCGCCGGTTGGCGACCAGCATGGGCTACGCCCGCTTCGAGGCCGCGTCGGAGGAGGCGCTGGCCCCGGGCGAGGCGGTGTCCGAGGCGAAGCTGCTGGCCGAGGCGCTGCTGCACCAGGCGGACGCGGCGCTCTACGAGGCCAAGCGGCGGGGTGGCGGGGTGGCGGTGAGCGCCGAGCAGGCGCCGGACACGGCGGTGGACTCCCTGTCGCCGGCCGACGGCGTGCGGCCCGCGGAGGGCGACGGCGACGGCGCGGACGAGGTCGTGGACAGCCTGCGGTAGCGGGCGCGCCCGGGCGGCGGCGCGGGGCGCCGGCCGGGGCTCAGCTCGCCAGGTCCCGGGCGATGGCCATCGAGGCGATGGTGCCGTCGGCCACGGCGGTCGTGATCTGGCGGAACTTCTTGCTGGAGACGTCGCCGATCGCGAACACGCCGGGGACGCTGGTCCGCATCTCGTCGTCGGTGGCGATGTAGCCCCAGGCGTCGAGCTGGAACACGCCCTGGAGCTGGTCGAGGTTGGGCACCATCCCGGCGAAGACGAAGACCGCGTCACAGTCGATGATCGACCGCTCGTGCGTGACCAGGTCCTCGACCAGCACGCCGTCCACGCCCCGGCCCGAGCGCGACAGGAACTCGCGCGGCTGGGTGGCCAGGCGGAAGCGGATCTTCGGCTCGGCCCTGGCCTGCTCCTGGGCGTGCTGGTTGGCCTGCAGGTCCGGGAACTGGTTGACGATGGTGATCCGGTCGGCGAAGCGCGCGATGAACAGGGACTCCTCGATGGCCGAGTTGCCGCCGCCGATCACCACGACGTGCTTGCCCTCCTGGTACTTGGCGTCGCAGGTCGCGCAGTAGGACACACCCCTGCCCTTGAACTCCCGCTCTCCCTTCACGCCGATCACCCTCGGCGAGCTGCCGGTGGCGATCACCATGCGGCGGGCGCGGATCGTCTCGACCCCGTCCAGCACGACGGTCTTGTTGGCGATGTCCACGCCGGTGACCTCGGCCGCCAGGCGGGGGATCACGCCGGCCGCCTTGGCCTGCTCGACCATGTGGTCGGCCAGCAGGTAGCCGGGCATCGGCTTGGGGAAGCCCGGGAAGTTGCTGACCTGGTGGGTCGTGGCGACGTTTCCGCCGCCCAGGCCCAGGTCGACCATGACGGTCTTCAGCCGCGCCTGCGCGCAGTAGATGGCGGCGGTCACCCCCGCGGGGCCCGCGCCGAGGATGAGCACGTCGACGTCCAGCTCCGAGGGCTGCACCTGGCCCAGGATCGACGCGAAGCGCTCGGCCGGCTCCAGCTCGCGCACGCCCTCGAGCAGCTCGGAGCGCTTGATGGCGCTGGTCAGGCGGTGGCCGACCTCCTGGCCGTCCTTGAAGAACAGCACGGTGGGCGAGCCCTTGACCCCCAGCTCGGTCGCCAGCTCCCGGTTGCCCTGGCGGAAGATCTTGACGAACTCGACGTCGTCGTGGAACAGCTCGGCCACCGCGTCGTACTTCGACGCCAGCGCCTCGCACGGGGGGCACTCGGTCGAGTAGAAGTCGACGACCAGGGCCTTCTTGGAGGCGCGCAGCGCGGGGAACTCGGCGGCGCTGATCTCGTGGACAGACTCGGACATGGGATGACTCTCCTCTCAGGGTTCCCGTGGGAGCTCGCGCTGTCCATACAGCGCACTGCCCAGGCTGAGCAGCTCACCGACGGGTCGGCAGTCGGGGGCGCGGATGGCGCCCTTCCAGCTCTGGGAGACCGCGCCGCATCCGCCGCCGCAGGCGAGCTGGTGGGCGCAGTCCGCGCAGCCGGGGATGGTGGTCACGTCGCGCCCGCTCCAGTCCGCGACGCGGTCGCCGCGCAGCGAGCGGGTGGGGTAGAAGCTGCCGATCTCCTCGCCGGCCTTCCCGACGTTGGCGGTGCAGGGGTAGATGGCCCCGGTGGCGTCGAAGGCCCACTCGGTCTTGGTGGCGGGGCAGGAGTCGAACAGCGGGTCGGGGAGCTGGCCCTCGTCGAAGAGGAAGCGCGCGACCGAGTAGGCGGGGCGGTAGAAGGCCAGGATCTCGGGATCCTGCTCGATCAGGCGGTACATGTCCTGCCACAGGGACAGGCGCGTGTACAGTCGGGTGTTGTTCGTCTGGCAGTGGTGCAGCTCGTAGTTGCGGCCGACCTGGGTCTTGAAGTTCGGACGGTCCGTCCAGCCCCGGTCGATGGCGAAGTGGGCCAGGTTGCCGAAGTCCGACAGGTTCTCCTTGTCCAGCACCGCCCGCAGGTTGACGGTCAGCCCCGCCTCCAGCGCCGCGTCGACGCCGGCCACGACCCGGTCGAAGGTGGCGCCGCCGCCCTTGAGCGCGCGCCGCTGGTCGTGCACCTGGCGGGCGCCGTCCAGGGTGACCTGGACCTCGCGGATGTTGCCGGTGGCCAGGAGCGGGACGTAGCTCTCCAGGCTGTAGCCATTGGTGATGACGGCCAGGTCCAGGCCGCGGGCGCGCGTCTGCTCGATCATGCGCTCGACGACGTGCCGGGCGCGGGCGGACGGCAGCAGCGGCTCGCCGCCGAACAGGGTGACGTACTTGCGGCGCCCGGCGAAGGTGTCGTCGACGTAGGCGAAGAACGCGTCGATCACCGCGTCGGGGTCGTGGGTCTGCTGGGGCGCGTACTCGTCCTGGAAGCAGTAGGAGCAGCCGAAGTTGCAGGCGTAGGACGCCACGAAGAAGAGCTGGATCTCGTCGTCCTGCTGGCCCGCCTGGAAGGCCGCGTGGGCCGCGGCCAGCCGCCCTGCCTCCTCGGCGGGATCCACCAGGTAGCCCTTCGCGGCGAGCTGCTCGGGATCGTCGTAGGTGCCGCGCTGGAAGCGCTCGGCGGTGGGCGTGTCGAGCAGGTCGGCCTGCCCGGAGAGCAGGTTCAGGAGCAGCCAGCTCTGGCTGCCCTCGACCGGCGTGAGGATGTTGTGACGCGAGGGCTGCACGGCGTCTCCGGACGGAGGCGCGGCGAGGGGGGACACGCGCGCCGGTCCAGTCGTAGGAGCCCGGCGCGCGGTCGAGGGTTCAGTCGTGGCAGCCGGCGACGTTCTTGGAGACCTTGGCGCAGCACTGGGCGACCTTGGTCTGGGCGGGCACGCAGCAGGCCGCGGCGGCGGGCTTCTTGATCAGGGACTTCATGGTCACTCCTCCGGTGTGGGGGGTGGGGGGGGCCTATCCGGGGCGTCGGCCCCGCAGGGTGAAGCTGGAGAGCAGCGCCTGCTGCTTGCGGTAGGGGGCTCGCTCGCTGAGGATCTCGACATCCACCAGGCCGGCCGCGGCGATCTGCCCCAGGTAGTCGGGCTTCGTCTCGGCGCCGGCCCAGCACTCGGCCACGGCCACCGGGTCGTGTCGGAAGGCGGGGTCGATGGGCTGCACCGCGTAGATGTCGCTGACGACGAAGCGGCCGCCGGGCCGCAGGACCCGCGCGATCTCGGCCCAGACCCGCCGCTTGTCCAGGGCGTGGTTGAGGGCGCAGTTGGAGACGATCCAGTCGACCGAGGCGTCCGGCAGGTCCAGCGCCTCCAGGGGGCACGGACGCACCGTCACCTGGGCCAGCCCTTCCTCCTCGGCGCGGGCCCGGGCGGCCTCCACCATGCGCGACGAGGCGTCCAGGCCGATGGCCCGTCCGGTCGGCCCCACCTTGCGCGCCAGGGACACCAGGTCCCGCCCGCGGCCGCAGCCCAGGTCCACGCAGACCTGCCCGGGCAGCGGCTCGGCCAGGTCGGCCGCGCCGCCACAGGACAGGCTGGTGGCCGGCTGGGCGGCCAGGGCGTCGTAGCGCGCTTGCAGCGCGACCTGGTGGGAGGGGTCCACGCCTGTGGAGAGCCAGGTCCCGCTCGTTGGGTTCGCGCCCGCACCCATTCGCGTGGGCCGGGCTCTCACTGGCGACGTCGCCGGGCGCTCGACCTCGACCCCATCCGCGCCCCGAGGCCACCGCGATGACCAACTTCGTCTCCCTCGACCCCGAAGCCCACGTCCGCTCGACCTACAGCGCCGCAGCGGAGCACCCCACCGCGGACCTGTGCTGCCCCGTGCTGGTCGACCCGCGCCTGCTGCAGGCCGTGCCGGTCGAGGTGCGGGAGCGCGACTACGGCTGCGGCGACCCGACCCCCTGGATCCAGGCCGGCGAGGTCGTGCTGGACCTGGGCAGCGGCGGCGGCAAGGGCGTGTTCCTGGCGGCCCAGGTGGTCGGCCCCAAGGGACGGGTCATCGGCGTCGACATGAACGAGGACATGCTGGCCCTGGCCCGCCGCAACGCGCCCGCCTTCGCCCGCGCCGTCGGCTTCCACAACGTCCGGTTCCTCAAGGGCCGGATCCAGGACCTGGCGCTGGACCTGGACAAGCTGGACGCCTGGCTGGGCGAGCACCCGGTGCGCTGCGCGGCCGACCTGGGGGCGCTGGAGGCCGAGCAGGCCCGGCTGCGCGCCGAGCAGCCCCTGGTCCGCGCCGAGAGCGTGGACGTCGTCGTCAGCGACTGCGTGCTCAACCTGGTCCGCCCCGAGGACAAGGCGGTGATGTTCCGGGAGATCCACCGGGTCCTGCGGCGCGGCGGGCGCGCCGTGATCTCCGACATCGTCAGCGACGTCGACGTGCCCGCCCACCTGCAGGCCGACCCCGCGCTGTGGACGGGCTGCATCTCCGGCGCCATGCGCGAGGACCTGTTCCTGCAGGCCTTCACCGACGCCGGCCTGTACGGCGTCCAGCTCCTGAAGCGGGACGTGTCGCCCTGGCGCACGGTCGAGGGCGTGGAGTTCCGCAGCGTGACCGTGGTGGCCTACAAGGGCAAGGAGGGGCCCTGCTGGGACCACAAGCAGGCCGTCATCTACAAGGGTCCCTTCCGCGAGGTCCACGACGACGACGGGCACCGCCTGGTGCGCGGTCTGCCGGTCGCCGTCTGCGCCAAGACCTTCGAGATCTACGGCCGCGCGCCCTATGCCGAGCACTTCGAGCGGATCGAGCCCCGGGTGCCGGTGCCGGCCGAGCAGGTGCGCCCCTTCCCCTGCGGCGTCGACATGCTGATCCGGTCGGCCGCCGAGCGAAAGGGCGAGGGCTACGACGAGACGACCGAGGCCGGCGCGCTGTGCACGACGCCGGGGTGCTGCTGAGGGTGCCTCAGCGCAGGCCCGACCCCGCCTCGATCAGCTCCATCAGGCCGTCGGGGTTGTCGACGTGGACCCAGTGGCCGCTGTCGGGCAGCAGGTGCAGGCGGACGGGCCCGTCCGGCGGCAGGGCGGCGAAGCGGGCCAGCTCCGGGTCGCTCCAGCGCATGCTGTGCGCGGCCCGCACCACGTCGATGTGCAGGTCCGGGCCCGGGTCCTCCAGCACCGGCCACAGGTCGGCGCGGAAGTAGTCGGCGATCATCTCTCGCGCGGCCAGGAGGTCGAAGCGCCAGCGGTAGCCGGTGCCGTCGTGGCGCAGGTTGGTGGTCATCCAGCGGGCCAGGCCCACGGAGAAGCCGGCGGCGGTCAGGTGGGTGACGACGTCCTCGCGCGCGGCGAGCGGCTGGGGGATCCGCGAGAGGGCGCCGATGACGGCCACCACCTCGGCGTCGTCCTCGGGGCGGCCGGGCCAGGGGCCGGGGAAGGCGTCGAGCACCCACACGCGCGCCAGGGCGCCCGGGCCGGTGGCGCCCAGCCGCGCCGCCTGCCCGGCGAAGGTCAGGGCCACCTTGCCGCCGAAGGAGTGGCCGATCAGCAGGGCGGGCGGCCCGCCCAGGGCGCCGGCCAGCTCCCACAGGTCGTCGGCGCAGGCGGCCAGGGTGTGGGGCGGGGCGGCGCCGGTGCTGTCCCCGTGGTTGCGCAGGTCGACCAGGACCGCGCTCCAGCCGGGATTGCGCTCGACGAAGCGACGGCCGAAGCCGCGCCAGTTGGCGCCGCTGCCCAGGATGCCGTGCAGGAACCAGGCGGTGTGGGGCGCGTCCGGGGGGCCGGTGCGGTGGTGGGCGGGGATCATCGTCCGGTCTCCTCCGGGTCGGCGCCGGGGTCCCGCTCCGCCCGGTCCCTCGCCCGGTCCATCGCCTCGACGGCCTCGCCCAGCACCGTGGCGGGGGCGCCCTCGCGGAAGGCGTGGTCCGAGAGGTGGCGCCGGAAGGCCCGGGCGCCGGGCTGGCCCTTGAACAGGCCCTGCAGGTGCCGGGCGATGCTGCCCAGGCGCTGGCCGCGCGAGATCTCCCGCGCCGCGTACTCCTGCGCGCGGACCAACAGCTCCCGGGGATCCGCGGCCAGGCCTGCCCCCGGGCCGCAGAACAGGCGGGCGTCGGCGTGGCGCAGGACCCACGGGTCCTCGGCGACCGCCCGACCCATCATCACGGCGTCGACGTGGTGGAGCTGGGCGATGGCCTGGTCCAGGTCCTGCACGCCGCCGTTGAGCTCCACCGGGAGGTGGGGGCGCTCGCGCTTCAGGCGGTGGACGTCGCCGTAGCGCAGGGGGGGAATGGTCCGGTTCTCTCGGGGGGAGAGGCCCTCCAGCCACGCCTTGCGGGCGTGCACGGTGAAGCGGTCGGCGCCGGCCGCGGCCACGGTGTCCACGAAGGACAGCATGTGCTCGTAGCTGTCCAACTCGTCGACGCCGATGCGGTGCTTCACGGTCACGGGCACCCCGACGGCCTCGCGCACGGCCGCCACGATCCGGGCGACCAGGTCCGGCCGCCGCATCAGCACGGCGCCGAAGCACCCGCTCTGTACACGGTCGCTGGGGCAGCCGACGTTGATGTTGATCTCGTCGTAGCCGGCGTCCACGGCCATCCTTGCGCAGCGCGCCAGCAGCGCGGGGTCGTCGCCGCCGAGCTGGAGCGCGACGGGGTGCTCGACGGGGTCGTAGGTGAGCAGGCGCTCCCGCGGGCCGTGCACGAGGGCCTGGGCCACCACCATCTCGGTGTAGAGGAGCGTGTGACGGCTGACCTGCCGGACCAGCCACCGGAAGTGGCGGTCGGTGTGGTCGAGCATGGGCGCCACGGAGAGCGGCGGGATGGCGGCGCGCGGCCAGCTCATGGGCGGCTCCGCCGGCCGCCGAGCAGGGCGGGGTCGAAGGTCGAGACCACCTCGGTCGCCCGAGGGCCGAAGACCTCGGCGCCCCAGGGCGGCAGGCGGAAGGTGACGGCGCCCGCCTGCTCGGCCGCGATCCGTCGCACGACCCCCTCCAGCTCGGTGGTGTTGCCCGGCCAGTCGTGCAAGGCCAGCAGCAGCGCCAGCAGGCGGTCCATGGGAGTGGGCTGGCCGGCGTGCACGTGGAAGAGGTGGCGCGCGAGGGGCAGGATGTCTTCGCGCCGGTCTCGCAGGCGGGGCACGGCGATCAGGCGCTTGCGGAGGTGCGAGTACAGGGCGTCGGACAGGTCGCCGGCCCGCACCATCGCCGCGGGATCCCGCACGGTGGTGACGACGACCCGCAGGGAGACCGGCCGCGGCGCCCCGCCCCGCGGGCGCAGCATGCCGTCCTCCAGGAAGGCGCGGAGCGCGGCGTGCAGGGCGGGCCGGGCGACGTCCAGGCGCGGCAGGACCAGGGTCCCCCCCTCGGCGCGGGCCAGCGCGCCCGTCGGGCTGGGGTCGGCTGCGCTGCCGTGCAGCGCGTGCTCGACCTCCTCGTCGCGGAGGGCCGCGACCGGCAGGACCACCAGGGGCCCCTCCGGCCGGCTGGCCCGGTGGATGGCCTGGGCGACCACCGACTTGCCGACCCCGTCCTCGCCGACGATCAGCACCGGTGTCCGGTCCGACGCGGCAGCCAGGACCGCGTCCATCACCGGCCGCATCGTGGGGCTCTCGGCGACGAGCGGCGGGGTCGGCGCGCCTCCCAGGACGCCGCGCGCCGCCTGCTCCGCGGGCATGCGCCAGGCCTGGAGCAGGATGCGGCCGAGCCCCACCACCGTGCCCGGGCGCAGCCGCCCGCGGCGGACGGGGTGGCCGTCGACCAGGGTGCCGTTGCGGCTGCCCAGGTCCTCGATCCACAAGGCGTCCTCGGTGGCGAACAGGCGCGCGTGGCGCCGGGACATGCGCGGGTCGAGCAGCGCGTCGGGCCCCAGGGCCTGTCCCCCTCGTCCCAGCTCCAGTTGCTGGCCGGCAAGCAGGAAGATCCTTCGCCCCACCAGGTCGGTGCGGGGATGGTGGGCGATGCACAGGACGAAAGGACCGGCCGGATCGGCAGCCATGCCGCGCCCGCTAACCCGGGGGGCCCTCGGGGGACGCGCCCCCGCCAGCGCTACAGGGGCAGGCCCAGCAGCAGGGCGACCAGGGCGGCACCCGCGGCGGCGGCGGCCGGCACCGACAGGTTGTCGTCCACGCGCAGGCTGAACAGCTCGGCCAGCGCGCCGAGCAGGGCGGCGCCCGCGGCCAGGGCCCACGCCGCCCCGCCGAGGTCGGCGCGGGTGAGGTGCAGGACCACGCCGGACGCCAGCAGGCCCACGCCGAAGAAGGCGGCCGTGCCCTGCAACGAGCGGCCGTTGACCAGCTTCAGGCTGCCCCAGCGACGGCCGATGATGGCGGCGGCCGGGTCGGCGTAGCCGAGCACCGCCAGGGCCACGAGGACCAGGGTGGTCGAGCCGGTCAGGCCGAGCACGAAGAAGGCCGTGCAGTACCAGGTCGAGGAGTTGACCCGGTAGGCCTCGTGCGGGTGCGCGAAGCGGCCGAGGATGGCCATCAGCAGGGCGTTGAAGCGTGGGCTGAGCCGTCGGCCCGCCTCCAGGCTCCACGCCCAGGCGGCCAGGACCGCGCCCAGGGGCAGGAGCCAGGCCGGCGGCAGGACCAGGTGGACCAGCAGCAGGGCCAGCGTCGCGCTGCCGAAGTGCAGCAGGTTGCGCGCGTAGTTGGTGGGCCGCCGCGTCGGCACGTGGATGGCCTGGGCCTGCAGCGCGTTGGCCATCGCCTCGTAGGCCGGCTGCAGGCGGGCCCGCAGCGCGGCCCACTCGCTCCGGAGCTGCTCGGCGTCCTCGGCGGCCTGGGGCACGTAGGCCCGCAGGACCCCGGCCACCTCGTCGACGCTGGCGCGCAGCCCGGCCAGCCGCTCCTCGGAGAGGCCCTCCATGCCGCGCACGGCCTGCAGCCGCGCCTCGATGCTGCGCACCTTGGCGCGGGCGGCCTGCTCCAGCTCGGCCCGCCAGCGCGCCACGTCCAGCTCGGAGAGCAGCGTGTGCACGTCGAGAGCGAGGGCGCGGGTCTCGATGGCGAGGCTGGCCTGCACGGGTCCTCCAGGCGCGGATCCGCAGGGCCCGTCGGGGCCCGGGGCACCGGCGAGGTAACCACGGCGCGACCGGCCCCGGGGCGCGGTGACCGAACCGTGACCACCGGGGACCGACCCTGGCGCGCCTTGTCGCAGCCCCCGCCCCGCGCCGGTCGGGATCAGCGCGCCAGCGAGCGCCCCGCCGAGAGCCGGGTCCGCGCCCAGCCCAAGGCGCGGGTGCCCCGCAGGAAGGCCAGGCTGGCGAAGCCGTGGGCGAAGATCGCCTCGAGCGGCGGGACCTGGCCCGTGTAGTAGGTCCAGCACCGGCGGCTGGTGCCCCAGTACTCCAGGAAGACGCCGAGCAGGCTGCCCGCCGTGAACAGCAGCACCTCCTCGCGCCGGTCGCCGGGGGTCAGGGTCACGCCGATCATCAGGGCGACCACGACCTGCGACCAGGACTGGTCGATGCTGGGCCACAGGAAGCGGGTCATCGCCAGCACGAACAGCGGCACGCCCACCGCGTAGACGGCGCCCAGCCGCCAGGGCGGCACGACGGCCTGCAGCAGGCGGTAGATCCGGTCGATGGTCAGCGCCGCCACCGGCCAGGCCGGCAGGATCCAGATCGGCGGCCGCTCGGCCGTGAAGTAGCGCCACAGGCTGGTCTGGGTGCCCCAGGCCTCGATCACCAGCCCGCCGAAGAAGGCGACGATCACCAGCGGCACGTCGCGGCTGGCGCGGATGTCCCAGCAGAGCACCGCCGTCATGAAGGCCCAGATGCCGGCCAGCAGCCAGTCCATGCCCCGCGACAGGTCGAGCAGGTGGAACCAGTTCACGCCGACGGCGGTGTAGACCGCGAACAGGCCGGCGAGGGCGACCAGGCTGCGGCGGTCGTAGCCGTCGCGGACGGTGGTGTAGCCGTCGCGGACGACCTGGGGGACAGCGGCAAGGGCGGCGGGCATGGCGGCCAGGGTAGCCAGCCGGCTCGCGCAAGGAAAGCGTCAGGGACGAACCCGCCCCGTTACCCCGGGGTCCCAGGCGTGGACCCCGGAGGCCCCCGTGCTCGCTTCGCTGCGCTCGCCCGTCCTGCTGCTCGCCCTGTCGCTGCCCGCCCTGTCGCTGCCCGCCCTGTCCCGGCCTGCCCGGGCGCAGCAGGGACCCCACCCCGCGGAGGCCGCGGGCGACGAGGTCCTGGAGGAGCTGGCCAGCGGGCGCCCGCAGGCGGCGGTGCGGCGGCTGCGCGGGGCCCTGGCCCGGGAGGCGGACGAGGGGCTGCGCCACGCGCTGCGCTGCGCGCTGGGTCAGGCGGAGCGCCGGGCCGGCGACGACGCGGCCGCGGTGCGCACCCTGGAGGCGGTCCCCCTGTCGGCGGCCTGCGGGCCCCGGGCGGCCTTCGACCGGGCCGACGCGCTGCTGGCCCTGGGGCGCGCCGAGGAGGCGGCCGCGCTCTACGAGCAGGCCGGCGCCGCCGCGCTGGGCGAGGGGCGCGACGCCGCGACCGCGGCCCTGCTGCGGCGCCTGGCCGACAAGCTGCAGGCCGACCCCGAGGGCGACCCCTCGCGCGCCCACGCCCTGCTGGCCCTGGGCTTGGAGCTGGCGTTGACCGAAGCGGATCGGCTGGCCCTGGCCCGCGAGCTGGGCGCCCGGGTGCGGGCCGACCGCGAGGCGGGGCGTGCCTTCGACGACCGCGCGGGGCAGGCCGCCGGCGAGGTGCTGCTCGACCACCTGGCCGGCGGGGGGGCGCGCGCGCCCGAGGAGGAGGCGGAGCTGCGGCGGCTGGCGGCGCTGCTCCTGCGCGGTCCGGTCGGCGAGGGGCTGCTCGCGCCGCTGCCCTCGACGCCCCCGACCCGCCTGGCGCGGGCCGAGCTGGCGCTGGAGGCCGACCCCGACCGCGGCGTGGCCCTGCTCGCCGAGGCGGTGGCCCTCGACCCGCAGGATCGGCCGGCCCGGGCCCGGCTCGCCCGCGCGCTGACGGCCCAGGCCCGGCTGGCCGAGGCCCGCCCCCACTGGCAGGAGCTGGCCCGAGGCGACGGCGCCGACCGCCCCGCCTCCCTGGACCTGCTGCGCGCCGAGGCGGCCCTGGAGGGGGCCCGGCTGGAGCGTCGCCTGGACCCGCCGGCGGCCGAGCCCCTGCTGGCCGACTGGTTGCAGACCTTCCCCTCGCACGCCGCGCGTGCGCAGGTCGAGGCCGAGCTGGCCGAGCTGCGCCTGGACCTGGCCCGCCGCGAGGCCGCGGCAGACCCGCTGCGCGCGGTGGCGCGCTTCGACCGCTTCGTCCTGGCCCACCCCACCGACCCGCGCGTGCCGGAGGCCGCATGGGAGGCGGGCGTGGCCGCCCTGGCCGGCGGCCAGCCGGACGCGGCGCGGGCGCGGTGGGAGGAGCTGATGGCCCGCCACCCGGAGGCGGCCTCGGCCGACCGGGCGGTCGAGGCGGTGGCGCGCCTGCGGGCCCAGGACGACGTCGAGGCGGCCCTGGCCTGGCTTCGGCCGCTCCGCGACGGCGGCGGCCCCCTGTCCGGCGCCGCCGCCAGCGCCCTGGCGACGCTGCAGGAGCCGGCCCTGGCCGTCGAGGTGACCGGCCGGCAGGACCCGCGCCGCCCGACCGTGCGGGTCCACAGCCGCAACCTGGCCGAGCTGGCGGTGCGGCTGCACCGGGTCGAGGCCGAGGCCTTCCTGCGCGCGGGGGGCCGCCCCGACACGCTGCCGGACCTGGACGTGGCCGTGATCGCGCCCGACCGGGAGTGGACGGTGAGCTTGCCGGAGGCGCCGGCCGGCCAGGACCGTGTGACGGACCTGCCCCTGCGCGTGCCGGGGCCGGGACTGTACGCGGTGACGGTGGCCACCTCCCAGCGCGAGGCCCAGGCCATCGTGCTGGTGAGCGAGAACCGCCTGATCACCCGCGCCCGGGGCGGGGACCTGGTGGTGGCGGCGCTGCGGGGGCCCGAGGAGGCCCTTCGGCCCGCGGGGGGGCTGCGGGCCTGGGTGGCGCACGGCGGCACCGTGTCCGAGACGCGGCTGGGCGCGGACGGCCTGGCGCGGCTGGCCGTGCCCGACGGCGAGGCGGTCGTCCTGGTGGACGGAGCGGGCGGCCCGGCGTTGGCTGCGCTGGCGTGGGGTCCGACCCCCGCGCCGGAGGAGCAGCTCCGGGTGACCGCCGAGCTGGACAGGCCCGTCTACCTGCCCGGGGACCGGGTCGGCTTCCGCCTGGTCGGCGCGAGGGGCCCCTCCGCCGTCCCGGGCGCCTGGACGGTCCAGGTGCGGGCCGGCGGCCTCGACCACCCGGGCGTCACCGTCCAGGCGGACGCGCGCGGCGTCGCGGCGGGGGAGCTGGACCTGCCGCTGTGGGACGCGGGCGGCAGCGCCTGGCAGCTCGTGGCGCGGGCGCCCGGCGAGGAGGAGGCCGTGGTGCTGGCCAGCCTGCCGGTGGCGGGGCCGGCGGCGCCGCGCCGCAGCCTGCAGGTGCGCCAGGGGGACCCGGGCGCCACCGTCCAGGTGCGCGAGGCGGACGGGCGGCCCGCCGTGGGGGTGCCGGTGGCGTGGACGCGGCGCGCGGGCGACGCGCCCCAGGTGTCGTGGACCGACGCCGCCGGCCGGGTGGAGGTCGCATCGCCCGGCGCCGGGGTGCCCTGGCGGCTGCAGGCGCGGCTGGCCGGGGGACAGGTCGAGGCCTGGGCCCCGGACCCGCCTGCACCGCCGACCCTGTCCGCCCACCTGGACCAGGACCGGCCGCAGGCCGGGCAGGCGCTGCGCCTGCGGGTCGAGGGCCCCGCGGGGCCCGTGCGGGTGGGGCTGTTCCCGGTGGTCGAGGCGCCCGCGCCCGCCCCGCCGCTGCGTCCGCCGTGGGCGCTCGACCCGGACCCCACCCTGCAGGGGCCGCGGGCCTGGGAGGGCGCCGCGCCCGAGGCGCCGCCGGTGGACGGCCTGGGCGAGCCGCGGTGGCTGGACCTGGCGCTGCCGGCGGGCGCGCCGGTCGAGCAGGTGCTGGACCCCCTGCCCGCGGGGCGGTGGGTGATCCGGGTGGTGCCCGGCGGGCCCGAGGCCGGGACGGTGACGCTGCCGGTGGAGGTGGCCGGCGTCGGTCCGCGCCTGGGCGCGCTGCCGACCGTGCTGGCGGGTGGCGGGCGGCTGGACCTGCCGGTGCAGGGGGCGGCGCTGGTGACGGCAGAGGGCGAGGGCATCGAGGCGGTGGCCCTGGTGACGGGGGCGGGACGGCTGCGCCTCGACCTGCCGCGCAGCGGAGCGGACCTGGCGCTGGTCGCCACCGATCCGGAGGCCCGCGTGCACGCCCGGACGATCCCGCTGCGGACGGCGCTCCAGGTGGAACTGTCCGTGGAGGAGGTGGACGGTCGCTGGCGGATCCAGGCGGCCGTGAAGGGCCCCGACGGCCTGCCGACGCGGGCCCAGGTGGCGCTGTCGGCGGTGGACCGGCGGCTGCTGCACACCTGGGCCCAGCCCGCCCTGTCCGCGGACCGCCTGTGGCCCACGGCGTGGACGGCGGACGGCGCCGCGGTGGCCGCGGACCTGCGGCACGCCGCCTGGTCGGAGGCCATCTCGGCGGCCCTGCTGGCCGAGAGCGCCCGGCAGGCGGAGGCGCGCCGCGCGGAGTCCGCGGGCCGGGGCCGGCTGTCGGCGGGGATCATGGACGAGCTGCTCGCCGCGGAGGAGCTGGAGGGCCTGGGCTATCTGGGCACGATCGGCTCGGTGGGCGGCGGCGCGGGCTACGGCTCGGGCTACGGGCGGGGCGGCGGGGGCTTCGGCACCGTGTCCGGCGGGCGGGTGGCCCTGCCCTTCGGCTGGCGGGAGCGCGTCCTGTGGCAGGTGGTGGAGTCCGACGACCAGGGGCGCGTGACGGTCGAGCTGGACCGGCCCCCGCCGGCCACCTGGCGGCTGCGGGCGACGGCGGTGGCGGCGGGGGCCACGGGCATGGCCGAGCAGGACCGGAGCGCGGCGGACGGGGTCTTCCTGGTGGCGGCTCCGCTGGCCGCGGCCGGGGCGGGGGAGCTCGCCCGGCCGGTGGCGCACGTCGTGAACGGTGGCGCGGTCCCCTTCTCGGGGCGGCTGCTGGTGGGGGATCGTCCCCAGGCGCTGGTGCTGGAGCCGGGCGCGCAGCAGCGGGTCGAGCTGGGGGATCTCGCGCCTGGACGGTCCCTGGCGCTGCGGGTCGAGGCCGAGGGCGGGGGGACGCTCGACCAGGCGGAGATCACCCTGCCGGTGGCGACGGGCCGGCCGTCGGCGACCGGCGAGCTGCTGCGCGTGGCGGTCGGCCCGGGGGGCGGGCTGCCGCTGCGGGCGCTGGCCCTGGAGGCGGACCCGGCGGCGGCCTTCGACGTCGGGCGCGCGGCGCGGGCGGGCCGGGCGGCCCTGGCCGGCGACGCCGGGGACGCCGAGGTGGGCCGGAGGGTGGCGCAGGCGCTGGCGGCGGTGCGCCTGGCGGGGGCCCGGGCCGAGGACGCGCGGGCCCAGGCCGAGGTCGTGGCCCTGCTGGTCGAGGCCGG
>JAKLKF010000359.1 GCA_023150805.1 Myxococcota bacterium | reverse complement strand
GCGGTGGCGGGGGCCGATCGCGCAGCAGGGGGCGCAGGCGGGCGTCGAGCTCGTCGATGCCGGCGAGGTAGTGCAGCACCCGCTCGTCGATCTGCAGGCGGGCGGTGAGCAGGACGCCGTCGCCCACGGTGTCGAGCAGGCGCCAGCGGCGCAGCGGGGCGTGGGGCGTGAGGGCGCTCCAGTGGGCGTCGGGCAGCACGGCCAGAGCCAGGGCGAAGCTGGCCCAGGGCTGGCCGGGGCCGGCGGCGCAGCACAGGGGGGCGAGCTCGCCGTCCATCTCGACGCCGGCGGCGAGCAGCAGCACGCCGCGCTCGAAGGGCGACAGGGCGAAACGCTCGGCCAGCACGTCGATGGCGGCCGGGGCGGCGCGCCAGGCGCGGCTGCCCTGGATGTCGCCATCGGCGTCCGGCTCGCCCCGCAGCAGGCGCTTGAGGCGGGCGAACTCGGCGGTGAGCAGGCCCTGGTTGGCGTCCAGCCAGGCGCCTGGGGCTTCCGCAGCGGGGTGGGCCGGGGTGTTCATGTGAGGGTGATGCGCAGGTCGAGGAAGGCCGGC
>JAKLKF010000358.1 GCA_023150805.1 Myxococcota bacterium | reverse complement strand
CCGTGCATCTTGAGGGCGCGGATGGAGCAGGTCATGACGATGCCGCTCGGGCGCAGGCCCGACTGGCGGCACTTGATCTCCATGAACTTGATCATCCCGTTGTCGGCGCCGAAGCCGGCCTCGGTGACCACGTAGTCCGCGCAGCGCAGCGCGATCATGTCGGCGAGCACGGAGTTGTTCCCGTGGGCGATGTTGGCGAAGGGGCCGGCGTGGACGAGGACCGGCCCGCCCTCGAGGGTCTGGATGAGGTTCGGCTGGAGGGCGTCCTTGAGGAGGACGGTCATGGCGCCGGCGGCGCCGAGGTCCTCGGCCGTCAGCGGCTTCCCGTCCCGGTCGAAGCCCCACACCATCCGGGCGAGGCGGGCCCGGAGGTCCTGCTGCGAGGTGGCCAGCGCCAGCACCGCCATCACCTCGGAGGCGACGGTGATGCAGTAGCCGCTCTCCCGCGGGAGGCCGTTCTCCTTGCCGCCGAGCCCCACGACGATCTTCCGCAGCGCCCGGTCGCTGATGTCCACGCAGCGCAGCCAGGAGATCGAGGAGGGCTCGACCCGGAG
>JAKLKF010000357.1 GCA_023150805.1 Myxococcota bacterium | reverse complement strand
AGCGGCATGCGGTGGAGCTGTCGCCGGCCTGGGCCGAGCTGGAAGCGGCCCAGGTGCTGCGGGGCGGCACCTTCGCCCATGACCTGGTGCGCGAGGCCGTTGCCGCCACCGTGCCGGAGGCGATCGCGCGCGAGCTGCACCTGCAGATCGCCGATGCCTTGGCAGGCAGCGGCGTGCCGCCGGCGCGGCTGGCGCGCCATCTGGCGCTGGGTGGGCAATGGCGGCGTGCCGCTGCCGCCTACCTCGCCGCGGCCGACCAGGCGCTGGCCGCCGGGCTGCGCCGCGAAGAGGCCGAGGCCCTGGACGCCGCGCTGCGCTGCCTCGCGCGAGCGGATGACCGGCGTCTTCGCTTCCAGGTGCTCGAGCGGCGCTGTCGCGCGGCGCGGTTCGTCGACAGCTACGCCGAACAGCTGCGCTTGGCGGGCGAATTGCAGGTGCTGGCCGAGGGGCCCGTGGAGAGGGCCGATGCCGAGCTGGCCCGGGCCGGCGTGCTGGTCGAGGGCCAGCAATGGCGCGAGGCCATGCCCGTGCTCGAGTGCGCGCTGCAGCAATTGGCTG
>JAKLKF010000356.1 GCA_023150805.1 Myxococcota bacterium | reverse complement strand
GCTGTGGCAGACCCGCCACGTGCCCTCCGGCCCGGCGCCGGCCTTTGCCGGGCCGCTGGCGGCGGGCGGGCAGGGCAGCCTCGCCGCCTGGCGTGCGGCGCACCCGGGCGGGCCGGTGGCGGTGTATTTCTGGGCCGACTGGTGCCCGATCTGCAAGGCCCAGCAGGGCAGCATCAGCGGCCTCGCCGAAGACTGGCCGGTGCTCACGGTGGCGATGCAATCCGGCGACGCGGCGGATGTCGCAAAGGTGCTCGCCGAGCGCGGGCTGGCCTGGCCGACCGTGGTGGACGAGGACGGCGCCATCACTGCCCGCTACGGCCTCGCCGGGGTGCCGGCGCTGGCGGTGGTGGGCGTCGTGCATCGGCGCTCGGACACCAACCGGATCGACTTCTTCCTGCGGGCGTCCGTCTGGCAGGGCGAGCCGGTGATCGCCGAAACTGATCGCTGCGATGACCTGCGCTGGTGTGCGCCCGACGCGCTGCCCGAGGCGACCGTGCCCTACATCCGCGACGCCCTGGCGGCTGGGCCCGGCCCATGGTTGCAGGAGTCGGGCTGGGGCTG
>JAKLKF010000355.1 GCA_023150805.1 Myxococcota bacterium | reverse complement strand
GTGCCCGCCGGCGCCTGCAGGGCGACGCCGTCGCTGCTGCGCAGCGCCATCATGGCGTCGCTGCGGCTGTGCACGACCACGCGGTCGCCGACCTCCAGGCGGGTGTCGGGCGCGGGGTCGGTGAGCTCGGTGTCGCCGCGCACCAGGTTCAAGACCTTGATGATGCCGTTGGACAGGCGCGCCTCGCGCAGCGTCCGGCCGGCCAGATGCGAGCCCTCGGGCACGAACAGCTCGGTCATGAACCAGCGCTCGCTGGCCCCGAACTGCTGGCTCAGCGTCTCGCGCACCGGCAGCAGGCGCGGCGCGAACACCAGCATGAAGGCGCTGCCCACCAGCGCCATGAGGATCGCCGGCAGGCTGATCTCGAACATCGAGAACGGCGCCAGGCCCTGCTCGCGCGCGACGCCATCGACCAGGATGTTGGTCGAGGTGCCGACCATGGTGATCAGGCCGCCGAGGATGGTGGCGTAGGAGAGCGGGATCAGCAGCCGCGAGGGCGACAGCCCCTGGCGGTTCGCCACCGCGATCACCGCCGGGATCATCACCATCACCACCGGGGTG
>JAKLKF010000354.1 GCA_023150805.1 Myxococcota bacterium | reverse complement strand
CGGACATCGAGGCGCTGCGCACGGGGACCCGCTTCCTCAAGCAGTCCGCGGCGGCCGTCCGCGAGGCCCACCCCCACGACATCTACATCACCAAGGAGGCCCCGAACTACCAGGGCGGCTCCCAGGAGGACGAGGACTAGCCATGCCCTCCACGGTCCTCGTCCTCGACTTCGGGTCGCAGTACACCCAGCTCATCGCCCGCCGGGTGCGGGAGCTCGGCGTCTTCTGCCGCATCGTCCCCTGCTCCGTCACCCCCGCCGAGGTCCGCGCCGCGGGGGCCGGGGCTCTCGTCCTCTCGGGCGGGCCCGCCTCGGTCTACGCCGGGGGCGCTCCCACCTGCGACCGGGCCCTCCTCGAGATGGGCCTCCCGGTGCTCGGCATCTGCTACGGGCAGCAGCTCGCCTGCCAGCTGCTCGGGGGGAAGGTCTCGGCGGCGGTCGGGCGGCGGGAGTTCGGCCACGCCACGGTCGAGGTCTCCGACGCGGGGGACCTCTTCCACGGCCTCCCCCCGCGCCTGCAGGTCTGGATGAGCCACGGGGACGCGGTGGAGGGGATCGGCGCCG
>JAKLKF010000353.1 GCA_023150805.1 Myxococcota bacterium | reverse complement strand
CCGGCACCGGCGCCTTCGATGCAGACCATGGATTCGATGATCGTGGAGAAGGAGTGGCGCCACCATCGCTTCGCCGAGTCGCATGCCGTCGCCGGGGATCACTCGGCCCGGCTGCGCATCCGACGGCCCGACGGGGTGGTGCGCCACATCCACACCCAGTGGAGGGTGGACCACGATGCGCACGGTCATCCGATCCGCATCCGCGGCGTCAATACCGACGACACGCCACTGTACGAGTTGGCCACGCGCGCCGAAGCCCTGCGGGGCGAGCTCGACGCCGCGTTGGCGCTGGCGCGCATCGGCGTATGGCATCACGAGATCGATGGCGGTCGCGTCTACCTGGATGCACGCTGCAGCGAGCTGATGGGCGTGCCGCTGCAGCGCGATGGCATGGCGCTGCAGGACGCGCGCGCACGCATCCACCCCGCCGATCGCGAACTGGTGATACAGGCGACCGAGCGCACCCTGCGCACCGGGCTGCCCTGCGACGTGGAGCTGCGCTATCCACAAAGCGATGGCAGCACGCACTACGTCCTCTCGCGGCGCACCCTGCAGCACGACGCC
>JAKLKF010000352.1 GCA_023150805.1 Myxococcota bacterium | reverse complement strand
CCACACGGTCAGCGACTGGATGGAAATGGAGCGCGAGCGCGGGATCTCCATCGCCTCCAGCGTCCTTCAATTTCCCTACAAAGGTAGGCTTTTAAACCTCGTCGACACGCCCGGCCACGCCGACTTCAGCGAGGACACCTACCGGGCGCTCATGGCGACCGACGCGGCCATCATGCTCCTCGACAGCGCCAAGGGCGTCGAGACGCAAACGAAGAAGCTCTTCCGCGTCTGCAAGATGCGCGCGATGCCCATCTTCACGTTCGTGAACAAGCTCGACCGGCCTGGGCGCGATCCGTTCGACCTGATCGGCGAGGTCGAGGAGGTGCTGGGGATCGGCGTGTACCCGATCACGTGGCCGATCACCGTGGGAAACCGCTTTTTGGGCGTGTATCACCGGCAGCTCAAGCAGGTGTTTTTGTTCACGTCGGTGGCGCACGGGGCGGAGATCGCGCCGATGTCCGCCGTGTCGCTCACGTCGCCCGAGCTTATTCAGGCCATCGAGCCGGAGGGGGCGAAGCAGCTCCGCGACGACATCGAGCTGCTCGAGGCGGCGGGCGACTCGCTC
>JAKLKF010000351.1 GCA_023150805.1 Myxococcota bacterium | reverse complement strand
TGGAGTTCCAGGCAGTAGGCGTTGTGGCGAAGGCGGTCGAGCGTGGCCGAGGCGAGCAGGCGGTTCGTCGCGAAGGCCTGATCCCACTCGGCGAAGTCCAGGTTGCTCGTGACGATGGTCGAGGCCTGCTCGTAGCGCTCGGCGATCAGGTCGTGCAGATCCTCGTCGGCCGGCGCGCGCAGGGGCTTCAGCGCGAAGTCGTCGATGATCAGCAGCGGCACGCGGGCCAGCTGCTGGAGCTTTCGCTCGTAGTTGCCGATGGCCCGGGCCGCGTTGAGGCTCGCCAGCAGCTGGGCACAGGACGCAAAGACCACGTCCTGCCCCTGGCGCACCGCGCAGTGCCCGAGCGCCTGCGCCAGGTGGCTCTTGCCGGTGCCGCAGGGCCCGACGATGAGCACCGGGGCCTTCTCGTGGATGTAGCGGCCGGTGGCGAGGTCATGGACCAGCGCCCGGTTGGTCGAGGGCAGCCGGTCGAACTCGAAGCCCTCCAGCGTCTTGGTGGCGCGGAAGGCCGCCCGGCGCAGCCGGGTGGCGAACTTCTTCTGCTCGCGCCGGGCCAGCTCGT
>JAKLKF010000350.1 GCA_023150805.1 Myxococcota bacterium | reverse complement strand
GCCATCGACCTCGCCCGGCAGGGCGTCGGCGCCGAGGCGGGCGTGCTGCTGCTGATGCTCATCGGCCTGCTGGCGGGCCTCATCCAGATCGGGCTGGGCCTCGTCGGCGTGGGCCGCCTGATCAAGTACATCCCCTACTCGGTGGTCTGCGGCTACCTCAGCGGGGTGGGCCTGACCATCATCGGCGGCCAGCTGCCGCGGGTGCTCGGGGTGCCCCGCGAGATGGGCTTCTGGCAGGCGCTCACGACCCCGTCGGCGTGGCATTGGCAGAGCATCGTGGTCGGCGTGGTGGTGGTCCTCACGATGGCCCTGGTGCCGCGCGTGGTTCGCGTCGTCCCGGCGGCCATCATCGCGATGCTCGCCGGCGTCGCCGCCTACCTGCTGCTTGGGCTGGCCGATCCGGCGCTGTGGAATATCGCCGGCAACCCCCTCGTGATCGGGCCGCTGGGCGTCGCGGCGGGCGGGCTGCCCGAGGCCCTGCTGCGCAATGTCCATGCGCTCGCTGCCTTCGATCCGGCCCGGCTCCCGCAGGTCCTGCTGCCGGCGCTGACCCTCGCGGTGCTGCT
>JAKLKF010000034.1 GCA_023150805.1 Myxococcota bacterium | reverse complement strand
GGCGGCGGGCGGCGCGGCGGCGGGCGGGGGGGGGGTGGGGGCGGGCACGGCGGCGGGGGCGGCCAGGGCGGGCAGCTCCGGTGGGCCCGGTGGCAGGGGGCGCGGCGGCGCGAGGTCGCCGATGCCGCTGCTGGACGGGTCGGAGAAGGCGCGGGCGGGCGCGGGCTCCTCGGGCGAGGCGTCGCCCCGCAGGAAGCCGCGGGTGCTGTTGGGGTCGAGGCCGGCGGCGGCCGCGCCGCCGAGCATCGCGGCGAGGCCGATGGCGTGGTCGGTGCGCTCCTCCTCGCGGGCGCCGGCGGGGGGGAGGGGCAGGGTCTGGCGGTCCTGCAGCGGCTCGCCCGGTCCGGCCGCGGCCCCGGGGGGCTCGAGCTCGTGCGGCACCTCGTCGAAGAGCGACTCGACCTGCTGCTCCCGGGCGAGCTGCTCGCGCACCGCCTCGGCGGCCATGGCAGCCGTCGAGGCCGGCGGCGGCCCGACGCGGGTCGCGACCTCGTCCTCGAAGCCATGGTCGACCACGGGGACGGGGATCGGCGCGGGTGGCGCCGGGGCGCTGGGAGGGGCCGCGGGCCCCGCCAGGGTCGCTGCCACGTGCGAGGCCACCCCGGCGCCGAGCGCCACGCCGGCGCCCAGGGTCGGAGTCGACAGGTCGGGTCGGCCGCTGCCGATGCCCGCCTCGGCCAGCTCCTGCGCGGAAGGCTCGCCGATCGACGCGTCCGGCGCAGCGTCGGCCGTCGGGTCCTCGGTCGCCGGGCGGTCCTCGTCCTGTCCGACCTCCGCGCCCGGCCCGGCGTCCTCGGCGGTGCCGGCCTCCTCGCCCAGCAGCGGCGCGAAGAAGGCGCGCGTGTCGTCGACGATGGTGTTGAAGGAGTAGCCGGCCATCAGCCCGCGCAGGTCCTCGCGCAGGACGAAGGCCCGCTGGTACCGGTGGCGCGGGTTGAGGCTGAGCGCCCGGTAGAGCACCTTGTCCAGGCCCGGCATCAGGTCCTTGACGCGCAGGAGCTGCGAGGTGACCTCGGCCTTCCGGATCCGGTTGATGGTCTGGAGGTTGCTCTCGGAGCGGAAGAGGGGCTCGAGCGTGAGCAGCTCGTAGAGCAGCGCCCCCAGGCTGAACACGTCGCTGGCCGGGGTGAGCTTCTTGTCCGGCTGCGTCTGCTCGGGGGAGAGGTACTCCATCCGCGTGGGGACGGGCGAGGTCATCCCGCCGTGGCTGAGCGTCGTCGGCGAGCGGGTCAGGCCGTAGCCGCCCAGCACGACCTTGCCCTCGCGGGTGACCAGGATGGCGCCGGGGCGCAGGCCCAGGTGCAGCACGTTGTCGGTGCCCGAGCCCTTGCCCGGGCGCCCGTGCAGCGCCTCCAGGCCGTTGCAGACCTGGGTCGCGATGTTGAGGAAGACGTTGTGCGGCAGGGCCTGGCCGTGCGCGCGGCACCAGGCGAGCACCCGGTCGAGGTCGACGCCGGTGACGCGGTCCTCGACGATGAAGCGCTCGTCGCCGTCCTCGATCCAGTCCAGCACCGGCACCAGGAAGGGGTGGCGCACGCCCAGCAGGTCGCGCACGCGGGCCTCGGTGCTGGCCAGGCGAGGCGGGTCCCGAAGGATGTAGGGGAGCACGCGGCGGACCACCACCTCGCGGTCGCCCTCGCCGTGCAGGCGGCCGAGGTAGGACTCGGCCACGGCGCCGGTCCCGATCTTGCGGATCAGCGTGAACGGGCCGACGTCCTTGGGGAGGAGCATCATGGCCGGGAACCCTGGGCAGTGGGGGGCGGGGACGGCGCGCGTCGCGCCGTGGACGGGGCGTGGACCCGCCGACGGGACGCCCGCGCCGGAAGCGCGCTACGCTACCGCGTCGCCTTCCCGGCGTGCAAGCACCGTGGCTCCCTCGTTGCCAGACCGTCGCCCGCTGCTGTTCTCGGCCTGCCTCCTGGCCCTCTGCCTGGGAGGGTCGATGGGCTGCGCCGCACGGGTGCGGGGCCTGGTGCACGCCGACGCGCGGGGCGCGACCCTCCAGGAGACCGGCGGCCGCACCTGGCGGGTGTCCTCGGCGGGCGAGGGCCGGATCGTGGCCGGGCTGGACGACTGCGAGGTCGAGGTCGAGGGGAGGCACCTGGGGCGGCGGCTGCAGGTGCACGACTGGACGGTCACCTCGGCGCCCGGCGGCGGCCAGCCCTTTGTCGGCAGGCTGGAGCTGTTCGGCAGCAACTGGCTCATCGACGACAAGAGCACGGGCCGCAAGGTGATCGTCGACCTGTCGGGCCACCCCGGGCTGGCCACCCACGCCGGGAAGGTGGTGCTGGTGGTGGGCTACGTCATCGGCGCGCAGACGGTGCGCCCCGTGCGCTGGCAGGTGGTCGCGGACTGAGCCGCCTGCCGGCCCCGGCCGCCGCGCGAGGCCCCGGCCCGGGTTAGGCCGGCCCCCCTCCTGCGCACCGGGGAACCCATGCCCACGCCCGCCGGCCGCCGCCTCGCCCTGCTCTCGGTCTCCGACAAGACCGGAGTGGTCGACCTCGCCCGCCACCTGCTCCGCCACGGCTTCACCCTGCTGTCCACCGGCGGCACGGCCAAGGCGCTGCTCGGGGCCGGCCTGCCGGTCACCAAGGTCGGCGAGCACACCGGGCACCCCGAGATCATGGACGGCCGGGTCAAGACCCTGCACCCCCGCGTGCACGCCGGCATCCTGGGGCTGCGTGACGCCCACGCCGCCGAGGCCGCCGCCCACGGCGTCGAGTGGATCGACCTGGTCGCGGTGAACCTGTACCCCTTCGAGGCGACCGTCACCGACCCGCAGGGGCAGCCCCGTGCCGACCTGTCGATGGCCGAGGCGATCGAGCAGGTCGACATCGGCGGCCCCACGATGGTGCGGGCGGCGGCCAAGAACCACCGCTTCGTGACCATCCTGACCAGCCCGCAGGACTACGACCGGGTCGTCGCCGAGCTGGACGCGGGCGGGGTGCGGGCGGAGACCCGCCTGCAGCTCGCGGTCAAGGCCTTCCGGCACACGGCGGCCTACGACGCCGTGATCAGCCAGTGGCTGGCGCGGCGTGCGGCGCAGGAGGGGGCCTTGTCCGCCGACGAGGCGGCGATGCCGGCCGAGGGCGCCCTGCCGCTGCGGCGGGTCCAGGCCTGCCGCTACGGCGAGAACCCGCACCAGCGCGCGGCCTTCTACGGCGAGCCGGGGGTGGGCGGCCGCAGCCTGGCCGGCCTGGTCCAGCACCAGGGCAAGGAGCTGTCCTACAACAACGTCGCGGACCTGGACGCCGTCCTGCGGGCCGCCTTCGAGGTGGACGAGCCCTCCTGCGTCATCGTCAAGCACGCCAACCCCTGCGGCGCCGCCGTGCACCCCGACGGCCCCGTCGCCGCCTACGCCCTGGCCCTGGCCGGCGACCCGGTCAGCGCCTTCGGCGGCGTGGTCGCCTTCAACCGGCCGCTGGACGGCGACGCGGTGCGCGCCATCCGCCAGAGCCGCGTCTTCTTCGAGATCCTGGCGGCGCCGGGCTTCACCCCCGAGGCGCTGGAGCTGCTGGCGCCGCGCGAGAAGCTGCGCGTGATGGAGCTGCCCGCCGACTGGGCCGCCCGCCGCGCCGAGGGCATGGACGTCAAGCGGGTCATGGGCGGCTTCCTGCTGCAGGACTGGGACCTGGGCCCGGTGGGCGGGGAGTGGACCACCGCCAGCAAGGTGGCGCCGGACCAGGCCGAGCTGGCGGCCCTGCGCTTCGCCTGGGCGATGTGCCGCCACGTCAAGTCCAACGGCATCGTCCTGGCGCGGGCCCAGGACGGCGGCTTCATGCTCAACGGCGTCGGCGCCGGCCAGATGTCGCGGGTGGACAGCGTGCGGCTGGCCGTGTCCAAGGCCACGCGCCCGGTGCCCGGCAGCGTCCTGGCCAGCGACGCCTTCTTCCCCTTCCCCGACGGCCCGCAGGTCGCGCTCGACGCCGGGGTCATGGCCTTCGCCCAGCCCGGCGGGTCGGTGAAGGACGCCGAGGTGCTGGCCGCCGTCGACGCCCGCGGGGCGAAGATGGTCTTCACCGGCGTCCGCCACTTCTGGCACTGAGCCCTTGCGGTTCGGGGCCGGCCCGCGCGGCCCGAGGGAGCTTCGATGCACGTCCTGGTGGTGGGCGGTGGCGGCCGCGAGCACGCCCTGGCCTGGAAGATCGCGGGCAGCCCGCGGGTGGCGAAGGTCTCGACGACGGTGGCCAACCCGGGCATGCTGGCCCTGGGGGGCCAGCTCGCCTCGGGGGATCCGCTGGCCTGGGCGCAGGCGAACGGGGTCGACCTGGTGGTGGTGGGACCCGAGGGCCCGCTGGCCGAGGGCCTGGTAGACCGCCTGCAGGCCGCCGGCGTCCCCGCCTTCGGGCCGGTGGCGGCGGCGGCCCGGCTGGAGGCCAGCAAGTCCTTCGCCAAGGCCTTCATGGACGGCCACGGCATCCCCACCGCGCGCTGGTCGGCGCACGACGACGCCGTCGGAGCGCACGCCGCGGTGGAAGGCATGGGCGGGGCCTGCGTGGTCAAGGCCGACGGGCTGGCGGCGGGCAAGGGCGTCATCGTGGCCGCCGACGCGGCCCAGGCCCACGCGGCGGTGGACGAGGTCTTCGATGGCCGCTTCGGCGCGGGTGGCGCCCGGGTGGTGGTCGAGGAGCGGCTGGTCGGGCCCGAGCTCTCGGTCCTGGCCCTCTGCGACGGCGAGCGGGCCGTGCCGCTGATGCCGGCGCGGGACCACAAGCGGCGCTTCGACGGCGACCTGGGGCCCAACACCGGCGGCATGGGCGCGGTCTGCCCGCCGCGCGACGTCGGGCCGGAGCTGGTGGAGCAGGTGCGGCGCGAGGTCCTCCAGCCGGTCGTCGACGGCATGGCCCGCCAGGGCGTGCCCTTCCGCGGCGTGCTCTACGCGGGCCTGATGCTGACCGCCGACGGACCGCGCGTCCTGGAGTTCAACACGCGCTTCGGCGACCCCGAGTGCCAGCCCCTGATGCTGATGCTCGACGAGGACCTGGTGCCGCTGCTGCTGGACGCGGCGGTGGGGCGCCTGCCCGATCGCCCGCTGCGCTGGCGGCCCGGCGCGGCCTGCTGCGTCGTGGTGAGCACCGGCGCCTACCCGGACGGCGGCCCCCGCGGCATGCCGATCCACGGCCTGCCCGCCGGAGACCAGCGCGACGCCCGCGACCTGGTGGTCTTCCAGGCCGGGACGGCGCCCGACGGCGACCGGGTGGTGGTCGCGGGCGGGCGGGTGCTCGGCGTGACCGCCTGGGGCCCCGACATGGACGCCGCGCGGCGCCGGGCCTACCAGGGCCTGCGGGGCATCCACTTCGACACCGCGGCCTACCGGACCGACATCGGGGCGCGGGCATGATGACCCTGCGCGTCCGGACCGGACCCCGCGACGTCGAGCGGTTGCCTGTTAAAGATCATGAACTTGGTGAGTCGATCTTCGGGCTCTTCGCCAAGTCTCTGGAGCGCGGGCTGCCCCGGCCGGCCTTCCTGCTGCTGCGCGAGGGCCAGGTCGACGAGGTCGACGCCCTGCCCATCCTTCGCCTGCCGTCGCCGCAGGGTCACCGCCTGCTCAGCGGCCTGGCGGGCCGGGACGGGGTCGAGTGCGCGGCCCTGGTCTCGCCGATGACCGTGCGGACCGGGCCGAGCACCGGCGCCCGCGCCGGGGTGGTCTTCCTGGAGTGGCCCGACAACCGGTGGTGGACGGCCTGGCAGCCGCTGGACGACAGCCGGCGGCTGCTCGGCGACGGCCCGGCGGTCCGGGCGGCGTCCGAGGGCTGGCCCAAGCCGGGAGGGGTGGGCGGCTGGTTCGCGACGGCCCGGCGGCTGGGGCTGCGCCTGCGCCTGCAGCCCGCGGCGCCCACCGGGGACGAGGGGGAGGAGGGCGAGGCGCCGGTGGTGCACTGACGCGCGCGGCGACGAAGGGGGGACCACGCGGGCGCGGGCGACGTTAGCGCGGAGCGAGGAGGTGCCGATGGGACCGATGTCCACCCGCATCCACAGCCGCCTGGCGCAGGCGCTGGCGCCCGTGCACGTCGAGCTGGTGGACGAGAGCCACATGCACAGCGGGCCCAACCGCGAGACCCACTTCAACCTGGCCGTCGTCAGCGAGGCCTTCGTGGGGCTGCCCCAGGTGCGGCGCCACCGCCTGGTCTACGACGCCCTGCGGGCCGAGCTGGCCGACGGCGTGCACGCCCTGACGCTCCGGACGCTGAGCCCGGCCGAGTGGCAGGCGGCGACGGGCCCGGTGAACGCCACGTCGCCGGCGTGCATGGGTGGCGGCAAGGGCTGAGTTCCGGTCAGTTTCTGTCCGACCCCAGCGCGGGAGGCCGATTACCCCTGGGGGGTGCAGCCCGAGCCCTGGGGTGAACGATGAGCACGTCCCGCGTCCTGGTGACCGCTGGTGCCCGCGCGGCCGAGGCGGCCCTGCTGTCGCTGCTCGACCGCCTGCTGCCGGCCCACGGGCTCGATCCCACGCTGCTGGCGCGCCCGGTCCGGGTCGTGGTGCCCTCGCGCAGCCTGCGCCTGCACCTGGTGCAGCGCATCGCCCACCACCGCGGGCGTGCCGCGGTGGGCCTGGTCGTGGAGACCCTGCCGGCGCTGAGCTCCCGGATCCTGGCCGGCGCGGCCGGCCGGCGGGTCCAGGCCGAGCCGCTGCTCGAGGTGCTGGTCCGGCGCCGCGCGGCCGAGCAGCCGCCCCTGGCTCAGGCCCTGGGGGGGCTGGAGGACGGGCTGTCGGCGGTGGCGCGGCCCGTCGCCGACCTGCTCGCGGCGGGCTTCGTGGCCGAGCGGGACGCCAGCGCCCTGGCCCAGCGCGTCGCCGCCCTGGGGGAGTCGACGGCGACGGCGGACGAGCGGCTGCGGGCGCTCGCCGTGTTGTTCACCGCGGCCCAGGTGCAGCAGGACCTGGCGGCCCTGGACCTGGGTCTGCACGCCGACACCCACCGGCAGGCCGCGGCCCGCGTGCGCGCCGATCCGGACGCCGCCGCCGCGCGCCAGGTGCTGTTGTACGGCCTGGTCGATCCCCCGGGCGCCGAGCTCGCGCTGGTCGAGGCCCTGGTGGCGCACGCGCCCACGACCGTCCTGCTGTCGGCGCCGCCCTCGCCCGCCGCCACCCTGGGGGGCCAGGGCGGCGTGGACCTCTCCGGGCCGGTCGGGGCCCTGGTGGACCGGCTCCGCCCGCTGGCCTCCGTCCAGGTCGACACGGCCCCGGTCGCGCCGCCGTCGCTGCGCCTGTGGTCGGGGCCCGGACGCCTGTCCCAGGCGCGCCACGCCGCCCGGCGCGCGCGCCAGCTCGTGGACCAGGGCGTGCCTGCCGAGGCGATCGCCGTCGTGACCCGCGACCTGGCGGACTGGGGGCCGTGGCTGCGGCCCGAGCTGGAGCGCCTGGGCCTGCCCTGGTCCGGGGTGGGCGGCCGGGCTCCCGCCGGGCCGGCGCTGCGCCGCCTGCGGGCGCTGGTCGACCTGCTGCACCGGCGCGGCGACGCGCCCACGGACCGCTGGCTGGACGCCCTGGTGCGGGCGCCCGGCCCGGGCGCGGTCCCGCTGGAGGACCTGCGCACCGGGCTGCGCAGCCTGGGCTCGGCGCGGCTGCGGGACCTGGCGACGCTGGACCTGCGCGCGGTGCCGGGGCTGACCGAGGCCCTGCCCCTGCCGGTGCGGACGCGGGTGGTCCCGGCGGAGGACGGGGCCGGGCAGGACAGCGCCGAGGACGCCACCGAGGTCGGCGGGGCGATGGCGCGCCGCCGCCTCCCCCGCGCGACCCTCGAGGCGGCGGTCGACGCGGTACGCACCCTGCTCGCAAGCCTGGAGGACGACGGCCCCCGGCCGCTGCACGCCTGGGCGGCCCTGCTCCGCGACATCGCCCGCCAGGGCCTCTCCTGGGGAGATCCCGACGCCGCCTGGCGCGCCCTGGTCTCGGCCCTGGACGGCCTGCTGGAGCGCACGGGCCGGGATGTCCTCCTCCGCCGGGACGAGGCCCGCCTGGTGCTGGCCCCCGCCCTGGAGGGCGCCGCCACCGGCCCCATCGGCGGAAAGGGCGCCGGCGTCCAGCTGCTGAGCGCCGTCGAGGCGCGGGGGCGCACCTTCGAGCACCTCCTGGTCCTGGGGCTGTCCCGGGGCGAGCTGCCGCGCGCCCACCGGGGCGACCCGCTGCTGTCCGAGGCGCTTCGGCAGCGCCTGGGCGAGCTGCTGCCCGATCTCGCGACGGCCGCCGGGCGGCAGGCGGCAGAGCGGGACCTGCTCTCGCACCTGGTCCTCGCGGCCCCGCGGGTCGAGCTGTGCTGGCCCTCTACCGACGACGAGGGGCGCGTCGTCCCTCCCTCGCCCCTGGTGGAGCGGCTGCGCCTGGCCTGCCCCGACCTGCCGGTGGAGCGGCTGCCGGCGCCCGGCAGCCGACAGGATCCCCCCACCGAGCTGGCCCAGCTCCCCCGCCCGCCGCAGGAGCACGCCCTGTACCGGGCCCAGCACGCCGACGACGACGACGCGTCGCAGGCCTGCGTCGCGTGGACCCTGGGCGGCGACGCCGCGGCCCAGGCCGTCGCCGCGGCGCGGGCGGCGGTGCGGCGAGAGCTGGACGCGCCGCCGAGCCGGCTGGGCGCGGGCCCCTTCCTCGGCTTCGTCGGGCCGGTCGGGGCCGCGGCCGATCCCCGCGCCGGGGCCCTGTACGCCACCACCCTGGAGGCCGTGGCCCGGTGCGGCTGGCAGGCCTTCCTGGAGCGGGTGTTGCGCCTGGAGGCGCCGCCGGACGCCGACGGGGCCCTGCCGGGAGTCGACGCACGGCTGGTCGGCACCGTGGTCCACCGGGTGCTCGAGCACCTGGCCCGGCAGGCCCTCGCCACCGGCCCGGGGGGCCCGGCACCGGCCGGGCTCGAGGCGCTGGAGGGCGCGCCGGGCGCGCCGCTGTCCTGGCCGGCGGCCGGGGCGCTGGAGGAGCGGATCGGGCAGGTGGCGCGGGAGGTCGCGCTGGAGGAGGGGCTGGCCCTGCCGGGGCTGTGGCGCGTGCTCGCGCGGGCCAGCGGCCCCGACCTGGCGGTCGCCCGGCAGGCGGAGGCCGCCGAGCCCCCCCAGGTGCTGGCAGCCGAGCACGAGGCGCGGGTGCTGCTGCCGACGCCTCTCGGACCCCGCTCCGTGTCCTTCCGCGCCGACCGGGTCGACCGCTGGCAGGACGGCCTGCGGCTGACGGACTTCAAGACCGGCCGGCCGATCAGCACCCTCAAGAAGCCCGAGCTGCGGCGGCGCGACCTGATCAAGGCCGTGTCGGGCGGCACGAAGCTGCAGGCGGCGCTGTACGCCCGGGCCCGGGAGGGCACCAGCCACGGGCGCTACCTGTTCGTGCGCGCGGACCCCGACCTGCCCCCGGACAGCCCGGCGCGCGACGTCCTGGTGCCGCCGCAGCCTTCGGACCGCGACGAGCTCGATCGCGCCCTGGACCACGCGGCCGGCACGGTGATCGCGGCCTGGCTGGAGGGGGCCCTGCCGCCGCGCCTGGTCGGTCCCGACCAGAAGACACCGGCCGCCTGCGCGGGCTGCGCGGTGCGACAGGCCTGCCTGCAGGGCGACTCGACCGCCCGCCTGCGCCAGCTCTGGTGGGCCACCGAGGCCCCGGCGGGCACCGGCGTCGAGGCCCGCGCCCGCGCGCTGTGGAGCCTGGGGACCGCGCCGTCCGGGAACGAGACCGAAGGAGGTGAGCCATGACCACGGCATCGCAGACGCCGGACACCCTGCGGGCCGAGGACGCGCGGGCCCGGTCGCTGGCCCAGCGCGAGTTCGTCCGCCCCCTGGTGGTCGAGGCCGGCGCCGGGACGGGCAAGACGGCGACCCTGGTGGCGCGGGTCCTCGCCTGGACCCTGGGGCCGGGCTGGGAGCGCGCGGCGAGGGAGCTGTCGGGTGCGGCCCACCCGGCCGGCGCGGCGCTGGTGGCCCAGGGCACCCTGCGCGGGGTGGTGGCCATCACCTTCACGGATGCCGCGGCCGCCGAGATGGCCGAGCGGGTGGGGGAGGGCATGCGCGGCGTGGCCCAGGGGGGCCTGCCCGACGGCGTCGACCCCGAGGCCCTGCCCGCCTCGACCGAGGTGCGCGCCGAGCGCGCCCGCGCGCTGCTGGAGTGCCTGGACCTGCTGGAGGTCCGCACCATCCACGCCTGGTGCGCCCGGCTGCTGCAGGACCAGGCGGTCGTCGCCGGGCTGCACCCGGCCTTCCAGGTCGACGCCGACGGCGCGATGCGCGAGGCGGTCGTGCGCGAGGTCGTCGAGCGGGCGCTGATCCAGGGCCTGGGGGAGCAGCCCGACCCGGACCTGGAGGAGCTTGCCGTGCAGGGCCATGGGCCCGACGCCCTGGTGGAGGCCGTGCTCGCGCTGCTGGAGCAGGGCGTCGACCCCGCCGACCTCCCCGACGACCCCTGGGGGCACCCGCAGGTCGCCCCGCTGATCGACGCGCTGGTGACGGGGCTCCGCGCGCTGGCAGGGGCCCTGCAGCCGCTGCACGCGCTGCGCCGTCCCACCAACCTGCGGCGCCTGGCCGAGGCCCTGGACGAGCTGGTGCCCGAGCTGCACGCGGGGATGGGGCTGGAGTCCGCCCGCGCCGTGGCGGCGGCGCTGCTCGGCGACCACGGTGGTGCGCTCGACGCGCTGCGCAGGGGCAAGCTGAACAAGTCCGAGGCCGAGGCCCTGGGCGACGCCGCCCCCCTGGTCATCCTGGCCGACGGGCCGGTGCGCCGCCTGCGCTGGCTGGGGGATCTGGACGTCGACGCGGGGCGGCGCGCCCTGCGCGTGGTGCGGCCCGTGGCCAGCCTCGCCCGCGCGCGGCTCCGGGCGATGGGTGCCCTCGGCTTCTCCGAGCTGCTCGCCGAGGCGGCGCGCCTGCTCGCATCGCAGCCCCAGGCCGCCGACAAGGTGCGGGCGGGCCTCCGCCAGCTCCTCGTCGACGAGTTCCAGGACACCGACCCCAGCCAGTGCGAGATCGTGGCCCGCCTGGCCCTGGAGGGCCCCGAGGGGCAGCGCCCCGGGCTGTTCATCGTGGGCGACCCCAAGCAGTCGATCTACGGCTGGCGCAGCGCCGACCTGCGCGCCTACGAGAGCTTCGTCGAGCGTGTGCGGGCCGCGGGTGGGTGGAAGGTCTCCCTGGTCGTGAACTTCCGCTCGGTGCCCGCGGTCCTCCAGGCCGTCGAGGGAGCCGTGCGCCCGGTGATGCGCCGCGAGGTGGGCCGACAGCCGGCCTTCCAGCCCCTGCTGCCCTGCGGCCGGCTGCAGGACGCGCCCGGGCACCTCGACGCCCAGCGCCGGCCCGTGGAGTGCTGGGCGACCTGGAGCTGGGAGGACCACCCGGACGGGACGCACGTCCCGGCACCGAAGCAGCTCCGGCCCGCGGCGCGCCTGGTGGAGGTGCAGGCGGTAGCCCGGGACATCCACGCGCTGGGGGCCGCCGGGGTGGGCTGGAGCCGGATCGCCATCCTGTTCCGCTCCTCGGGGGACCTGCCCCTGCTGGTCCAGGCCCTGCGAGAGGCGGGCGTGCCCTACGCCGTGGAGCGGGACAAGAGCTACTTCCAGCGGCGGGAGGTGGCCGAGGCCGCCGCCCTGGTCGCCGCGGTGGCCGCGCCCCACGACCACGTGGCCCTGGTCGCCTGGCTGCGGTCGGGCATGGTGGGCGTGCCCGACGCGGCGCTCCTGCCCCTGTGGCGGCAGGGCCTGCCCCAGCTGCTCAGCGAGGCGTCCCGCCCCGACGCCGAGACGGTGCGGTCGCTGCGGCTGGCGGTGGCGCGCGCGAAGCAGGAGGTCGACCGGATCGCCACGGCGGTGCCGGGGCTGGAGCGGGTCGCCGGCTGGGAGCACAGCCTGGTCCGCGCCCTGGAGGACCTGCTGGCGCTGCGGGTCTCCCTGCAGCACGACCCGGCCGACGTCTTCGTCGACCGCCTGCGGCACCAGGGCGGGCTGGAGCTGGCGCAGGCGGGGCGCTTCCTGGGGGCCTTCCGGCTGGCGAACCTCGACCGGCTGCTCCGCGGCCTGCTGGACGGGCTGCTGGCAGGCGGGGACCTGCACGCGGTGCTGCGCCACCTGCGCGAGGGCCTGGCGGGCCAGCGCGAGGGCGAGGAGGGGCGCCCCCCGGAGGCCGCCCAGGACGCCGTGCAGCTCATGACCATCCACAAGTCCAAGGGCCTGGGCTTCGACCACGTCTACGTGATCGGGCTGGACAAGGGCAGCGCGGCCGGCCGGCGTCCCGCGACCGGGTTCCGGGACGCGTCCGCCTGGCGCCTGCTCGGGCAGGCCTCCCCCGGCCAGGTGGCGGCCGAGGAGGAGGCCGAGCGCGTGGCCGCCGCGGAGCAGGTGCGCCTGCTCTACGTGGCCATGACCCGCGCCAAGCAGCGCCTGGTGCTGACGGGGCTGTGGCCCTTCCTCCCCCTGCCGGTCGACCCGGCGCAGGCCGACACCGCCATGGAGCTGTTGGGCGGCTGGGAGGGGCTGCCGGCGGACCTCGTGGCCCTGGCCACCCGCCTGCCGCCAGGGGTCGACCGCGACGTGGTCGCGGGCATCGGCTGGGCCTTCCCGGGCCGCGTCGCGCGCGCGCCGGCCGCGCCGGCGGGTCGGGCCCCGGGCGGGTCCGACGCTCCCGGCCTGGTGGACCCGGAGCGGGTCGCGGGGGACGCGCGCCGCTTGCAGGCCGAGCGGCAGCAGGCGGCCCGCCGGATGCTCCGCCCCTGGACGCAGGGCCCCTCCTCCCTCTCCCACCGGCCAGACCCCGACGCGGCGGACGAGGACCGGGCGCGGGAGGCCGCCCAGGCGCGGGAGGTGGACCCCGGGCCACCCGACGCCGCGGCGCTGGCGGCCCGGGCGGCGGCGGTGGAGCAGGCAGCCTCCTGGCCGCTCGATCCCCAGGCGGTCGCGACCGGCGCGGGCACCGCCGTCCACCGCGTCCTGGAGAACCTGGACCTCGGCGCTGCCGACCTGGGCGCGGCCCTGGCACGGGAAGGCCTGTCGCTCCCGGCCCGGCTCGCCGCCGAGCACCCCGAGCCCCTGGCAAGGGCGATCGCCGCCCGGGCGGCGGGGCTGCTGGACCGCCTGGCCGCGGGCCCGCTCCTGCCTCGCCTGCGGGCGCTGCGCGACGCGGTCGTCGCCCGCGAGCTCGACCTGCTGATGCCGCCCCCGGCGGGGGACGCGGGCCCGGTCGGCGCGGTGGTGGGCGCCATCGACCTGGTCTACCGGGACCCCGGTGACGGCGCGCTGGTGGTCGCGGACTACAAGACCGACGAGGTCGAGGGCGAGGCCCTCGATGCCCGGGTGGTGGCCTACGGCCCGCAGCTTCGGACCTACTGCCGAGCGCTGCAGGAGGCGCTCGACCTGCCGGCCCCGCCCCGGGGGGAGCTGTGGTTCCTGCACGCCGGCCAGGTGCGGGTGGTGGGTTGAGCCCCCGATCTCTCCCGATGCCCCCGGCCGGGTGGACCAGGTCGCGCCGGCCTGTGGCTAAGCTGCGCGGACAGGAGGAACCATGCCCGTGTCCGCGCTGCCTTCCCACCCGCTCGCCCGCCGCCTGCTCCTGTCGCTGGGGCTGGTCGGCGGCACAGGCCCCGGCTGCTTCTGGCTCGGTGGGGACTGCGACGTGGAGCCCGAGCGGGTGACCCTGGACCTCGACGCTCGCCCCGAGGGGGACACGGGCGCGACGACGGCGGAGCCGCTGGTGGACTGCCCCACGGACCAGGTGGGGATCGAGGCCCTGGCCGAAGCCAACGAGACCTACGTCGACGCAGCGGGGGAGATCACGCTGGTGGGCCAGGATGGCCGGCTGTGCACCTATGAGTACACGCCCTTCACCTGCTGTGGCTACGGCCGCCCCTACCTGGATCCGGCCGGTCGCCCCCTGCAGGCCCCGACCACCCCGGACGGCGCCTGGGCCGCCGGCATGGCGACGCCATCGCTGGAGGGCCTCTCCGGCGCGCAGCGCGAGGCCCTGGCCCGCTTCTGGGAGCACAACGCCCGCGCCGAGCACTCCTCGGTCGCGGGCTTCCATCGCTTCGCCCTGGAGCTGCTCTCCCACGGTGCGCCGCCGCGGCTGCTGGCGCGGGCCCAGGCCGGCGCCGTGCAGGAGCTGCACCACGCCCGCCTGTGCTTCGCCCTGAGCGGCGCCTACGCCGGCGCGCCGGTGGGCCCCGCGGCGATGCGACTGGGCCGGACGGCCCCGCTGTCCGCCGACCTGGTGGAGCTGGCCCTGTGGACGCTGCGAGACGGGGCCATCGGCGAGACGGTGGCCGCCTTCCTCGCCGAGCAGGCGCGGGAGGCAGCCACGGACCCGGTCGTGCGGGCGACCCTCGCCGTCATCGTGCGCGACGAGACCGAGCACGCCGAGCTGGCCTGGGCGACCCTGCAGTGGGCGCTGGAGGAGGGCGGCCTCCCGGTGGTGCAGGCCGTCGAGGCGGCGCTGCGCCAGGTCTCGCCCCCGGCGGGGCGGGAGCCTGACCTGGCCGTGCCCTCGCACGGCCTGCCCGCGGCGGACGAGGAGGTGGCCCTGGCCGCGCGCTGCCTGGACGAGGTGGTCCGGCCCGTCGCCCGCGCCCTGCTGGACCGGTGCCGACTGGCGGCGTGAGCCGGGGCCCCGCGCGTCAGCGCCCCGAGGCCGGCACCAGCGCCCAGAAGCCGGCGTCGTCGGTGGTGGCCAGCAGCCGGTCGAGCGCCTCGGCCGTGGTCGGCGCCTGGTCGGTGGGCAGCAGGCTGCCCACGTAGGCCTGGGACCGGCTGCAGGTGGAGGACTGCTCCTGGGCGACGGTGACCACCAGGGGCACCGGGGCGTGATCGCGCGCCGCCTGCACCACGGCGCGCGCCAGGGCGACGGGCAGGTCGCGGCCCAGGACCAGCTCCAGCCGCTCGGGGGCCTCGTCGCCGAACCAGTCCAGGACGACCTGCCCCCCCAGGCCGGCCGCCTCGACCCCGCGCCGCAGCGTGGCCTCCAGGTCGCCGCCGTCGCCCAGGCTGGCGTGCACGTTGACCAGCCAGGGGCGATCCTCGTTGAAGGCGCAGCGGCCCGGGCTGCCGCCGACGACGACCCGGCTGACCTCCAGCAGGGTGGCGCTCGACGGCGCGGCGGCCGGGGGGGACGAGGGACGGGGGCAGGCGAGGCCCAGCAGGGCGAGCGTGGGGATCGGCGGCATGGTCAGCGGGAGGAGGAGGAGCGGGACATGACGAAGGCGCGCTGGGCCTCGCTGGCGGCGGCGCGGGGACCGACCCCGGCGCGCACGGTGCGCAGGGCCGCCTCGGAGGCCAGCCCCAGCGCCACCAGGGCGGCGGCCGCCAGGGCGCCGGCGCGCTCCTCGCCGTCGCGGCTGACCAGGATGGCGCGGCGGCCGGCCCGCGCGACGGCCAGGACCAGCCCCAGGGCCGCCTCTGCGGCCTCGACCGCGGGGACGGCGCCCGGCGCGACGGGCAGGCTGTGCACGACGACGCGGCGGGCCTCCGCCTCGGCCACCAGGTCCGGCACGCCCAGCCCGGCCAGCTCGGGTCCGTCCAGCAGCAGGACCAGCAGGTCGGCCTGGTGCAGGGCGACCAGGCGGTCGAGGTCGACGCCCAGGGTGCGGGCGTGCACCACGCCGTCCTTCCGGCCGGGGACGCCGCAGATCCCGATCCGGCCCCGCGGCGCTCGGGGGCCGGCGACGGCCAGGTCCAGCCACCGCACCCGCAGGGGGTGGTCCAGGCTGGTGAGGGGGGCGGCTGGCAGCTCCGCGGGTGCCGGCAGCGGGGAGGCGCCGCCGTCCTCCTCGGCGGCGTCGGCGCCGGTGAGGCGGAGCTGGACGGGCGGCCCGCCGCGGGTGCGGCTGGCCGGCGCGGACGGCGTGGCGCTGGCGCCCGGGGCAGGGGAGGGGGCTGGGGCCGCGACCGCCGGCTCGGCGGCGGCATCCTCGGCCTGGGTCGGCGCGTCGGCCTCCCCCTCGTCCGGCGCGCCCCGGCCGTCGGTCCGCTCGGCGCCGCGGGCCCACAGGGACCGCGCCAGCTCGGCGATCTCGGCGCGGGAGGGCAGGGCCTCCAGCCAGGAGGCCGGCAGCGCGCGCGTGCCGTGCGCGGCGCCGTGCAGCATCCCGGCGATCGCCGCGACGCTGTCGCTGTCGCCCTCGATGCGCGCGGCCCGCTCGACCACGGTGGCGAAGCCGGCCCGGCGCCACCGCAGGGCCGCCGCGACTGCCAGCCCCAGCGCGCTGGCCGAGCGCCAGCCTCCGTCACCCGGGGGCATGGCCTCCTCGTCGAGCCAGCCGTCCTCGTGCCCGTCGGCCATCGCCAGCGCCGCCTCCAGCGACTCGGCCACCTCCCCGCCCCAGTCCCAGTCCCGCCGCAGGTGGGCCACGGCCCGGGCGACCAGCCCCTCGTCCAGGCGCCCCTCCAGCAGCGCCTGCCGGCACAGCCACGCGCCGGCGATGGCGGCCTCGACGGCGTTGGGGTGGGCGTGGGTGACGATCGAGGAGATCCGGGCGGCGTCGACCAGCTCGGCGCCCTGGAAGGCCAGGGCGATCGGGACCACGCGCATCACCGCCCCGCAGCCGTCCGAGCCCCGGTCGCCGGAGCGCTGCCAGTCGCCGTGGCGGGCGAAGGCGCGCGCGCCACGCAGGCAGGTGCTGCCCGGCGCGGTGGAGGGGGTCAGCGGGTCCTCGGCCCACTCGGCGAAGCGGCGCCCGACCGCGCGACCGAAGGCGTCCTGGTCCAGCGCCGCCCGGGCCGGCTGGTCCAGGACCGCCCGGGCGAGGAACAGGGACATGTGGGTGTCGTCGGTCCAGTGGAAGAGGCCCGCCCGGGTCTGGACGGGGGAGGTGCGGACCTCGGGCAGCAGGACGAACTCCAGCGGGCGCCCGTAGGCGTCACCCAGGGCCAGGCCCAGGAAGGCGGCCGTGGCCCGGTCGGTGAGAGCGTCGTCGGGGGAGGGGTGCACGAGGGGACTCCTTGGGCGCCGGGGCGACGCCACCCAGGCTACTCGCCGTCGTGGCCGTGGGCGGCCATCCACCGCGCCAGCGCGGTCCATGCCTGTCCCTTCCGGGCGCGCTCCGGGGCGGCGGAGAGCAGGTCTTCCAGGGCGCGCGCCAGGGCCTGGTCGCCAGGCGACAGCAGGCCGCGCAGGCCCGGGTCGAGGAAGCGGCGCGACAGCCCGGACGCGGCGCCGAGCTGGTCGAGCAGCAGCTCCAGGTGGCGGCCGGCGGCGCGGGGCTCGGCAGGCGCGTCGGGCGGGGAGAGGGGCGCCCAGCAGGTCGCCGGGGGCAGCAGGGGCGCGACCTCCTGCTCGGCGCCCTCGGCCAGGACGGTGAGCTGCCCGCCGGCCGCCGCCGGAGAGGGCAGGGCGGGCAGCAGCTCGCGCAGGGTCCGCAGCAGCGTGGCGCCCTCGTGGACCCCGACGACCAGCACGTGTGGCTCCAGAGGCATCGCCGCCTGGGCCAGCGTCCGCAGGCCGCTCTCCCGCTCGCGCCGCCAGTCGGCGTCCACGCGGGCCCAGACCAGGGAGGCCGGCTGGTGGGGCGAGCCGGCCATGCGCAGGAGGGGCGGTCCACCGGCCCGGGCCGGCCCGTCGAGCAGGACGTTGGGCGCGCCGCCGGCCGCGACGAGGGCCTGTTCGAGCTGGTCGTCGGGCGCGGCCGACACGACGATCCGGGGCTGCAGGCCCGCGAGCAGGCCGTGGGCCAGGCCGTGGTGGTGCGAGGCCAGCCGCTCGGCGGCCACGCGGCCCAGCGCGGCGCTCCCGCCGAGCTGCCGGGCCACCAGGCGCGTCCGCTCGTCCTCGGGCAGCGCCCCGAGCGCGCCCCGCCAGCCCTCGGCGGCGCCGCTGCCCTCGGCCAGGCGCTCCAGCAGGCGGCTCCAGCCGGGCTGGCCGGAGCGCTCGGCCAGCGCCGGCCCGCAGACCAGGACCAGGCCGGCGCGGGCGACCGCCGCCTGGAGCGCGGGCAGCGCCTGCGCCAGGGCCGGCGGCAGGTCGGCCCCCTCCGGCGGCCCGTCCTGGGCCCGGGCGGCCTGGGCCGCCAGCAGGCTGTCCTCGGAGTGCGCGACCAGCGCGACGTCGACACCCTGGCGGGCCGCCGCGCGGCGCAGCTCGGGGAGCAGCTCGCGGACCAGGGCGCCGGTGGAGCGGCGGGCCTTGCGGCCGTCGGCGGCGCCGATGCCCGCGACGCCCACCGGCAGGGCCAGCAGCGGGCAGCTCCGGCCGTGCCGCGGGCGCCTGCGCCGCGCCGCCGCCGCCCGCTCGACGAACTCCACGGCCTCCTCGACCAGCCAGGAGCCGGGCACCGTCGGGTCCAGCTCGACGTGCAGCAGCCAGGCCTCGGGGAGGTGGGCCGGCCAGCCCTCCAGCTTGCGGGCGCGCTCGCCCTCCCTCGTCCAGTGCGGGAAGGGCGTCGGCGGCCCCAGGTCGCGATCCGCGCCGGGCGGCCAGGCGACCCACGAGGGCTCGATCCGCCCCTCGCCGTCGGCAGGCAGGGCCCAGGCGTCACAGGCCAGGCGACGGATGTCACCTCGAAGGATGAAGACGTGACCCGCGCTGTGGACCACCGGCTCGCCTGCCTCCGCAGCGCACCCTCCTACTCCGCCGCGGCGGGTCCAGCCCGGGTTGCGCCTCGACCTGCGGTGCGGCAAGCTCCGGCCCCGCGGGCGCGCCGCCCCGCCCGGGAGCCCCATGGCAGATGGCCCGCCCTCCTCCTCCTCCTCCGCGCTGGGCCTGCGCGCCAGCCAGGCCGCGCTGGCGCGTCGGCGGGAGGAGGTGCAGGCGCGGCAGGCCGAGGGCCTGGCCACGGTCGACCGCCTGGTCCGGCAGCAGCGCGAGGTCTCGACGGCCCTGCAGGCCGAGCTGGCCCAGATGCGCCAGGGCGGGGAGGTGCTCGACGAGATCGAGGCGCGCAGCCGGGAGAGCGGCCTGCTGGCGGCCCTGACCCGGCAGCTCTCGCGCCGCCGCACGATGCTCGAGCGCCGCTCGGTGACCGAGGGCCTCATCGCCCGCTACCAGGCCGCGAGCCTGCAGCTGCGCAGAGCCACGGCCTTCACCGACGAGCTGCGGCTGTGCGCCGCCGACCTGCAGCACCAGGTCGACGAGCTGCACCAGGAGCTCGCCACCGCCAGCCGGCTGGAGCGGGAGGGGGCCGAGCGGGTGCGGGCGCAGGAGGCCGAGGCTGCGGCACTGGAGGCCAGGGCCTCGGCACTGGAGGCCAGGGCCTCGGCACTGGAGGCCAGGGCCCCGGCACTGGAGGCCAGGGCCCCGGCACTGGAGGCCGGGCCCGGGGACCTGGGCCCGGAGGAACGGCAGCGCCGACTGGATCGCCTGACCTTCTCCCTGCGCAACGAGGCGGTGGACCTGGAGCTGCACATGGCGCGGGCCCGGCTGTGCCGCCAGCACATCGAGCCCGCCCGGCAGCTCCGGGACACGGTGCTCTCGCTGCACGAGGACATGGCGCGCTTCGTGACGGCCGCGACCGCCACCCTGGACAGCGCCGGGCGCCGCATCCAGGCGCTGGGGATGGCGGCGGACGCGCCGGTGGTGGTGGCCGAGCTGCAGCAGTCCCTGGCCGAGCTGGGCCTGGCGATGGAGGCGGCCGAGGAGCACGTCCGCCAGTCCCAGGCCCTGCTCACCGAGGTGCTGCCCGCGCTGTCGCGGCGCCTGGAGGCCCAGGGCGAGGTGGAGGGCGAGGCGCTGACCGGCGCCCTGGAGCTGGTGAGCCGGGAGCGGGCGCGCGCGCTCGCCGAGCAGGCGCTGCGGGAGGCGGCCGAGGCGGAGGTGGACCAGGCCCTCGGGCGGACGCTGTAGGCGGACGCATGTCGGACCCGGGACCCCCCTCCTCCTCCGGCGCGGGCCTGGACCTGCCCGCGGAGCGCGCGGGCCCCTACCTCCGCGCGCTCGCGGCCGGCCTGCACGCGCTGGCGCCCCACGACGCCTTCGTGCCGCTGGCCGAGGCGCTGCACCACCTGCAGGCGCTGGACCCGGCCCTGTCGGGGGACGTGCTGGCGCCGGCCGCGGTGGACCCGCGGTCGGGCATGCCGGGCTGGACCTGGCTGGAGCGCGCGCGGGCCGAGGCGGAGCTGGCGCGGGCGCCCGGCGCGGCCGAGGGCGAGCCCGGCGAGGAGGAGCTGGCCCGCGCCGCGGCCCTGGATCCGGCCCTGGGCGCGCGTCTCCAGGCGCGCACCGCGCTGCACCGCTTCCTGCGGGCCGGGCCGCTGCTGCCCCTGACCCGGCTGGAGGCGGCCCTGCGGCGGGAGGGTCGGACCGCGGACGTCCTGCTCACCTACGACCGGGTCGCGCCCGATGGGCGCTGGCTGCGGCTGCGGATCGACCTGGCCCTGCCGCCGACCCGGCTGCGAGACGGGACCTTCCACCGGCGCGACGGCGCCCGGCTGGAGGCGGCGGCCGGACTGCAGCACCTGCTCACCCGGCACGCCACGACGCCGCTGCTGGCGCTGCAGTCCAGCGTCGAGGCGGCGCTGTCGGGGCCGGTGGTGCGCCTGTCCCGGGGCGAGATCGGGCCCTTCTGGTTCCCGGGCCTGGCCCTGCCCGAGGGCGCGCCCGCGGCGGCCCGCGGCGCCCTGGTCCTGCACCTGGCCCTGGAGCAGCTCTCCGGCGAGGCCCACGCCGCAGGCCACCGCGATCCCTGGCTCCCACCTCCGCCTCACGAGCGGCCGCCGCCAGGGATGGCGATCTTCCGCGAGCGCCGCCTCGCCGCCTCGCCCGCCGCGGTGGATCCGCTGCGGGCCTGGAGCGTGGCCGCCGGCGCCGAGACCATCGTGGTGCCGCTGCGGCCGGTCGCGGTGGGCACCCGCAGCCTGTAGGCCCTCCCGGGAGGCGGCCCGTCGGCCGCCCGGCCGCTCAGCCCCCCGTGGCGCTGGTCAGCGCGGGCACCTCGACGGTCTGCAGCGGTCCGCTGGCGCTGCCGTCGCGACAGGTGAGCTGGACCTGGTAGTGCCAGGTGCCCGGCTCGACCAGCACGTCGCGGCTCACGGCGACCCAGTCGTCCTCTGTCTCCTGCACCGCGCCCAGGCCGAAGGCCTCGATCTCGCCCAGGCCCCAGTACTCGGCCTGGTGGCCGGACTCGATCGACACCTTGAGCATGTCGACGGGGTCGTCGTAGAGCGGCGACCAGGTGTTGACGCCCTCGACCTTGGTGTACTTCGCCTTGCGCAGGAACAGGTAGTTGGCGCCGTTGGGGTGGACGGGCGGCACGGCTCCACCCCCGACCTGCTCCCAGGTCTTGCCGCTGTCGGGCGAGACCAGCACCCGGACGCGGTCGCTGGGCCAGGTGGTCGAGTTGTGGATGGTGAAGGAGTAGAGGGTGATCGGGTCCTCGAAGGCGTAGACCAGCTCGACCGGGGCGGTGGGCGAGGCGGGGCTGGCCCACTCGTGGTCGGGGCCGTTGCGCCAGCCGTCGGTCAGCGTGGTGGTGTCCGTGCCGCCGGACGGCGCCTCCACCAGGCGCCCGCCGTTGGAGGTGGCGAGCACCGAGTGCTGGCGGAAGCGGATCTCCAGGTTGTCGTAGTCGATGGCGCCGCGCGGCTGGTCGTAGAGGTCGACGTAGAGGATCTGGATCGGGAAGAGGTTGACGTTGACGGCGGACAGCAGGGCTTCGAGCTCGCCGTAGTCGTAGAGCAGGCGGCCGCCGTTGGCGCCGGCGAAGGTCCAGTCCTGGGTGCGGCTGTCCAGGGTCCACTCGGCACGCTCCCACTCGCCGGAGCTCAGGTGGTCCGTCAGCGGCGACCCCGTGAACGCCCAGTTGGGGTACCGGCTGTCCTCGGGCACGACCTCGACCACCGAGGGGTCGCGGTAGGCCTGGATCCAGGTGCCGATCTCGGTGCCGTGCGGCTCCCAGTCCACCCCCCGCAGGTCCATCGAGAAGCGGGCCCCGCGCAGATCGGGGAAGCCGCCGCCCAGGTAGAGCGGGTCGTCCGGGCCGTCGTCGTAGGTCCCGATGTAGCCGTACAGGCCCAGGTGGATGATGCCGATGCCGTCGAGGTGGTTGGTGTCGTTGCCCCGCGTGCCGTCGTCGGTGTAGCGGACGAAGGGCCCCCCGTCGGGCCCTCCCTCGCTGACGTGGGAGAGCTGGGCGCCGTAGATGCCCGAACGCCAGCCGTTGGTGTCCTCGGACCAGGTCTCGCGGAACCAGGCGTCCAGGCGAGGCGGCAGGGCCCGGTCCTCCGTCGAGGATCCCAGCGCCTCGGTGGTGCCGTAGTCCACCCGCCACGCGCAGGGCTGTCCATGCGGCTGCACGTCGGCGTTGACGGTGAAGCCGGTCACCGGCGGAAGCCCCGTCGCCGTGGGCACGGGCAGGGTCTCGGCCTCGCCGGCCGCGAGCTCGGGTGCGTCGCTGGAGGTCCCCCCGTCGGTGGTGCCCCCGTCGGTGGTGCCCCCGTCGGTGGTGCCCCCGTCGGTGGTGCCGCCATCGGCTCCGCCGTCGGTGGTCCCCCCGTCGCTGCCACCTCCGTCGGTGGTCCCCCCGTCGCTGCCACCGCCATCGGTGAGCCCCCCGTCGGCGCCGCCGTCGGGGCTGCCGCCGTCGCCGCCGTCGCCGTCGCCGTCCTTGCCCCCGTCGCAGGCCAGCAGGGCGGTCCACAGCAGCAGCAGGGCCGACCGGGGGAGGGGAGGCGTCGAGGTGGAGGGGACGGCGGGCAGGAATGGGCTTGGAGACGGCATCCTGCCAGCCTAGCTCATCCTCTCTGCGCCGCCAGGAGCTGGTGGACCTGGGGCAGGTCCACCGCCCCCTCTCGCTCCCGCACCACCTGGATCGCCAGGCGCGCCGCCTCCAGCAGGAGGATCTCCCGGGCGTCCCCGGCCTCGGCCAGGGCGGTGTACACCAGCGGGTGGTGCTCGTTGAGCTCCAGGCTCACCGTGCCGTGGTGGCTGGCCCCGTCGAGGATCCGCACCGGCGGCCGGCGCGGGCCCAGCTCCTTGCGGGTGAAGAAGCAGCGGAGGTCGGGCTCCCGGCCGGCCAGGGACAGCGCCCGCGAGAGGCGTCGCTCCAGGCCCGCCAGGGCCGCCTCGTAGTCCCCGCGCGCGGGCTCTGCGCCGGCCTCGGCCTGCCGCACCCCAAGGTAGCGGGCGGCGTGCCCGGCGGGGGTCGGCCGCTGCTCGGGCTCTCGCGCCAGCCAGGCCTCCAGGCTGCCCAGCGGCCGGCCCTGGGGATCCTGCAGCCGCAAGGTGGCGAGCAGGCGCCCCGCCGTGCCCTCGGGGTGGCGGACCTGCCGGTCCCGCCAGGCCTGGACGGCGAAGTCGAGGGCGTAGCGCTCGGCCTCGGCCGCCCAGGACGGGTCGGAGCCGCCGGCCAGCCGCTCGGCGAGCTGCTGGTACAGGTGCAGCCGCGCGAGCTCCAGCAGGTCCCGCTGCACGCTGCTGACCGTGTCGGTGGCGCCGGTCGTCCAGGCCAGGCCGTGGCAGGGCACGTGCCGATCCACCTGGGTGAGGGCCAGCAGCTCGCCGCTCTGCTGGAGCAGGACGGCCGAGGTCGGGTCGTAGGGCCAGCGCAGGCCCAGCCACCCGTCCAGGCCCGGGACGCGCAGCCGCTCCCGGATCAGCCAGCCGTGGGCGCCAGGCGTGCCCACCGGCTGCTCGGGGGGAGGGTCGACCAGGCCGTCCCAGACCTCGGGAGCGTCGTCGAAGCGCAGCGGCAGGGGCAGGCCGGCGGCCTCCAGCGAGCGCAGCTCGTCCCAGGTGAGCAGCACGGTGTCGGCCTCGGCGACCCGTGGGCCGTGGCGGGGCGCGATGCGCAGGGCGCCGTCGGCGGACAGCTCGTCCAGGCGCCGCCACCCGACGCCGTCGCTGGCCGGCAGCACCCGTCCGGCCAGGTGCCCGGTCGCGGCGGCGAGGCCGATCAGCGCCAGGCGGCCGAGCTGGCGGGCGCGGTCCACCAGCTCGGGGTCCGGCAGCAGGCCGGCCCACTGGTCCTCGCGGACGGCGCGGGCCAGCTCCTCGTAGAGCAGGCGCAGCCCCCCTCGCAGGTCCGGCAGCTCGCCGGGGTCCCGCACGGCCAGGGCGATGCCCGGGAAGGGGGGAGGCAGCAGCGTCCACCCTGCCAGGCGCAGCGTCGGCGCCAGGCTGTCGGCCACCCAGAGCATCGCCCGGACGTGGGGGCCGGGGGAGGCGTGATCGACCTGCCAGCGCGACCACCGGGCGGTGATGCCCAGCCCGTCCTGGGCGACGGCCAGCAGGGCGCGGCCGTCCTGGCCCGCGACCCGCAGGTGGCCGGGGCCCAGCCGCTGCTCGAGCGGGGCGAGCAGGGCCAGGTCGGCGGGGTCGCGCAGGTCGCGCACCCGGGGGAGCGGGCGGTCGGTGGTCCCGGCCGCGGGCGCCGGGGGGGCGCCCTCGCCGGTCACCAGGTCGACGAGGTCACGCAGGCGGAGGGGGCCGTCGACCGCCTGCGCCAGGGGCAGCGCCGCGAGCGCCGCGGCCAGCGGGCCCCAGTCCGACGGCAGCCTGGCGGCGAGCCGCACCCCCGTGGCGTCGCGGTGGAAGTGGGGCACCAGGCCCGCGGCCAGGACCGCGATCCCCAGCGCACGCAGCGGGCCAGGCAGCGGCGCGGGCGCGGCGCCGTCCGGCTCCGCCGAGACCTGCAGGTGGGAGAGCAGCCGCCAGGCGTTGCGGCGCACGAGGTGGCTGAGCGTCGCCGGGCCGGCGTGCTCGTCGAAGGCGCCGCCGTCCAGCTCCACCAGCACGCTGACCCCGGGCAGGCCCAGGTTCAGGGCGCCGCACCAGGCCGAGCGCCGCGCGACCCGCACGTGGATGGGCACCTCCCGGGGCCCCTCGACGCCCCAGGCCGGCCGGGGCCCGACCAGGTGCAGGCGCAGCTCCAGCCGGCCGCGGCCGCCCAGCCCGGCGCTGCCGTCGAAGGGCAGCTCCACGCGCAGCACCTCGGCCTGCCGGGCCGCGACCCGGGCGACGAACTCGGCGTCCGCGGCGCTGCCGAGCTGGCCCAGCGACAGGCGCGGCGCCGCGCGGGACAGGCTGACCGCCTGCCCGGGGCTGAGCAGGAGCAGCCGGTAGGGGAAGCGATCGGGGTCGGCGCCGCCGCCCAGCGCGTCGGCCGTGGTCGGGTCGATCCAGAAGACCGGCGTGCCCGGCGGCAGGCCGACCAGGTGCTCCAGCTCCAGCTCCGGGCGCGGCGCCACCTGGGGGATGGGCGAGGGCAGGGGCAGGGGCTCGGGCCCGGCGGCGCGGGTCGGACCGGCCTTGGCCGCCTCGGCGACCCGGCGGGGAAGGTCCGGCGGGCTGTAGCCAGACAGGCCCGGCGCGCCGCGGATCAGGGCAGTGGCGAGGGGCTGCACCGCGTGCAGCATGTCCACGAAGCGCGCGTCCTGGACGATGTCGCCCTGGTCGGCCGTCTTGCGCAGCCGGTCATCGCAGACCACCCCCACCAGGTGGCGAGGCTCCCCCCCCCGGCCCGGCACGCGGCCCAGCTCGTCGATGCGGCGGGTCGTGATCCAGACCCCGCCCACCACCAGCCGCACGCCGTCCTCGCGGGCGGGGGCGGACACCGAGGGCAGGCCCCGGGCGCCGCGGCGCCCGTCCTGGTCGAAGCTGACGGCGTGGTCGGCGCCGTACAGGCGGATCTCGCGGTTGGCCCGGTAGCCGAAGGGCGCCCGGTAGTTGAGCAGGATGGGCACCGGGCTGTACTGGCAGCGCTCCTCGACCAGGCCCTGCTCCTTGGTGAAGTCCTCGCCCGAGAAGCGAGCGGACCAGGAGGTGCCGTGCTCCACCACCAGGTAGGTGCCCTGGAAGGCCTCCTCGGGCTGCCCGAGCTGCCCCTTGCCGTCGCGGTCCAGGTCCATGCGCACCGTTCCCGCCGCCGTGCCGTCGCCGCTCTCGACCCGCACCTCCCGGGGCCGGCGCTGCAGCAGGGCGTTGAGCGCCACGGCGAGCTGCACCAGGTGGCGGGTCTCGGCCGCGGCCCGGTCGGCGAACAGGTAGTCGAAGACGTTCTCCAGCTCGGCGCGCTGGAAGGACCGCCCGCCGACCCAGGCGAAGAACAGGCGCTCGGAGGACACGTCGATGGCGATCCAGCGGGCGCCGGCGAACACGGCCGCCTGGACCAGCTCCAGGATGTACTGCTCGGGGTGGCGCAGCGAGAACTCGCGCAGCTTCTCGACGGCCTTCTCGCGCGAGAGGCTGAAGCGGCGACGCTCGACGAAGCGGCCGGGCGCCCGGCTGCGGGCGAGGATGGAGTCGAACTCGCTCATGGGTACACCCCTGGGTCAGCGGGACCCGGTGGCCGGCGGGAGCGTCTCCCAGGCGGCGTCGGCGAGGGAACGGAAGGTCGCCTCGCCCTCGACGCCCTCGGCGTCGAGCAGGGCGTGCGCGAGGGCGAGGGCCGCCACCTGGGGTCGCTCGCCGGCCAGCACCACCTGGGAGAGCAGGTAGGGGTGGTGGCGGTTGAGCAGGAGGGTGCGCCGGTGCAGCAGGCCGGGCAGCCATCGCCACCGGCGGCCGGCCCGGCGGAACACCCCCTCTCCCTCGCTGCCCTCGACCACCAGGGCCTCGTCGGCGCCGCCGGGGAACTCGGCGATGCGCAGGTCCAGGCGGCCGCCCACGCTCTGCTGGATCAGGGCCTGGGCCCGCTCGACGAGCTGGCGCTCCTGCCGGCCCTGCGCCGCGATCGGCACGGCCTGCGGCAGGACGTAGATCTCGTCGGCGCGGACGACCCGCCGGCGGGTCAGGCGCAGCGAGAAGAAGGGGGTCCGCCAGGTGGCGTCCAGCAGGTCGCGCAGGTCGGGGTCGTCGTCGAGCAGGGCGACCCCGCGGCCGGACAGGGCGTCGGCCAGCGGCCCCGCGCCCGGGTGCAGCAGGGTGGCCCCGTGCTCCTGGTGGGCGGCCTCCAGCTGGTCCAGGCTCAGGGGGCGGCCCAGGTGGTCGCGCAGGAGGGGCGAGGTCCGGGCCTGCTCGACCTGCGTGTGCAGGGCGCGCGCGCGGCACTCCGCGGCGAGGTAGCGGTGCCAGCGGCCCAGGTCCTCGCCCGAGGTCACGGCCTGGCCGGTCCGCTCGACCAGGGCGACCTGCAGCAGCTCGCTGGCCTGCACCAGCACCGCCATGGCCTGCTCCCAGTGCGTGTCCTGCAGCACGTTGTCCCGGGTCAGGGTGTGCTCCAGCGTGTCGCACTTCACCTTGAAGCTGAGGTGGCGCAGGCGGTGCACGTGGGGGCCCAGCGCGTCCTCGTTCTCGGTGCTCATCAGCGTGAGGCCGCCGTTGTAGAAGCCGTACCGGGGGCGCGGCGCGTAGCCGACGACCACCTGGACGCCGTCGGCGACGTGCTCGATCGACAGGTCCGCCTCGACCTGCATCGGGCCGTTGACCGCCTCGGGGCCGCCGGCGGTGGGGGCGGGCGCGGCGTCCTGGAAGGCGGCGAAGGGGTCGGCCACCTCCGTGCCGACGGGCGCCTGCCGCCGGGTGCGGTCCTCGAAGAGGACGGGGGTGTTGCTGTGCTCGCACCAGAAGCGCAGGACCCAGCGGCTCTCGCGCACGAAGGCGTCGACCTCGGCGTCGGCCATGCGCTTGAACAGGGTGATGCGGGTGCCGGCCACCGGCTCGTGCAGGCGGACCTTGTCGAAGCTGCGGTCGGGGTGGAAGAGCAGCTCCCAGGACTCGCCGTGCCGCCCGGTGCGCAGGAGCACCGCCTCGGGCCGGATGGCGAAGATCGAGGTGAAGCCGATCCCGAACTTGCCGATCTTGGTGAGGTCGTCCTCCTTGGTCGACGAGAACAGCCGGGTGAGCTGCTTGTCGATGATCTCCTCGTCCATGCCCTCGCCCCAGTCGTCGACGTGGATCTCCAGGACGCCGTCGGGGCCGGTGGCGTCGGAGACCCAGGCCAGCCAGACCTCGACGCGGGGTGAGCCGGCGTCGATGGAGTTCTGGACCAGCTCCCGCAGGAAGTCCAGCGGGCGCGCGAACTGGTTGACCAGGTTCTCCAGCGCCTGGGCGGCGAGGCCGTCGAGGGGCACGTTCTCGGCGAGGGCCAGGTCGGCGGTTGGGGGCAAGGTGGGCTCCGGGCGCGACCGGCAGCTTGCCACAGGGGAGGGGAGGGCTGGCGGGCCCTGGTTAGGCCAGCGGCCCTGCCTGGAACCCTCGCCCTGGAGCCGTCGTGCACGTCCTCGTCATCAACTGTGGCAGCTCGTCCATCAAGGCCGCGGTCGTCGATCCCGACAGCGGCGCCTGCGCGGCCGAGCTGCTGGCCGAGCGGGTGGGTGCGAAGGGCACGACGCTGGCCTGGGGCGGCGCGGCCGCCGGCCTGCAGGTCGCGGTCGAGGGGGACCACGCGGCGGTGCTGGCCGCCGCCTTGCCGGCCCTGCTGGGGGCCCTGCCGGCGGGGGTCCGCGTGGCGGCCGTCGGGCACCGGGCCGTCCACGGCGGCGAGCGCTACACGGCGCCGGTGCGGGTCGACGACGAGGTCGAGGCCGGCATCGAGGCGCTGATCCCGCTGGCGCCGCTGCACAACCCGGCCAACCTGGCGGGCATCCGCGCCGCCCGCCGCGTGCTCCCGTCGCTGCCGCACGTGGCGGTCTTCGACACGGCCTTCCACGCGACCCTGCCCCGCCGCGCCCAGGCCTACGCCCTCCCCCAGACCCTGGCCCGCAAGCACGGGGTGCGCCGCTACGGCTTCCACGGCACCAGCCACGCCTTCGTCGCCCGCGCCGCCGCCGCCTGGATGGGCGAGGACCTGCGCGCGCTGCGCATCGTGACCTGCCACCTGGGCAACGGGGCCTCGGCGTGTGCGGTCGAGCACGGCCGATCGGTGGAGACCAGCATGGGCATGACGCCCCTGGAGGGGCTGGTCATGGGCACGCGCTCCGGAGACGTCGACGCCGGCGCCCTGCTGGCCCTGGCGCGGGCCGAGGGGCTGGACCTGGACCAGCTCGACAAGCTGCTCAACGGCCAGAGCGGCCTGCTGGGGCTGTCGGGCAGCAGCCGGGACATGCGCGACATCGAGGCCCGCGCGGCCGAGGGCGACGAGCAGGCCCAGCTCGCCGTGCACGTCTTCGTGCACCGGGTGCGCAAGTACATCGGCGCCTACGCCGCGGTGATGGGCGGCCTGGACGCCGTGGTGTTCACCGGCGGCATCGGCGAGAACAGCGCGCTGGTGCGCCACCACGTCTGCCAGCGCATGGAGTGGCTGGGCGCCCACCTCGACGACGAGCGCAACCGCGTGGCCCGTGCCAGCGCCGAGCAGCCGGTGCTGGAGGTGTCCGCGGGCCACAGCCGGGTGCGCCTGCTGGTCGTGCACACCGACGAGCAGCACGAGATCGCCCGCCAGGTGCGGCAGTGCCTGGGCGCGGAGGCGGTGTACGACGTCGGCGGGATCCCGATCGCGATCAGCGCGCGCCACGTGCACCTGGACCGGGCGGCCGTCGAGGCCCTGTTCGGGGCGGGGCACCAGCTCACCCCCCGCAAGCCGCTGTCGCAGCCCGGGCAGTTCGCCTGCGAGGAGACGGTCACCGTGGTCGGTCCTCGCCGCGCCATCGAGGGGGTGCGGGTGCTGGGCCCCGAGCGGCCCGCCTGCCAGGTCGAGGTCTCGCGCACCGACGAGTTCCACCTGGGCGTGGACGCGCCGGTGCGGCTGTCCGGCCAGGTCGCCGGCAGCCCGGGCGTCACCCTGGTGGGGCCGGCGGGTCGGCTGGACCTGGCCGAGGGGCTGATCTGCGCCCGGCGCCACATCCACATGCCCCCCGACGACGCCCAGCGCTTCGGCGTGGCGCACGGCGACGAGGTGGAGGTGGCGGTCGACGGCGCCGGGCGGGACCTGGTCTTCCGCGACGTCTCGGTGCGGGTGTCGCCCGACTTCGTCCTGGAGATGCACCTGGACACCGACGAGGCCAACGCCGCCGAGATCTCCACCGGCGACCGCGGCGAGCTGGTCGCGACCCCGGCGCGCGCCCACCTGCTGCGGCGCCAGGTCCCGGCGGTCTGACGAGCGGCGGACTCAGGTCCGCGCGGCCACCCGGCGCGCGAGGCGGGCACCCGGGCTGCCCGCGGTGGGAGAGGCCCGGCGGCCGATGGCCAGGTCCTCCAGTCCCGGGGACCGGTCCAGGCGGACTCGACCCCCGATGACCGCCGCCAGCAGCCGCAGGGCCGCGCGCTGCGCCCCGGGAGCGACCGGGCCCACCAGCGCGTCGGCGCCCAGGTGAGCGTACAGCACCGGCTCCGCCCACCCGCGGGCACGGCACAGGGCGGCGGCCAGGCGCCGCGCGGCGCGGGCCTCGTTCGAGGCGGGCAGCCGCAGCTCCTGGGGATGGAGCCCCAGCGCCAGGGCCGCCACCTGGGTCAGCGTGGGCAGGCTCTCGGCGGGGTACTGGCGGCTGTCCAGGCTGACGGGCGCCACGTGGCCGGCCTGTGGCAGCAGCGCGCGCAGGTCGGCCGCGCCGGCCCCCGACATCCAGCGCAGGCCCGCGCGCTCCCAGCCGGTCGACCAGCGGTGGGGGAGGGGCCCTTCGATCCAGCGCGCCGTCCCTGCCACGCGGTGCGCGGGGAGCGCCTCGACGCCGGCGCCGTCGCCTTGCAGCCCCGGCAGCGCGGCCTCCATGCGGCGAAGCACCGCGGGGTGGGAGGCGGGGCCACAGAGCACCAGCAGCTCCAGGCCATCGGGGTGGAGGGCGACGGAGAGGGGACCTGCGCCGGCCAGGCCGCCCACCACCAACCGCCACTGGCGGTCGAGGTCGAGCGGGTGGGGAGGGAGGGGCGAGGGGAGGCGCGGGACAGACAGGTGGAAGGCGACGCCGGACATGGGACCTCCGAGGGGTGTCCCCGCCCGTGAGCAAGGGGTGTGCCCTCGTGATCCCGTCCACTTGTGGGCGCGCCGTCGCCGACCTGCCCGCCCGCCGGCACCCCCCCTGCCGGCCCGCCGTCACCCCCTCAGCGGATGAGCTGGTCGAGCAGCTCGAAGCTCTCGGCCTCGTTGGGGCTGATCTCGCCGTCGCTGTAGATGATCGCCTTGATGGTCTCGAGGAACAGCTCGCGGTGCTCCAGCGGGATCTCCTGCGGGTCGACGTCCTCGGGCGCCGGAGGCGACTTCAGCATGCGCTCGACCTCGGCCAGCTCGTCCTCGTCCAGGTTGAAGGAGCGGATGAGCTTGTGCACCACGCTGCGCTCGGAGTCGCGGACCTCCAGGTCCGCCCAGGCGAAGGAGCAGACGAAGCGCAGGAGCTGCATGCGGTCTTCATGGGAGAGCTGTTCGAGCATCGGGGGGCCTCGTGCGAAGGGGGCCACGGTCCGGCCGTGCGGCCCGGGGGGCAGGCCGGATACTACACCCGGCCGCCGGGCCACGCCGTGAGGCCTGGGTGACAGCTCCGCATCGGCAAGCCCTCCCGTGGATCCCGCGCTGCTCCAGTCCCTCGAGAACCTCGTCGCGGGGGCCTTCGTCGTCCTGCTCATGCTCTCCGTGGGCCTGGACCTGTCCCTCTCGGGGCTGGCCGCCACCCTGCGTCGACCGGCGGGCCTGCTGGCCGGCCTGGTCTCCGGCTACGTGCTGGTGCCGCTGGTCAGCTTCGCGCTGGCGCACCTGCTGGAGCTGGAGCCCGGCGCCCGCGCGGGCCTGCTGCTGTGCGCCGTGGCGCCGGGGGGGCCGATGGGCGCCTACCTGGCCCTCTCGGCGCGGGGGGACGTGGCGCTGGCGGTCGCGCTGGTGCTGGTGTTCAACGTGGCCAACACCCTGCTGATCCCGCTGGGGCTGACGGTGTTGCAGGTGCCCGTGCCCACCACCGACAACGGCTACCTGTGGGACATGGCGTTCATGATCGTGGCGACCCAGCTCGTGCCGCTGGTCGTGGGGGCCGCGGTGCACAAGGCGCGCCCGGCGATCGCGCGGCGCCTGCAGACTGCGACGAGCTGGGCCGCGAACGCCCTGCTGCTGGTGTTCGGCGTGGCGGTCGTCGTCCTGGAGGGAGGGCGCTTCCTGGCGGCGGGCTGGCCGACCGTGCTGGCCGTGCTCGGCGCGGTGGTGGCCTCGCTGGTCCTGGGCTGGCTGGTCTCTCCGCCGCGCAGGGAGGCTCGCGTCGCCCTGGCCAGCGTGGGGGTCATCCACAGCAGCAGCGCCTGCGTGCTGCTCGCCAGCGCCTGGTTTCCCGACCCGGCGACGCTGCTGACGGTGCTGACCTGGGCCGGCGTCATGTTCATCGTCGGTGTCGGCGCCTCGCGCTGGATGCGCCGGGGCGCCGTGCAGGCCGCGGCCGCCCCCCGTTAGACTCCGCCGATGGCCATGGGCCCGATCCGCAGCATCAGCACGCCCATCACGCTGACCGTCGTCGGCGTGCTGTTGAACATCGCCCTGCTGGTCGGCTGGACCGTGATCATCGTCCAGAACCTGGGCAGCAGCGATCAGCTCGCCGTGACCAACCGCTGGCTGCTGGTCGCCGGCCCCGCCTCCTTCGCCACCATCATCGTCCTGCTGGTGATCTTCGGCATCCGGCTGGTGCGGGACATCCTCGACGGCCGCCGCCAGACGCGCTTCATCGACAGCGTGACCCACGAGCTCCGCAGCCCCCTGGCCAGCCTGCGCCTGTGCCTGCAGACCCTGCAGCGCCGGCAGCTCACCGAGGCCCAGCGCGCCGAGCTGAACCAGATGATGCTCGACGACGTCGACCGGCTCAGCGCCTTCATCGACGACATCCTCGAGGCCAGCCGCATCGAGCACGGCGGCGAGGCGGGCGTGCAGCGCGAGGTCGACCTGCACGCGCTGGTGGAGGCCACCGCGGTCCGGGTACGCAGCCGCCACAAGGTGACCGACGGGGAGATCCACAACATGGTGCCCCCCGGGCTGCGCATGGTGACCGACGAGACGGCGCTGGAGCTGGTGCTGCGCAACCTGCTCGACAACGCCGTGAAGTACTCGGATCCCCCCTGCCAGATCAGCGTGCGGGCCATGGTCCACCGCGGCAAGGTCCGGGTCTCCGTCGAGGACCGCGGCATCGGCATCCCCCGGGCGCACATCAAGCGCATCTTCGACCGCTTCTACCGGGTCCCCTCGGTCAGCACCCGCAAGCGCCAGGGCACCGGCCTGGGCCTGTACGTGGTCTCCTCGTTGGTCCGCTCCATGGGCGGACGCCTGGCGGCGATCTCGCCGGGCAAGGACCAGGGCACCACCATGACCTTCACCTTGCCCCTGGGGCACCGCGGGGTCCCGGAACCCCGTCCCTCGCAGGGCCCCTCGGCCTGAGCCCCTCCGCAGGGCCCCCTCCCTCCCGGCGCCGCCGACGCGGCCCGCCCGCACCGGAGCCCCCCCGTGAGCGCCCCCGACCTCCCCGAGCGCCCGTCCCTGTTGATCGTCGAGGACGAGTCCCACCTGGCGCGCGGCCTGCGCCTGAACTTCGAGCTGGAGGGCTTCGAGGTCCAGATCGCCGGGTCGGGCCGCGAGGCCTTCGCCCAGCTCGCGCGCGCGCGCCCCTTCTCGGCCATCGTGCTCGACGTCACGCTGCCGGACCTGGACGGCTTCGACATCTGCCGGCGCCTGCGCGAGGTGGGGGACTACACGCCCGTGATCATGCTCACGGCCCGCAGCCTGACCGAGGACCGCGTCGAGGGGCTGGAGAGCGGTGCGGACGACTACATCACCAAGCCCTTCGAGCTGGAGGAGCTGGTCGCGCGCGTGCGGTCGGCCATCCGGCGCCGGAGCTGGGAGCGGCAGAGCCAGGCGCGGATGGCCTCGGTGCTCAGCTTCGGCGACGCGCGCGTCGACTTCGACAGCCACGAGGTCACCGTGCGCGGCGAGACGCTGCACCTGACCAAGCTCGAGCTCGACCTGGTGCGCTACCTCGCCCAGAACTCGGGCCGGGTGGTGTCGCGGGAGGAGCTGCTCCAGCAGGTCTGGAAGCTGCGCAACCACCCCAACACCCGGACGGTCGACAACTTCGTGCTGCGCCTGCGCCGCCACTTCGAGCCCGATCCCGAGCTGCCGCGCCACTTCGTGAGCGTGCGGGGCGCGGGCTACCGCTTCATCCTGCAGCCCGAGGACGAGCTGCCGCCCGGGGCGGAGGAGGCCCGCTGAGCGCTGTGTCGGGCCCGCGGGCGCGCCCTGACGGAAACATGACCGGGGGCGACGCAACGATGACGAATGCCAGCGAGTCGACCCCATAGGCTTCGCCGGCACCCATCGCGAGCAGGGCGGACATGCACCACGGCGACGAGGACTACGCGGCGCAGGGCAACGGGATCTGGGGCGCCGTGGGGCGCGGGGCCGGGTGGGCGCTGGCGATGCCATCCCAGGGTCGCGCCTTCGTGCTGGTGCACCTGGTCACGGTCGCCGGCGTCCTGTGGACCGGGTTCTCCTGGCAGGCCACCGCCTGGGGCATCGCGCAGTACCTGGTCGTCATGTTCGGGGTGACCGCCGGCCTGCACCGCTACTTCTCGCACCGGGCCTTCAAGACCTCGCGGGCCTTCCAGCTCGTGCTGGCGATCCTGGGGCAGCTCTCGGCCCAGCGCAGCGTGATCTGGTGGGCGGGCCACCACCGTCACCACCACCGCTACAGCGACCAGCCCGAGGACGTGCACTCGCCGCTGCAGCGGGGGCTGTGGCACGCGCACGTCGGCTGGCTGTTGTGCGACGACTCCGAGGCGCCGCGGCACAACGTCGAGGACCTCAAGCGCTTCCCCGAGCTGCGCTTCCTGGACCGCTGGCGGCTGCTGCCGGCCACGGTCATGGGCGTCGCCTCGTGGCTGCTGCTCGACTGGACGGGGCTCTTCGCCGGCTTCTTCCTGTCGCTGGTGATCTCCTGGCACGCGACCTTCACCATCAACAGCCTCACCCACGTGTGGGGCAGCCGCCGCTTCGAGACCAGCGACACCAGCCGCAACAGCTTCCTGCTGGCGTTGTTGACCCTGGGCGAGGGCTGGCACAACAACCACCACCGCTACATGCGCTCGGCCCGCCAGGGCTTCGCCTGGTACGAGGTGGACATCACCTACGCGGTGCTGCGCCTGCTGGCGGCGATCGGGCTCATCTGGGAGGTCCGGGAGCCGCCGGCCGAGCTGATGGCCGCGGCCCGCCAGGGCTGAGCTTCAGGTCGCGGCGCGCCGGCGGCGGATCCGGGCGCGAAGACCCTGGACCTCTGCGTCCTCGTCGGGGCTCCAGGTGGCCTCCCGGTCGCGGTGCAGGTGCCACTTGGTGAAGGCCAGCCGGATGAGGTCCTCCTCCACGGCCCGCTGGCGCCACCAGCCGAAGGGGCCCGACCGGAAGAAGCGGCCCACCCCGGCGACGGCGCGGCGCCGGGCGGGGACCAGGGCGCGGCGCTGCGCGTCGTCGACCACGTCGGGGGGCTCGCCCTCGAGGTAGGTGAGGATCACCTTGTTCTCGTGGCGCCAGACCAGGGCGACCACCATCACGAGCAGGAACAGGAAGGGGCCCTGGAGCACGGCGGTGGCGACCGGCAGGCTCACCAGCAGGGTCAGGGCCTCGCTGTTGCTGACCACGAACAGGTTGACGAAGGTGTTCCACGAGAAGTGGGCGAACATCGACAGGCCCCAGAACAGGGGGATCAAGGTCCAGCGCAGGACTCCGCGCCGCAGCACGCGCACCAGGCCGAAGCCCAGGCCCGTCAGCCCGGTGTAGGCCGCGTGGCTGCCGCCCATGCCGCTGACGACGCCGCGCGCCCAGGCCAGCTTGACCATCTCCCCCATGCCGCCGCCCTCGCCGGCCCGCACGTAGTACAGGATGTTCTCGAACCAGGCGAAGCCCAGCCCCACCAGGGCGCCGTAGAGGACGCCGTCGAGCACGTTGTCGAAGTCCTTGCGGAACAGGAAGAACAGCAGCATCACGGCGGCGCCCTTGGTCAGCTCCTCGATGAAGGGGGCCGAGAAGGACGCGGTCACCTGGCCGGCGATGGCGGCGTCCCCGATGGCGCTCATCGCGGCCATGCCGAACAGGTCGTTGAAGATGCCCGAGATGAAGGTCGCCGTCGCCGCCCCCCAGAGCGTCGCGATGAGGATGAGCGACCAGGGCTCCTTCTCGTTGCGGTCGATCCACAGCAGGACCAGGCCGTAGGGCACGGCGGTGGCCAGGGCCAGGATGGTGGCGACCGTGAACTCCGCGGGCGTGCCCGCGAAGATCGAGAGCCCGAGCAGGCCGCTGCACATGGTCGTGAACAGCAGGAAGGCGCCCAGCACGAGCAGGCAGCCATAGCGACCGAGCAGGCCGATGGCCGACTGGGGACGCCGCAGCAGGCGTGGCGCCGTGGAGGAGGGGGCAGGCATCGGGCTTCTCGCGGCAGGAGGAGGGGGCGCGGCAACCTGGACGTTTCACCGGAGGCGAGCAGACGCTACCATTCCGCCCGACCCCGGAGCATCCCCATGCAGCGACACCGCGTCCTCGAGATCGCCCCTCTCCTCCTGCTGCTCGCCTGCAACGGCGGCGATGACGGCGACGGCCCGCCGGGCCCGCAGGGCGACGACACGGGCAGCGGGGACGGCGGAGCCCCGGACGGCGGAGCCGGGGACGACACGGGCGGCGACGGTGGCACCAGCCTGCTGCCGCCCAAGCCCGACCCCTTCACCCTGGAGGTCTCCGGCGCCGAAGACCTCTCGCTGCGCTTCGACACCCCCACCTGCAGCAAGCCCGTGGGCTCGTCCAACTTCCGCGTCTTCTGGCGCGACTCGGGGGGCAGCCACGTCTTCGTGCTGGTGGCCGAGCTGCTGGGCAGCTTCACGGGCCCCGGCACCTACGACACGGCGGGCGCGGGCGCGAAGGTCAAGCTGCAGGAGGAGGCCGGGGGCACCAGCACCCAGCGCTACTACGCCACCGACGACACCCAGGGCGACAGCGCCACCATCACCGTCGACTACCTCGACGAGGAGAAGGCCGAGGTCGCCTGGGGAGAGTTCAGCTTCACCAGCCTGCACGGCAGCAGCGGCGGCCCGCTCACGGCCACGCCGCAGCCGATCCCCATCTGGTGTGACTCGCTGAACTAGGCGTCACACCGCGGCGAGGGGGGGGCGCCGGTCGGGTGCTCAGCGGGCGGCGAGCTGGGTCAGGTCGATGCCGCTGTGCTCGCGCAGGGTGGCCAGCGCCTTGTGCTCGATCTGGCGGACCCGCTCCCGGGACAGCTTCATGTCCCGGCCGATGTCGGACAGGGTGTGGTACTCCCCGTCGTCCAGCCCGTAGCGACGGGTCAGGACGAAGCGCTCCCGCTCGCTGAGCACGGCCTCGAAGGCGGCGCGGATCCGGCCGAGCTGCTGCCCGTGGATCGCGTCGTCGTCGGGCTGGGCCGCCTCGTCGTCCGCGAGGAACTTGTCGAGGGTGCGCGGCCGCGGGCCGTCGTCGACCGGCTCGTCCAGGCTGACGACGTTGCCCTGGGACAGCAGCAGCCGGGCGCGGGCCTCGTCGATGCCGACCTCCTCGGCCAGGTCGGCCAGGGTGTAGTCGGTGCCCATCGTCTCGAAGCGCTTCATCGCCTTGCGCAGGTTGCGGGTCTGCTCCACCGCGCAGCCGGGCAGGCGGACGGGACGGCCGGTGTGGTCGATGGCGCGGGTCATCTGGGCGCGCACCCACCACCGGGCGTAGGTGCTGAAGCGGATGCCGCGGTCGGGGTCGAAGCGCTTGGCCGCGCGCAGCAGGCCGATGTAGCCCTCCTGGACCAGGTCCTCCTCGTCCAGGAAGGGGCCGGCCAGCTTGCGCGCCTCGCCGTGGGCGATGCGCAGGCCGCTCATGGCCAGCCGCCAGCGGAGGTTCTCGCTCTCGTTCCAGGCGTTGACCGCCTCGCCGGCGTAGCCGCGCAGGTCGGGCTGCTCCTTGGCCGCCTTCTGCACCGCGCGCACCGCCTCCTCCAGCCGATCCACCGCGCCCGCCCGGGTCCGCTCCACCCGCTTGGGGCGCCGCATCAGGATGTCGTCGGCCTCTTCGATGCCGGCCAGGGACTCGCGGACCTTCTGCTCCGCGCGGCGGATGGCGCGCGCCATCTCGCGCTCCTGCTCGGCGCTGAGCCGCTCGCTGTCGGGGCTGTCGGGGCGGAAGGTCTTGCGGAAGTCGTTGAAGGCGGTGCGCAAGGTCCGGCTCCTCGGTGGGGGTGAGGGGGCTGGGGCGGCGGAGGTCGGGTGGGCCGGGAGGAGGCCCACGGGAAGGATCGCGGAGGCGAGCCGTGGTGGGTTCGGGGGAGGCTGCGACCCCCGGGCCCGTTCCAAGGCCGCGGAATGAAAGCACTTGATCCGGCGCCCGTCAACTCCTGTCGGCGGGCCGCTCTGTGACGATCACGAAACGCGGTCGACGACCGCGCAGGTACAGGGCAGGGCCACCACGGCCGCGCCCTCGTCCGGGGTGGAGGCGGACGCAGGGTTGTTCACACCGCGGACCGGACGACAAGGGCCGTCGGCGTGCCCGACCCCCCGGATCAGCGGCGGATCGACAGCTCGGGCCGCCGGATGACGCGCGCGCACTCGTTGACCACGGACACGTCGGTGGCCAGGCGGCGGTCGTCGAGAGGGCGGCCCTGGTCGGGGCCCTGGCAGCAGAAGCGGGCGGTGGCGTGGATCAGGCGGTGGTGCAGCGGCGTCGTCTTCCGCGACACCCGCTTGAGCATGGACTCCAAGGTGGCCTCGACGCAGTCGAGCAGGTCGGTGTCGAGGTCCAGGCCCTGGGTCGCACGCCGGCGGGCGTCGGCGGCGAAGGCGGCGACCTGCTGGCGGAGCTCGCCGGTGTCACCCAGCGGCTCCCGGAGCAGCTCCTCGAAGCGGGGGCGGACGTCGGGCGCGAGGTTCAAGGGGGCTCCCTGGGCTGGCCGATGGCGGCGCGTCTATCCGCGCGCCGGGCGCTCGCCAGGGTCGGAGGCGGGCGGCTTCGACCACCGACCGGTTCCCCCCTGGTAGTCTGCGGCGGCGTCCGACGCCTCGCGCCGCGACCCGCCCCGCACGGGGCCCCCCCGTCCCGCCACCCGGCGCATGTTCCGACAGGAGCCCGACATGAAGCGCACCCTCGCGACCCTGCTCACCATCGGGGCGCTCGCCCTCGCGTGCGGAGAGGGCGACGACGCCCCCACCACCGGCGGCACCACGGTCGAGACCCCGCCCCCGCCGCCGCCCCCCGCCGCGGTCGCCGACACCAACGCGGGCCTGGACGCGCGCTGGAACGGCATGGGGCTGCCGGTGGGCGACGCGCAGGTCCTGCTCTCCGACGAGACGATCGCCCTGATGGCCTGGGAGGCCGGCGACTTCGGCTCCAGCGTGAGCCGGTGGAAGGAGTCCTGGACCAAGGCCGGCTACACGGTGACCGACAGCTTCACCGACACCGACTTCGAGGCCGCGATCTACACCAAGGGAGACGCCGAGCTGGGCTGGGCGATCGGCGCCGACCAGGGCGCCGTCCTGGTGTACCTCGAGGATCTCAAGGTGGTCCCGGCGGAGGAGTCGACCGTGCGCCAGGCCAAGACGGGCACGCGCAGGGTGACCCGCAACACCGGGCCCCGCACGCTGCGCCGCGCCGACGGCACCAGCGGCGGCGGCGCCACCGGCGGCGAGCGCACGCTCCACCGCGGCGGCCAGGGCGGCAACACCCAGGGGGGGAACAACCAGGGTGGCGGCGGCCGCACGCTGGGCCGCTGAGCAGGGTCGCGGACCCCTCCTGGCGGGAGGGTGGCCGGCGCCGACGCCGTTGTCACCCCTCCGCCACGAGTTTTCACGTGCATTGCAGCACCCACTGGAGGTAGTGTCTCCGCGGCGGTCGTCCGGATCGCCAACGGATGCGGGCCCGGTTCGCTCGCGACGGCAGCGTGGTGTCCCGCCAGTGTTGTCCCCGCATCCCGCGGGCGGCCCGGTGCACCGTCAAGCAAGCAGAGAGAGCACGAGAGACAGATGAGCAGCAAGCTCTTCGTGGGTGGCCTGGCCTGGGGTACCGACAACGAGAGCCTCCGGGCCGCGTTCGCGCCCGTGGGTGAGGTGGTGGAGGCGGTGGTCATCACCGACCGGGAGACCGGCCGCTCGCGCGGCTTCGGCTTCGTGACGATGGCCAGCGAGGAGCTCGCGAAGGCCGCGGTGTCCAAGATGGACGGGACGTCGCTGGATGGTCGCACCATCCGCGTGAACGAGGCCGAGGAGCGGGCCGGCGGCGGCGGTCGTCCCGGTGGCGGCGGCGGCGGGCCGCGGGGCCCCGGTGGACCGCGTCGGGATGGCCCCGGCGGCGGTCGGCCGATGGGCCGGGGTCCGCAGGTCGAGTCCCGCGGGCCGCGTCCGCCGGGTGGCGGCGGGATGCGTCGGCCCGACGACCGTGGCCCCGGTGGCGGCGGTGGCTGGGGCGCGCCGCCGGCTCCCGACGAGGGGGGGGGCTGGGGCGAGGACGACTCCCGTCGGTCCAAGCGCTCCCGCAAGTGGGAGGGCAAGGCCGGTGGCCGCAAGGACGAAGGCGTGCGCGACGACTTCGGCGACCGGGACCGCGGCGCGGGAGGCCGGGGCAAGCGGCGCGCCTGGGATGACTGGGACGACGACTAGCCCCCGCCGCGGCGCCGATGACCTGGCCGCGATCAGCGGCCAGGCGGCCGTGTCCGCGGCGCTCGACGCGGCGCAGCAGCTCGGCTCCCGAGGGCGCGGAGCGGCTGGTCGCGCCCGCCGGGTGCACCAGGCGCGAAAGCAGCTCAAGCTGGTCCGCGCCCTGGTCCGCTCCTGGCGGGAGGTGCTTCCCGCCTCGGAGCGGCGGAGCCTCGATCGGCAGGCCCGCGACCTCGCACGCGCGCTGTCCGGCGCCCGGGACGAGACGGTGCTGCGCCGCACCGCGGTGTCGCTCGAGCTGGATCCCGATCGCCTGGGACTGGGGGTGGAGGCCGAGGTGCCCTGGCAGGCGGCCACCTTGCGCAGCCTGCAGCGTCGGGCGGGCGACCTGGTCGACGCGGTGCGCGCCAGGGCGCCGCGCCACGGTGGCTTCGACCTGCTTGCACCGGGCCTGGCGCACACCTGGCGCGCCGGTCGGGAGGGGTTTCGCGCCTGTGCCCCCCGCCCCGACCCGGATGCGCTGCACGAGTGGCGCAAGGCCGTGAAGGCCCGCATGCTGCAGGAGCGCATGTTCGTCCCGGCCTGGCCCGAGGTGCTGGGCCCCGTGGTGCACGAGCTGGACGAGCTGCAGGAGCTGCTGGGCGCGCACCACGACCTGCACGTGCTCAGCGCGCGGATCGAGGCGCGTGGCGAGCTGGCGAAGCGCATCGAGGACCGGCAGCAGGAGCTGGCGACCCGCGCCCTCTACCTGGGCGAGCGCCTGTACGCCGGGAGCGCCCGCGGCTGGAGCGCTCTGCTGGCGGGGTGCGTGCGGGCCCGGTGGCCCGCGGGCTGACAGTCGGTCAGGTTGTCCCTTCCCCGCAGCCCGGTGTGCCCATGGTCTCGTCGCCCTCGCAGCCCCCGAGCCTGGTCGTCCTCGTGACCGGCGCCTCCTCGGGCATCGGCGCCGCGCTGGCGCGCCAGCTCGCCCCCCGCGCTCGGGCGCTGGTCCTGGTCGCGCGGCGCGAAGATCGGCTGCAGGAGCTGGCCGGCGCCCTGCGGGGCCAGCACCCGGGGCTGGAGGTCGACGTGCGCCCCTGTGACCTGGCCGATCCCCAGGCCACCGCCGCGCTGGCCCGGGCGCTGGTCGAGGCCCACGGCGGCGTGGACCTGCTGGTCAACAACGCCGGCCTGGGCGACATCGGCTTGTTCGAGGTGGCGGACCTGGACAAGCTGGTCGGCATGATCCAGGTCAACGTCGTGGCGCCCACGGTCCTGACCCGGCTCCTGCTGCCGGGCATGATCGCGCGCGGCCGCGGCCAGGTGCTGAACATCAGCTCGGGCTTCGGCCTGGTCTGGATGCCCGGCGCGGCCGCCTACGAGGGCACCAAGCACCACATCACCGCCTGGTCCGAGGCCCTGCGCTCCGAGCTGGTCGGCACCGGGGTCCAGGTCTGCCAGGTCTGCCCCGGGCCCGTCCGCACCGAGTTCGAGGAGGTGGCGGGCAACCCGACGGGGCAGGCAGTGCCGCCCTTCGTCGAGCTGAGCGCCGAGGACTGCGCCCGCGCCGCCGTCGCGGCGCTCGACCGCGGCCAGGCCCTGGCCGTGCCGGGCTTCTGGGCCTGGCTCGGTATCAGCGCCGGTCGGATCAGCCCACGCTGGGTGCTGCGCCCGGTCTTCGGCCTGCTGGGCCGCCTGGCACGCGCGCGCCTGCCCACCGCTCCCCGCGCCACCGGCTGAGGCTCCCGTGCGCCAGGTCATCGCCGTCAACGCCGTCTTCGTCGGCCTCTGCGCGCTCCTGCCCGTGCCCTTCCTCGACGACCTGCTCCGCCGGGCGCTGATGCGGGGCGCCTACCAGGCCGTGGCCGAGGGGCAGGGGGCCCCGCTGCCACCCACCGCCCTCGACGCCCTGACCCGGCCGCCCCCGCTGCGGTGGACGGGCTGCCTGTCGGCGGTCGCCTGGTACCCCATCAAGAAGCTCAGTCGGAAGATCCTGTACTTCCTGACCGTGAAGGACGCGCTGGACTGGACCGCCGAGGCCGCGGTGCGCGGAGACCTGGTGCGCCGCGCCCTCGCCCGCGGCCTGCTGCCCGCACGGGCCGACCTGGTGCGGGCAGCGATGGACGCGGCGTGGAAGGCCCACGGCGGCTCGCCGCTGACGCGCACCCTGCTGCTGAGCCGGCACGACGAGATCGACTGGCGCGCGGAAGAGGGGGCCGCGGTCGCGGTGGTCGGAGGGCTGGTGCGCCGGGCCGCCGCGGCCCTGGTGCTGCGCCGCTTCGACGAGGAGCTGGACCGGCTCCTGCTGGCGACTCCGGCCCTGCCCGGCGAGGGCGGGCCCCCGACGCAGGACGCCCCGGCCGCTGAGACCGGGGCGTCGCTGGGGGATGCTGGAGCCGAGAATGGGAGTTGAACCCACGACCTGCTGATTACGAATCAGCTGCTCTACCACTGAGCTATCTCGGCGACGCCGCCCGTTTATGGGTAAAGCCGCGCGCTGTCAACGCGCTCTGTCGCCCTCGCGACGAGCGCGGCCTGCCCCCGCCTGCCCGCCGTGCTAACTGCGCTGCTCGATGCCGCCGCTCCCTCGCCCGATCCGCTCCGCCCGCCCCCCTGCGGGTGCCCGCGCGACCCTCGCGCTGCCCCTCGGCCTGCTGCTCGGGACCCGGGCGGTCGCCGCCGACGTGGTCCTGCCCGACTTCACGCCGGCCACCATGGACGACTTCGCCGCCGCCGACGACCTGGGCAACCTGGCGCGGATGGCGCTGGAGGACCGCGGCCTGGTCGTGCTCGGCGGCGAGGCGCTGGAAGCGCTGGTCGGCGACGCGGCCCTGGCCTGCGCCGACGAGGTGTCCTGCCCCGTGAACCTGTGGGGGCGCATCGACGCCTCGACCGCGGTGGTGGGTCGGGTCGGCCAGGAGGACGGGCTGCTGCACGTGCGGATCCTCGTGTACGAGGGGCGCGGTTCGCGCGCGACCCGCACCTACGAGGAGCGCCTGCCCCCGGCCGCCGCCGGCGAGCTGCTGCTGCGCGTCGCCGACGACCTTGCCCCCGAGACCCTGGCCCCGCCTGCCGTCAGCCGCCCGGTGCCCGGCGTGGTGGAGGAGCGCTACGCGCCGGCCAGCGGCGCGGCGGAGGAGCCACCGCTCGACGAGGAGCCGCCCCGCCGTCCGGACCGGGAGAGCGACGAGCAGGTCGATCGGCTCGGCCTGCCCGCCTACGCCGAGCGGCGCTACGAGGACAGCGGCGCGCACGCCGACGCCTGGCTGGAGCAGGCGCGGGTGCGCCGGCCGGCGGTCTTCCTGGAGCTGCACGGCGGCGCGCTGATGGGCGATCTCGACCGTCGCTACGACACGCGGGTGGGCCTGTACGACGAGCTGGGCGACGCCTGGAGCGATCGCGACACCTACACCTACCACTCCTTCCTCAACAGCCGAGGCTTCACCGGGGGCCTGGCCGTCGGCTACCAGGCCGCGTGGTGGGTGGACGTCTCCCTGCTCGGCGGGGTGCAGCTCGGGCGCAAGGAGCTGACCACGGGCTGGGAGACCTGGGAGGCCGCCGGCAACCCGGACGGCACCGACGAGTTCCTCGAGAGCGACCAGGTCGTCTACGACCCGGTCTCGGCTGTCCTGGGCTTCATGGAGCCGCGCGTGCGGCTGTACCCCCTGGCGACCGGCATCCTCAAGCCCTACGTCCTGGCCGGCTTCCACCTGCGCTTCTACGACGCCTACGCCGTGCCCGACCAGGAGTTCGTCGACTACCCCGAGGCCCAGGGCGGCGTGGGCATGGGACCCACCGTGGGCGGGGGGCTGGCCTTCGACGCCCCCAAGGGCGCGGTCGGCTTCATCGAGATCCCCTGGACCTACGTGGTGTCGCCGTCGGGGGCCGCCATCACCGACACCGGGGGCCTGCAGGAGGTCCCGACCCAGTTCGTGGGGGTGGGCCAGTTCCTGGTCTTCAAGGCCGGTCTCGGCGTGCACTTCCACTGACCGCGCCGCCGTGCGCCCACATCGGGCGCCCGCCCCGCCACCTCAGCGCAGGCTCTTGAACCACTCCACGGTCGCGGCGACGCCCGTCTCGAAGTCCACCTTCGGCTCCCAGCCCAGGTGCTGCCGGGCCCGGCCGATGTCCGGGCGGCGGCGCGTCGGGTCGTCCTTGGGCAGGGGCTTGTGCACGATGCCGCCCGCGCTGCCGGTGAAGCGGTTGATGTACTGCGCGAGCTGGGTCATCGACATCTCGTGCGGGTTGCCGATGTTGCAGGGCTCGTCGAGGTCCGACTCCATCAGCCGCACGATGCCGTCGACCAGGTCGGTCACGTAGCAGAAGCTGCGCGTCTGGGTGCCGTCGCCGAAGACAGTCAGGGGCTGGCCGTCCAGCGCCTGGTTGACGAAGGCGGGCATCACCCGGCCGTCGTTGGCGCGCATCCGCGGCCCGTAGGTGTTGAAGATCCGCACGATGCGGGTCTGCACACCCTTGTACCGGCGGAAGGCCATGGTCAGCGCCTCGGCGTAGCGCTTGGCCTCGTCGTAGACGCTGCGGGGGCCGATGGGGTTGACGTTGCCCCAGTAGCCCTCGACCTGGGGGTGCACCGCGGGGTCGCCGTAGACCTCGCTCGTGCTGGCCAGCAGGAAGCGAGCCCCGTCGGCCAGCGCGCGCTCCAGCGCGATCCGCGTGCCGTCGCTGCCGACGTACAGGGTCTCGAAGGGCAGCTCGACGTAGTCGATCGGGCTGGCCGGGCTGGCCATGTGGTAGACGCGGTCGAAGCGCCCGACCTCGGCCTGGGACGGCAGCCCCCGCGTCACGTCGGCCTCGACGAAGCGGAAGCGGTCCCCGAAGGCCCGCAGCGGCTGCAGGTTGCGCTCGTGGCCCGTGACGAAGTTGTCGACGGCGACCACTTCGTGCCCGTCGTTCAGCAGGCGCTCGCAGAGGTGGGAGGGCACGAAGCCGGCGCCACCGGTCACCAGGATCCGCACGGGACCTCCAGCGGAGAGGACAGGGGAGGAGGGTAGGGCAGGGCGCTGTGTACCCGAGGCCCGCACGGCGGGCAACGGCCCGCGCGCCCGGCCGGGGATAAGCCCCACCGGTGCAGCCCGCCCCGCCTCCGCCGGCCGGACACCCGCTGGCCCGCCCCCTGATCCAGGGCGTGGAGCGCGTCGGCCGCACCACCCGGGCCAGCGTCGAGGAGCTGGGCCGCCACGGCCGGATCCTGGGCCTGGGCTGTGGCGCCCTGCTGCACCCCCCGGTGCGCGTGCGGCACTGGTTCAAGCAGATGGAGTTCGTGGGCTTCCAGTCCCTCTCCATCGTCATGATCACGGGCGTGTTCACCGGCGCCGTCTTCGCCCTGCAGTCCAACGTGGCCTTCAGCATGTTCGGCGCCCAGGGCCTGGTCGGCTCGACCGTGGGGCTGGCCCTGTCCCGCGAGCTGGGGCCCGTGCTCACCGCCCTGATGGTGACCGGCCGCGCCGGCTCGGCCATGGCCGCCGAGATCGGCACCATGCGGGTCACCGAGCAGATCGACGCCCTGGAGGCCATGGGGGTCGAGCCCGTCGGCTACCTGGTCACCCCGCGGCTGCTGGCCTCGGTGCTGATGGTGCCCGCCCTGGCCATGGTCTTCAACCTGGTCGGCATCCTGGGCGCCTGGTTCGTCGGCGTCTCGGTGCTCGGCATCTCCGAGGGCCCCTTCGTCGCCCGCATCGACTGGTACGTCGACCCCGACGACATCACCGGCGGCCTGACCAAGGCCGCGGCCTTTGGCCTCATCATGGCCGTCGTCGGCTGCACGCGCGGCTTCTACACCGAGGGCGGCGCCGAGGGCGTCGGCCGCAGCACGACCCGCGCGGTGGTCGACGCCAGCGTCGCCATCCTGATCGCCGACTACTTCCTCACGAGCGCGATGCTGTGAACGAGCGGATCGTCCCGGAGCAGGCGGCGGGCGAGCCCGCGATCCGGATCCGCGGCCTGCGCAAGGCCTTTGGTGCCCAGCACGTGCTGCAGGGGCTGGACCTGGACGTGCGCCAGGGACAGGTCACCGTGGTCATCGGCCTCTCGGGCGCCGGCAAGTCCGTGCTGCTCAAGCTGATCCTCGGCCTGCTCCGGCCGGACGCCGGCACCATCGAGATCGACGGCACCGACATCCTCTCGCTGCCCCCGCGCAAGATGCGGGCGCTGCGCCGCCACTTCGGCATGGTCTTCCAGCACGGCGCCCTCTTCGACTCGATGAGCATCTACGAGAACGTCGCCTTCCCCCTGCGGGAGCACGAGAAGCTGCCCGAGGAGGAGCTGGCGCGCCGCGTCTTCGCCGCCCTGGCCGACGTGGGCCTCGAAGGCCACGAGGGCAAGATGCCCTCGGCCCTCTCCGGCGGCATGCGCAAGCGGGCCAGCCTGGCCCGGGCCCTGGTGCGCAACCCGCGCTTCCTTCTCTACGACGAGCCCACCACCGGGCTGGACCCCATCCGCACGGCCTCGATCGACCGGCTGATCCACGACACGGCGCTGCGCCACCCCGAGATCAGCTCCCTGGTGATCTCGCACGACATGACCGCCACCTTCCGCATCGCCGACCACGTCGCGATGCTCTACGACGGCCGCATCGTGGCCGAGGGGCCGCCCGACCTGATGCTGCACCACGAGGACCCCCTGGTGCAGCAGTTCATCCGCGGCGAGCTGTCCGGGCCCATCCCCACCTGAGCGCCGGGCGGGCCCGCCGCGATACGATCCGCCTCCTCCCCGGGTGCCGCCATCACAAGCCCCCGCCCGCCCAAGAACCCCCTGGCCTCGTTCAGCAACGAGTTCAAGGTGGGGCTCTTGACGCTGGTCGCCATCGGCGGCGCGGTGTGGGCGACGCTGCGCACCGACGACCGCCCGGGCTCGGTGCGTGGCTACGAGCTGAGCGCGGTCTTCGACTCGGCCCAGGGCGTCTACGTCAGCACCCAGGTCCGCATCGCGGGGGTGGCCGTCGGCAGCGTCCGGGGGATCTCCCTGGACGAGGGAGGGGCGCGCCTGGAGCTGGAGCTGGAGGGCGGGGTCACCATCCCCGAGGACAGCGTGGCCGAGCTGAAGGGCGAGGGGGTGCTGGGAGACCGCTACGTGCGGATCACGCCGGGCACCTCGGACGTCGCCCTGGCTCCCGGCGGGCGGCTGCGCACCTCCAGCGGCGGGACCGACCTGGACGCCCTGCAGCAGAAGGTCGACGCCATCGCCACCGACGTCCAGGCGATCACCGGGGCCCTGCGGGCCACCATCGAGCAGGACCGCCCCCAGGAGCAGGTCGGCCGCGTGCTGGAGAACGTGGAGATCATCACGGCCCAGCTCGCCCTGATGACCGCCGCCAACCGCCAGGACGTCGACGCCATCGCCGACAACGTGCGCCGGCTGACCGAGGTGCTGGCGGACCTGGCCGTGGTGCTCGGCGACGAGAGCAAGGGCGAGCTGGCCCAGATCCGGCAGGCGACCGAGAAGCTCGACCGCAGCCTGGCCCACGTCGAGAGCGTGGCGGCGAAGATCGACGCCGGCGAGGGGACCCTGGGCCGCCTGGTCAACGACGACGCGGCCATGGCGCAGATCGAGGACACGCTGGCCGACGTGGGCGAGGTGGTCGACGGCATCACGGGCCTGCACACCGAGGTCTACTACCGGGGCAGCCAGTTCTTCGGCACCCAGCCCCAGGACCCGGCCTTCGACAACCCGGTGTCCGGCAACACCCGGAACATCATCGGGCTGCGCCTGATGCCGCGCGAGGACTACTGGTACGTCTTCGAGTTCGTCGACCACCCGGTGGGCGAGGTGACCTACACCGAGCACTACCTGCCGGAGACGGGCACGCGGTGGACCGAGTACACCCGGACGCCCGACTACCGGTTCTCGCTGCAGTTCGCCAAGCGCTACCACGGCCTGGTCGCGCGGCTGGGCATCAAGGAGTCGGCCGGCGGGGTGGGCCTGGACTACCTGGCCTTCCGCGACCGCTTCATGCTCTCCGCCGACCTCTACGACTTCGACTTCGGCTCCTGGCCCTGGCTGGACGGCACCCCCAACCTCCAGGTGGGCGCCCGGGTGACCCCCTACCCGCACCTGTACCTGGAAGGTGGGCTCGACAACGTCCTGCTCGGGCTCCGCCACGGCTACACGACGGGCTTCGTCGGCGGCGGGATCACCTTCACCGACGACGACTTCAAGTGGCTGCTCGCCACGCTGCCGCTGCCCGGTTGAGGGCGGGCGCACCACCCGGCCCCCACCAGGGGACCGCCGAGGCGCGCGGTGCTTGCGCGAGCCTGACGCCCTCGGGTTGAAGTCGCGACGAGGCCGGTGCTATGGATCGCGGGCGCAGGGGGCCAGCCAGCCACGCGCACCCCCCGGGAACACCACAACCGGAGGCCAGCTCGGGCGCTCGCCCGCCGGTCGCCTTCGGAAGGAGCCTCGCCCGCCATGTCCAAGAAGCAGAAGCCCGCCGACTCCGACATGGGGCTGGGTGAGTTCGACGACTGGTTCGCCGACGGTGAGTCGCAGTCGTTCTGGGAGGACGAGAAGCCCGACGACCAGGAGCAGCAGCGCCTGGCTGCCGAGAAGGCCGCTGCCGAGAAGGCCGCTGCCGAGAAGGCCGCCGCCGAGAAGGCCGAGCAGGAGCGCCTGGCTGCCGAGAAGGCCGCCGCCGAGAAGGCCGCCGCCGAGAAGGCCGAGCAGGAGCGCCTGGCTGCCGAGAAGGCCGCTGCAGAGAAGGCCGCTGCCGAGAAGGCCGCCGCCGAGAAGGCCGAGCAGGAGCGCCTGGCTGCCGAGCAGGCCGCTGCCGAGCAGGCCGCCGCCGAGAGGGCCGCCGCCGAGCAGGCCGCCGCCGAGCAGGCCGCCGCCGAGCAGGCCGCCGCCGAGCAGGCCGCTGCCGAGCAGGCCTCCGCGGAGTCTGCCGCTGCCGAGCAGGCCGCCGCCGAGCAGGCCGCTGCCGAGAAGGCAGCGGCGGAGTCTGCCGCCGCCGAGCAGGCCGCCGCCGAGCAGGCCGCCGCCGAGCAGGCCGCTGCCGAGAAGGCAGCGGCGGAGTCGGCCGCCGCCGAGAAGGCAGCGGCGGAGTCTGCCGCCGCCGAGCAGGCCGCCGCTGATCAGGAGCGCCAGGCGCTGGAGCGCGCCCGCGCCGCCAGCATGGGCAGCAACCCGACCATCGTCGCCGACATGGACGAGGGCTGGCCCGAGCCCGATCCCGAGACCGAGATCGTCCGCACCGCCGAGGATGACCAGACCGAGGTGGCCCTGGCCGGCCCCGGGGTCGAGGTGGTCGAGGACGGAGGCGACGACGGTGGCGGCGACGAGGACGAGGCCGCCACGGCCGAGGACTTCCTGGGGGACGTGCCGGATCCGACGATGATCCTGCGCCGCGACGCCGACGCCCACGGCGACCTCTTCGACGAGGAGGAGGTCGCCCGCGCCCGGGCCGAGCGCCAGGGCCGCCGGGCCGCGGCACCCCAGACCATCCCCCTGGCGCCTCCGCCCGAGGACGCCCCGGTCCGGCCGCCGCGGATCGCCCCGTCGGTCCCGGCCTCGCAGGCGACGGACCGCTGGGCCGAGGCTGCCCAGGGCCTGGAGCGCGAGGCGGCGACCCGCACGCCCGGACCGGAGTCGGCGGCCCTCTGGGCGGCCGCCGGCCGCGTGCACTTCGAGCGGCTGGGCAACTGGGAGCGCGCCGAGGAGCTGTTCGGCAAGGCGCTCAAGGACGGCTTCGGCGAGCCCGAGTTCCTCAAGGCCTTCGCCGACGTCGTGGCGAACAAGGGCGACTTCCAGCGCCTGCGCGACCTGCTGGTCGACCGCGCCCGCGTGACGGACGGCGCGCTGGCCGCCGAGGCGCTGCAGGACGCCGCCCTGGTCGAGCGCAACAGCCTGCGACGCCCGGACGAGGCCGCCAGCCTCCTGCAGCAGGCCATCGAGCGCGACCCGCAGGACTGGTTCGCGCTGCGCCTGCTCCGCGAGATGTACTACCGCTCCTTCTCCTGGGGCCCCCTGGTCGAGGTGCTGGGCCAGATGGCCGCGCTGGTCAGCGGCCCGCGGGCCGCGCGGGTGCAGCTGGAGCGCGGGCGGGTCCTCGAGGAGCGCCTGGGCGATCCCGACGGCGCTCGGGCGGCCTACGAGGCGGCCCTGGCGGCCAGCCCCGGACACGCTCCCGCCTTCCTCGCCGTGGAGCGGCTGGCGCAGGCGGCGGGCGACCTGGAGCGGCTGCAGGCCCTCTACCAGGGCGAGGCCGATCGCCTGGAGGGGCCGGACGCGGCCTTCTGGCAGGCGCGCAGCCTGCGCGTGGCCCGGCAGCGCCCTGACCTGGACGCCGACGCGCTCAGCGAGCGCTTCCAGCGCGCCCTCGCCCAGGACCCCTCGCCCGAGCTCCGGCGCGAGCAGCAGGTCTTCCTGGCCGGGGCCGGTCGGCCCGCGGAGCTGGCGCAGGCGCTGCAGGCCGAGGCAGACGCCACCGCCGGCACCGAGCGGGCCTGGGCCCTGTTCCGGCTGGGCCAGCTGCAGGCCGGGACCCTCGACCAGCCCGACGCCGCCGTGGAGAGCTACCGCGCGGCCGCCGAGGCGGACCCCTCCGCCGGCCCGGCGCTGGAGGCCGCCGCGGCCCTGCTGGCGGACCGGGGTGAGCACGCCCGCCTGCTCGCCCTGCTCGAGGGCAGCCTGGCCCGGATCCAGGACCCGAACCTGGTGGTGACGACGCTCTACCGGATGGGGGAGCTGTGCGAAGGCCCGCTGGCCGACCAGGCGGGCGCCCGCACCTGGTTCGAGCGGGTGCTCGAGACCGCGCCCGGCTACCTGCCGGCGCTGGAGGGCCTGGAGCGCGTGTACACCCGGCTGGAGGCCTGGGACCGCCTCGCCGCCGTCTACGAGCAGCGCGCCATCCTGGCCGAGGAGCCTGCCGCCGTGGCGCTGCAGCTCCACCGCGCCGGCGCCGTCTGCGACTTCCGCCTGGGCGACATCGACCGGGCGCGGAGCTTCTACCAGCGGGCGCTGGAGAACGTGCCGGACTTCCCCCCCAGCCTGGACGCCTACGTGCGCATCATGGAGGCCGACGGGGACTGGGCGGGCCTGGCCCGCGCCCTGCGCGCCGCCTCCGAGGCCACGCGCGACGCCAACGAGGTGGTCAGCCTGACCTACCGCGCCGCCCGCATCCTGGCCGACCGCGTCGGCGATCCGGACCAGGCCATGGCGCTGCTCCGGCGGTGCCTGGAGCTGTCGCCGGGCTTCCTGCCCGCCATCCAGCTCCTGCGCGAGCTGGCCAGCCGCCAGCAGGCCTGGCAGGACGTCTACGACCTGCACCGGCTCGAGGCCGACGCGGCCGAGGACCTGGAGCGCCGGCACTGGCGCATGCTCGCCGCCGCCCTGGTCGCGGCCCGCACGCCCGCGGTCGAGACCGGCGCGGTCGTGGGCGAGATCCTGGAGGAGGACGCCGCGCACGTCGGCGCCCTGCGCCTGCTGGAGGAGCGGGCCCTGGCCGGCTCCGACCCCCACGAGACGCTCGCGGTCTACCAGCGCATGGCCTTCGGCGCCGAGGACGAGGCCACGCGGGTGCGCATGGCGGTCCGGGTGGCCGAGCTGGCCGCCGACGCGGGCGACGCGGTGACCGCGATGAACGCGGTCTCCGAGGTGATCTCCGCCGAGTCCGGGGAGCGCCCGCTCTTGGCCCTGGCCCGGCTGGCCGAGCGCGCCAACTACTGGGAGGAGGCGCAGCGCGCGCTGCTCGCCCTGCCCGACGGCGCCTTGCAGGCCGACCTGGCGCGCATCCAGGAGGCCTGGCTCGACGACGCCAGCGCCGCCGCGCGCACCTGGCAGTCCCTGCTGGACCGCGACCCCGCCGACGTCGAGGCGGCGGCCGGGCTGGAGCGCTCCCTGGCCCGCGCCGGCAAGCGCGAGGGCCTCGCCCGCGCCCACGGCGTGCTGGCCGACCACCTGCCCGACCGGGCGGTCGCGGCCGTGCACGCGCTGCTGGCCGGTCACCTCTTCGAGGCCGACGGCGACATGGACCAGGCCCTGGTCTTCTACGGCAAGGCCTTCGACTCCCGCCCGGTCCCCGGCAAGGCCTTCGACGCCCTGCGCCGGGTCCTGGCCCAGCGGCGTGACGTCGACGGGCTGGTGGACCTCTTCGGGCGCCTGGCCGAGCCCAGCCCCATGGAGCTGGCCGCCTCCCTGGAAGAGGCGGGGGCGGAGGCCGAGGCGGCGGCGCGCTACCGCGCGGTCCTGGCGGACGCCGACCTGGGCAGCGCCGAGCGGCTCGCCGTGCTGGTGCGCCTGGAACAGGCCCTGGTCGACCTGGGCGAGTGGAAGGAGCTGTTCGAGGTCCTCGGCCAGCGCCTGGCCCTGTGCCAGGACGCGCAGGAGCGCACCGCCATCGAGGCCCGGCGGCGGTGGGTGCTCGCCGAGCACCTGGCCCAGACCGACGAGGCCTGGGACTTCTACCGCCAGCTCCACGAGCAGGCCCCCGAGGACACCGAGGTGCTGGAGGCCCTGGCCCGCATCGCCGGCGCGCGCGGCGAGACCCGCCTGGCCATCCAGTACCTGGGAGGCCTGGCGGCCGGGACGCGCGAGGCCGACGCCGCCGCCCGCTACCAGCGCCGCATCGCCGAGGCCTGGCTGGCCGTCGAGGACCAGGCCCAGGCCCGCGAGGCCCTGATGCGGGCGCTCGACCACGAGCCCACCGACCTGGAGTCCCTGCGGCTGCTCAAGCAGCTCGCCGTGCAGGCCGAGGACTGGCCGGCGGTCGTCGGCGCCCTCGCCCGGGAGTCCACGGTGCTCTCGGGGGCGGCCCAGGCTGCCTGCTACCGCGAGATCGCCGCGACCTGGCAGGACCGCATCGGCAACCACGACGTGGCCGCCGACGCCTGGCGCAAGGTGCTGGAGGTGGCTCCCGACGACGTCGAGGCGCTGCGCCGGCTGGTCGACCTGGCCCGTGAGAAGGGGGCCTGGAGCCAGGTGGTGGAGCACGGCGGCGCGCTGGCCCGCTCCCTGTCCGGCCCCGAGCAGTCCGCGCTGCTCTCCGACCTGGGCCGGATCCAGCTCGAGCACCTGCACCGCGAGGACGAGGCGGTCCGCCTGCTCGACGCCGCCTCCAAGGGCGGCAGCCCGGACCTGCAGGCTGCGCGGCTGCTGGAGAAGATCCACGCCTCCCGCGGCCACTGGGACCGCGTGGCCGACGCCGTGACCCGGCAGGCCCAGGCCGCCCCCGAGGAGGAGCGGGTGGCGCTCTTGCTGCGCGCGGCGGAGATCCAGGCCGAGACCCTGCACGACCGCGCCGCCGCCTCCGATGCCTACGCCCGGGTGCTGGAGGTCGATCCCGACAACGTGCAGGCGCTGCGCTACCGGGGCGACCACTGCTTCGAGGACGACAAGCTCGCCGACGCCGTGTCCGCCTACGAGCGCCTGTCGGGGTGGGAAGAGGCCCTCGACCTGGACGACTTCGACGACCGGATGGAGGCCGCCCTCTACAACTTCCGCTTCGCCGAGGCGCTGCGGCGGCTGGGTCGCGACGAGGACGCCCTCGTCCGCTACCAGAAGGCGCTGTCCTTCAACCAGTCGCACCTGCCGTCGCTCGAGGCGGTGGGGCCCATCCTGATCGCCAAGGAGCGCTGGGAGGAGGCGGCCACGGTCTACCGCGAGCTGCTCCAGCTCATCGGCGGCCAGGGCGACGCCGAGCGCCTGTGCCGGACCTACACCAACCTGGGCACCATCGAGCTGCACCAGGGCGCCCTGGACAAGGCCAAGAAGCGCTTCACCCGCGCGCTGGACCTGAAGGCCAACGACATCGGCGCCCTGCAGGGCATGGCCGCGGTGCTGATGGAACGAAAGGACTGGAACAACCTGCTCAACGTCTACAACAACATCATCTACCACGCCCAGGAGCCCGCCGACGTCGTCGACGCCTACATCACCAAGGGCTTCATCCTGGACGCCAAGATGAACCTGCCGGAGAAGGCCGCGCAGCACTACGAGAAGAGCCTGGCCTTCAACCCCGCCCAGCCCAACAGCCTGCTGCGCCTGGCCGAGCTGGCGCTGCGGCGGCAGGACTGGCCCGAGGCGGGCAGCCTGGCGGATCGCGGCCTGGTGCTGGACCTGGAAGCGGGCGCGCTCAAGGGCGGCCTGTGGGTGGCCAAGGCCGTCGCCCACGCCGCGCTGGGCGACCAGGGCGCGAGCCAGGCGGCCCTGCGGTCGGCGCTGGAGGCCGACCCGAGCCTGGCCGCCGCGCCGGGAGCGGACGCCAGCCCCGACCAGCTCCACCAGGCCCTCAAGGAGCGCCTGCAGCAGGCGGTGTAGGCGCGCGGGGGCGGCCCTCCGGCGGCGCGCGCCTCCTCCGCGGAGCCGTCGGGCCGGCTATGGGCCGGACGTGCACTACCTCGACCACAACGCCAGCGTGCCGATGTCCGCCGCGGTCCAGGCAGCGGTGTGCCGGGCGATGGCGGAGCTGCCGGGCAACAGCCACAGCGCCCACGGCCCGGGCCGCGCCGCCGCCGCCGCCGTCGAGCGGGCGCGCGCCCAGGTGGCGGCCCTGCTCGGTCGCCCGGCGCGCCAGGTCTGCGTCACCAGCGGCGCCACCGAGGCCAACGCCTGGGCCCTGCGCGGGCTGCGGCAGGCGGCCCTTGAGCGCGGCGTGGACCGCCCCCTGGTCCTCGCCAGCGCCGTAGAGCACGAGAGCGTGCGCGCCTGGGCCGACCTGCTGGTCCCCGTCGACGGGCGGGGGGTGGTCGACCTCCCGGCGCTCGACGAGCTGCTCGCCCGGCACGCCGGCCGGGTCGCGGCCGTCAGCGTGATGGCGGCCAACAACGAGACCGGCGTGCTCCAGCCCGTGGCCGAGGTCGCCCGCCGCTGCCGCGCCGCCGGCGCGCCGCTGCACTGCGACGCCACCCAGGCACCGGGCCGCGTCCCGCTGGCGCCGACCGAGGCCGCCGACCTGGTCACCCTCTCCGCGCACAAGCTCGGCGGGCCGCAGGGGGTCGGCGTCCTGGCCGGGGCTGTCCTGCCGCCGCCGCTGCTGCGCGGGGGCGCCCAGGAGCGTGGGGCCCGGGCCGGGACGGTGCCGGTGGCGGCGGTGGTCGGCATGGGCGAGGCGGCGGCCCGGTGCAGGCCGATGGACCCCGGCCCGCGGGATCGCCTGGAGGCTGCCGCGGTCGCCATGGGTGCGCGGGTGGTGGGCGAGGGCGCCCCCCGCCTGCCCAACACGACCTGCCTGCTCTTCGACGTGCCCGGCGACGTGCTGGTGATGGCCCTGGACCTGGAGGGCGTGGCGGCCAGCGTCGGCGCCGCCTGCTCCTCGGGGGCCGCGGTCGAGAGCCACGTGCTGCGCGCGATGGGGCTGTCGGGCCTGCCCCTGCGCCTGTCGCTGGGCCACGACCAGGACCCCGCGCCGGCCATCGCCGCCCTGGGCCGGGTCCTGGCCCGTGCGCGGGCCGCGGGCCTGTCGGAGGCCCCGTGAAGGTCTGCGTGGCGATGAGCGGCGGGGTCGACTCCTCGGTCGCCGCCGCCCTGCTGGTCGAGGCCGGGCACGACGTGATCGGCGTGCACATGAAGCTGCACGACGCCCCCGCGCCGGGTGCCACCGGGCCGCAGAACCGCTGCTGCGGCCTGGACGACGCCCTGGACGCGCGCGGCGTGGCCGCCACCCTGGGCATCCCCTTCTACGTGATGGACCTGCGGGAGGCGTTCCGCCGCGCCGTCATGGACGACCTCGCCGACACCTACCTGGCCGGTGCCACGCCCAACCCCTGCGTGCAGTGCAACGGCGTGCTCAAGTTCCAGGTCCTGCTCCAGCGGGCCCGCGCCCTGGGCTGCAGCCACCTCGCCACCGGTCACTACGCCCGGATCTCGCCCGAGGGCGGGCTGCGCATGGCCGCCGACCCCGACAAGGACCAGAGCTACTTCCTCTACCCGGTGCGCCCCCAGGCCCTCGCCGCCACCCTCTTCCCGCTGGGTGGCCTGGCCAAGGCCCAGGTCCGCGACCACGCCCGCCGGCTGGGCCTGGTGACGGCGGAGAAGCCCGAGAGCCAGGAGGTGTGCTTCCTGCCCGACGACGACCACGCGCGCTTCGTCGCGGAGCACCGCCCGGGGGTGGCCGGCGACGGGGAGATCGTGGACGAGGGGGGCCGCGTGTGGGGCCACCACGACGCCTACTGGCGCTTCACCGTCGGCCAGCGCCGCGGCCTGGGTGTCGCCGCCGGCCAGCCGGTCTACGTCCTGGACATCGACCCGGAGACCCGGCGCGTCACGGTGGGGCCGGCGGAGCGCCTGCTGCACCACCGGGTCCAGGCGCGCGGCTTCGCCTGGCAGCGCGCGCCCCGCGCGGGGGAGGCGCTGACGGCGCGCATCCGCCACCGCGGCGCCCTGGTGCCCTGCGAGCTGGAGGCGACCCCCGACGAGCCGGCCCGCGATCCTCGCGACGCGCTGTCCGGTCCCGGGTTGCCGGCGCGTCTGTCTCTTCGCTTCCTCTCACCGGCCCGCGCCGCCACGCCGGGCCAGGCCGTCGTCCTGTACGCCGGCGAGGACATGATCGGTGGCGGGACCATCGTCCGCGCGGAGACCCTGTGAGCCCCGAGAACCTCTTCGAGATCGCCCTGACCCACGCCTCCTACGCCCACGAGCACGCCTGCGAGCACAACGAGCGCCTGGAGTTCCTCGGCGACGCCGTTCTGCAGCTCCTGGTCACCGAGGCGCTCTACCAGCGGGACCAGGAGCGGGAGGGCGCGATGACCTGGTCGCGGCAGAGCCTGGTCAACAAGGACCTCCTGGCCACCCTGGCGCGGGAGCTGGGCCTGGACGCGAAGACGGGCCTTCGCCTGGGCGCCGGCGCGCTGGCCAAGGGGGACGGGCACCAGGACAAGCCCCTGTCGGACGCCTGGGAGGCGCTCCTGGGCGCGGTCTACCTGGCGCTGGGCCTGGACGCCGCGCGCGAGGTGGTCGCCGCCACGGTCCTGCCGCGGCTGGGCAGGCCGGGGGTCCGGGACCCCAAGTCGCGGCTGCAGGAGTGGTGTCAGCAGCTCCACAAGCAGGTGCCTGCGTACCAGGTGGTGGGGCGCGACGGGCCCGACAACGACCCGGAGTGGGTGGTCGAGGTGAGCATCCTCGCGCAGCCCCGGGGCCAGGGCCGGGGCCGCAACAAGAGGGACGCCGAGAAGCGCGCCGCCGAGGCCGCCCTGGGCGCGCTCGGCCTGCTGGGGTGAGCTCGCCGCCCCGCCAGCGCCGGATCCTGGTCCCCGTCGACCTGGGCGGCAGCCCCACGCCCTGCCTGGTGCGCCCGCCGCTGCGGAAGCCCCCCGATCCCGCGACGGTGGCCGCCCTGGTCGAGAGCTACCGCCGCGACCGGGCCCCACCGGGGGGGCTGCCGATCGAGGTGGCCTTCTTCCACGGCGGACTGCCCGACCCCGCGCTGGTCGCCGCCGCCGGCCCCCACCCCCTGCGCCTGTCCTGTCCCCCCGGCGACCTGTCGCGGTCGCAGGTCGGGGACCTGGTGCGGGCCGGCCTGCACACCGTCGAGGTCGAGGCGCTGACCTTCGACGAGGGGGTGCTGCGCGACTGCCGCCGCGGCTACGGCGCCCGCCAGGCCCGGGCCCTGCTGCGGGGCCTCAAGGAGCTGGGCCTGCGGGTCGGCCTGGTCCTGGCTCCGGGCCTGCCCGGCGGCAGCCACGAGCAGGCCCTGCGCGACGCCGCGGTGGCCGCGGGGCAGGAGGATCCCACCCTGCGGGTCGACTTCGTGCGCGTCCTGCCGGCCCTGGCCTGGCAGGGCAGCGGCCTGGCCGCCCGCGCCGCCGCCGGCCGCTGGCGCCCGATGCGGCTGGGGGAGGCCGTCACGACCTGCTCGGCCATGGTCGACCTGCTGGAGGCGGCGGGCGTGCCCGTGGCCCGCGTGGGCCTGCAGCCAGGCGCCGACCTGCCCGGCACGGTGGCCGCCGGCCCCGTCCACCCCGACCTGCGGGGCCTGGTGCAGGCCCGCCGCTTCCGCGCCCGGATGGAGCGGGCGCTGGGCGCCCCCCCGCCGGGGG
>JAKLKF010000349.1 GCA_023150805.1 Myxococcota bacterium | reverse complement strand
GACCGCCTCACCCGCAACGACGGCGCCCGGGAACTCGAGGTCGGTCTCGCCGTGCCGTTGTGGCTTCCAGGCGAACGCCGCAGCAGCGGCGCGCTCGCGGAGGCCGAGACAGCCGCCGTCGAAAGCCGTGCCCAGGCTGCCCGCGTTCGCCTGGCCGCAGCGGTCCGCGAATCCTGGTGGAACTGGCAGCGTGCCGGCGTCGATGTCGAGATCGCGCGCGGGCAGCTCGACAACGCACGCAAGCTCGCCGCCGACGTCTCGCGCCGCGCCAGGTCCGGTGAGCTCGCTCGCGCCGACCAGCACCAGGCCGATGGCGCCGTGGCCGCGGCGGAGGCGGGACTGGCGCAGGCCGAGGCTGCGGCCACGGCGGCGCTGCAGCAGGTCAAGGCCTTGTCGGGGAGCCCGATGGGGATAACCCCCGCAGTGATGGCTGCTGCCGAGCCCGAGCCCGCCGCGACCGAGGCGGGCACCCATCCGGCGATCGCGGAGCTGCAGGATCGCGCCAGCGCCGCCGAGCGCACCGCCGTGCTGGCTGCCACGCAGTCGCGTTCGAACCCCGAACTGAC
>JAKLKF010000348.1 GCA_023150805.1 Myxococcota bacterium | reverse complement strand
CCCGTCCCCTTCCCCGACGCCTCCGGCGGCCCCCCGCCGCCCCTCCCGGACCGCTACCGCATCCGGCGCTTCCTCGGCCGCGGCGGCATGGGGCGGGTCTACCTCTGCGAGGACGCCGACCTCGAGGTGGAGGTCGCCGTCAAGGTGCTCCCCGCCGACCTCGCCTCCGACGAGGCGGCCATGGGCGCCCTGGCGCGGGAGGCCCGGCTCGCGGCCAGGCTCCGCGGCCACCCCGGGATCCTCCAGCTCTACGGCTTCGAGCGCCACGCCGGGAACGCGCTCCTCGTCATGGAGTATGCGCCCGGGGGCTCGCTCCTCACCCGGCTGCGGGAGGCGGGGCCGCTGGAGGAGGAGGAGTGCCGCAGGCTCGGGGCCTCCATCGCCGATTCCCTCGCCTTCGCCCACGAACGGCGCGTCCTCCACCGCGACATCAAGCCGGCCAACGTCCTGCTGGCCGGGGACGGCACGCCGCGGGTGGCCGACTTCGGCCTCGCCAGGGTCCTGGCGACCACCTCCTCCGCCTCGACCATCGCGGGCTGCGCGGGCACCCCCTCCTACATGCCCCCCG
>JAKLKF010000347.1 GCA_023150805.1 Myxococcota bacterium | reverse complement strand
ACAGCTGCCCCGACACAGCGCCTACCGGCGCGAACGACTGCGACGACCTGACGCTGACGAAGGTCAGCAGCTACTCGGCGCTGCGGCGTCATGTGGTCAGTGGCATGAGCTTCGACGTGCTCGAGTCGCGCGGCCCCTTGCAGCAGGTTCAATACCGCGGCCGGTCGGTCATGAGCTGGCAGCTGCGCCATGAGAGCACGGGACCCGGTGCAGGCGATCGCAGCGACACCGACGACTGGTGGTACTTCGAGCGCAGTGGTGCGCGCTCGTATGCCTACCACGGCCAGGTCCAGGACCAGGTGTCCACTACGGGCGGCGTGACGAGCCGCTCGCGCACCGAGTATGTCTGGGATCCCGCGTGGATGGCCCACGACGCGGCCTTGAACCCGGGACAGGACTACACCGTCACGGTGCACTCCTCCACGACGCAGGTGCGCGACGGCGTGACCACCGGCCCCACCGCGTCCACCGAGCGGTTCCGCACCCGGTTTGTCGGATACGAGTCGCGCAAGACGGCCGGTGCCGGCACGTTCGAAGCATGCCGATTCGAAGGGGACTGGCCCGACCAGCC
>JAKLKF010000346.1 GCA_023150805.1 Myxococcota bacterium | reverse complement strand
ACGACCTCGCCAAGGAAGCCGGCAGCGCGCCCCACGCCAAGCCCCAGGCCAAGCCCTGACCCCGGCGGCCGCGTGATGCAGCTCCGCGCCCTGCTTGGGTTGCTATGCCTGACGGCCCTGGCCGTCACCACGGCCCACGCCGACACGCCGCAGGCCGAGGCGCGGCCCGGCTACGTCGCCGACAGCGAATGCGCCGCCTGCCACCCCCGGCAGGCGGCCGCCTTCGAGGGCTCCAAGCACCGCCACGCGATGGCCCCGGCCAGCCCCGCCAGCGTGCTCGCCGACTTCGATGACACCCGCTTCGACGGCCCCCGCCAGGCCACCCGCTTCACCCGCCAGCTGGACCGCTTCGTCGTGCGCACCGAAGGCGCCGACGGACGGCCCGCCGACTTCGCTGTGAGCCACAGCTTCGGCATCCACCCGCTGCAGCAATACCTCATCCCCCAGCCCGGCGGCCGCCTGCAGGCCCTCGGCGTCGCTTGGGATACCGGGCGCCGCCAGTGGTTCTCGCTGCTCGCCGACGACCCGCCGCCGCCCGGCTCGCCGCTCCACTGGACCGGCCGCTACCAGAACTGG
>JAKLKF010000345.1 GCA_023150805.1 Myxococcota bacterium | reverse complement strand
CCGCGCCGCCGCGCAGTTGGGGCATCCGAACATCGTGCAGATCCACAACGTCGGACGCGAGGGCGAGCACCTCTTTATTCAGATGGAGTATCTGCCCGGCGGAAGCCTGGCCGAACAGATGCGCGCCGGGCCGTGCAAGGAGATCCCGCGCGCGCAGCGCTGGCTGCGCGACGCGGCGGCCGGCATCCACGCCGCGCACCAGAAGGGCGTGATCCACCGCGACGTGAAGCCCGACAACCTGATGCTGGCCGAGGACGGCGCGGTGAAGGTCGTGGACTTCGGGCTCGCGGCGATCGCCAGCGTGGACGGTTCGCGGCTGACGCAGGAAGGCACCATCCTCGGCACGCCGCACTACATGGCGCCCGAGCAGTGGGAAGGGAAGATCATCGACGAACGCAGCGACGTCTACAGCCTGGGCGCGACCTTCTACCACCTGCTCTGCGGGCGCCCGCCCTTCGACGCGAAGACGGTGGTCGAGCTGATCGCGAGTTTCTCGAAGGCCGAACTCGCGCCGCCGGAACTCTACAACACGGCGGTGCCGAAGGCGCTCTCGAAGTGCATCGTGCGGATGCTGCAG
>JAKLKF010000344.1 GCA_023150805.1 Myxococcota bacterium | reverse complement strand
GAAGACGGCACCCACCTCAACGCCGGCGTGCACCCGATTTCCGTCCTCAATGTCGCCCCCAGCGTGAGCATCACCGGCGCGGCGAGCGTCGCCGAGGGCGCCTTGTACACCCTCACCCTTGGCCCGCGGGTCGACCCGGGCCTGGACAGCGCCACGCTCTACCGCATCGACTGGGGCGACGGCAGCACCCAGAACCAATACACCGCCACCGAATACGCCGCCCTCGTCGCCGGCGGCGGCAGCGTCACCCACCGCTTCGCCGACGGCGCCAGCAACCCCACCATCACCGTGCATGTCTTCGACGAAGACGGCGAGCACGTAGCCGCCAGCCGCAGCGTCAGCGTCACCGACGTCGCCCCGACGGCCACCGTCAGCGGCGCCGCCAGCGTGGACGAGGGCAGTGTGTACAGCCTGTCGATCACCGATCTGGTCGACCCGGGCGCCGACACCGTCAGCAGCTACCGCATCGTGTGGGGTGATGAAGCCAGCCCCGGCGACTACCAGCTCGTCACCGCCCAGGCCCTCGCCGCCAGCGGAGGCATCGTCCAGCACACCTACGCCGACGGTGGCGCGAGCCACGTC
>JAKLKF010000343.1 GCA_023150805.1 Myxococcota bacterium | reverse complement strand
CGACGCGCAGGAAACCTGCCACGGCCGCGGCGTGGTCGCCGGCGGCCTTGCTGGCCTCGGCCTGCCGATAGACCGATGCGGCGATGCGCTCCTCGATTCCGGCGCGACGCGTGGCGTCGGGCTCGGGGAACAGGCGCAGGCGCAGGTAGGCGCGCTCGGCCTCCGCATAGCGGGCAAGGTCGAACTGGGCGTGGGCGAATACCGTCCAGGCGACCCGCTCGAGCTTCTCCTCGGCCGGCGGCGTGCGCGTGACCACGGCACCGGCCACCTGCACCGCCCGCTCGAGTTCGCCACGGGCGAAGAGATCTTCCGCCACGCTGGTCGCCACCGCCGCTGCCTGCGCATGCCCCGGGAAAGAGGCGACGAAGCGCAGTTCCTCTTCGATACCGGCGGCATGCCAGAGCCCGCGCGTGGTCTCGTCCAGGGTCTTCTCGTGCGCTCGCGCGGCGAGGATGGCCGCATAGCCGGCCTCGGCGGCCTGCGGATGGGCGCCGTAGCCGTAGGCCACGCGCCGGTACTCCGTGGTGGCAGCGAGGAAGTCGCCGCCCTCGTAGAGAAGTTCCGCCAGCAGGAAGTTGCGCCCGGCGC
>JAKLKF010000342.1 GCA_023150805.1 Myxococcota bacterium | reverse complement strand
GATGGACAGCAGGTTGGTCTGCCGGGCGATCGCGCCGACCTGCGCTGCCATCTCGTGCAGCTCGTCGATGAAACGTGTCATCGACATCACGCCGTTCAGCAGCTCGCCGCGCGCGTGCAGGGCAGCGTTCATGTCGTCCAGCCAGCGCACCAGTTCGGCCTGGACCTGGCGCAGCACGTCGAGCAGTTCGTCACCACGCTCGCTGGCGGCGCCCTCGCCGGCCTCGCGCAGCCGCCTCGACATGTGGGCGAACTGCGATGTGAGTTCGTCCATTGCGCCGGTCAGCTGGTCGCGCGCGCCCTGCATCTGGCGCGACCACACGGGCAGGACGGTCAGGCACAGTGCATCGAGCGGTGGGGGTTCGGAAGCGCCGGCCGGGGCAGGGTTTGCCGATGCGCGTGCGCTGCGGCTGCGGTAGCCGCCCCAGGCCAGGCAGGCCCCTGTGTACAGACCGCCCCAGGCGATCGCCGCATCGGGCGCCAGCGCCGTGGCGGCGATGCATCCGCCGCCGATGGCCGCAACGATGAGGCTGGCACGCAGATGCGATGGACTGCCGCGCCACGCCGGAATGCGGCTGGCGGGACGGCCCTC
>JAKLKF010000341.1 GCA_023150805.1 Myxococcota bacterium | reverse complement strand
CGCTGGCCGCGCGGCTGGGCCGCGAGGCCGATTTGTCCGGCGCCTTCCGCGAGCATGGCGTGCGCCGCGTCGCGCAACTGGCGCCGGGAACGACGCTGTTCGTCAACACGCATCCGCAGGAGACCTTCGATCCGGCCTTCCTGGCCGCGCTGGCGGCGCTGCCGCAGCAAGGGCTCGCGGTCGATCTCGTCATCGAGGTGCACGAGACGGCGGTGATGGAGGTCGAGCGCATGCGCGAGCTGGCCGCCAAGCTGGCCGACCTGAAGGTGCGCTTCGCCTACGACGACTTCGGCGCCGGCCAGGCGCGCCTGAACGAGCTGGCCGAGGTGCCGGCGCACTTCGTCAAGTTCGACTTCGGCCTCGTGCACGGCCTGAACGAAGCGAGCACCGCAAAGCAGAAGCTCGTCGCCGACCTCGTGCGCATGGTCAAGGAGCTCGGCTCGATGGCGCTTGCCGAAGGTGTCGAGACCGAAGCCGAGGCCGAGATCTGCCGCCAGATGGGGTTCGACCTGCTGCAGGGTTACCTCACCGGCCGGCCGGCGCCGCTGGACAGCCTGCGCGGCTGAAGCGCGTGCGGGCCAACGCGGCCCGTGCAGATC
>JAKLKF010000340.1 GCA_023150805.1 Myxococcota bacterium | reverse complement strand
TGGTGTTCGGCTGCGGCGGCGTGGGACTGAACGCCATCCAGGGTTGCGCCATCGCCGGCGCGGCGATGATCGTGGCGGTGGATACTTCGGAGGCCAAGCTGGAGATGGCGCGGCAGTTCGGCGCCACCCACGTGCTCAACGCGAAGGCCGAGGAGAACGTCGTCAAGGCGCTGCGCAAGCTCACCGGCGGCGGCGCCGACTACGCCTTCGAGTGCGTCGGCTACGGCGAGGTTGTCGCCCAGGTCTACGGCTGCCTGCGCAAGGGCGGCATGGCGGTGGTGGTCGGCGTGGCCTCGCAGAAGGACAACACCACCGTGCGCACGGCGAGCCTGACCTTCGAGGAGAAGACGCTCACCGGCAGCTACTTCGGCTCGGCGCGCCCGCGCGAGGACTTCCCGCGCCTGCTGGCGCTCTACCGCGCGAAGCGACTCAAGCTCGACGAGCTGATCACCCGCACCTATCGCATCGAGGAAGCGCCGCAGGCCTTCGCCGACCTCGCCTCGGGAAAGAATGCGCGCGGCGTCATCGTCTTCGGCTAAGGAAAACGCAGGCGAAAAAAAAACCCCGGCTAGCCGGGGTTTTTCAATTCTTGCCTTGCAG
>JAKLKF010000033.1:44092-58341 GCA_023150805.1 Myxococcota bacterium | reverse complement strand
CAGTATTGGACCAGACCGGTGGCGCCCGTGCCGAGCACGACCTTGTGCCCGAACTGCACGTCGCGGCGGTCCTTCACGATGATGTCGGTGTGCGGCTCGAAGATGGACACCACCTTCTGCGCCGCGGGCACCGACTCGCCGTCAAGCACCCGACGGCGAGTCTGGTCCACGACCCGGTCGCCGAGGCCGGCGAAGTGCTCGAGCTCATCGGCCAGGGCCCACGCATTGTCCCCAGCCACCGCGCCATCGCGCAGCAGCGAGACAGCGGACCGCGCCCATCCGAGAACCTCCCGGGCCACGCGCAGCAGGTCGCGGTAGGCCGCCTTTCGTTCGTCCTTGTCCTTGTGCATCGTCTCGAGCCGACGGCGCTTCGCGCGCTTCGTCCGCTTGTGGACCGTCACTCCGGCTCGGAGCTTCTCGGCCCTGCGCAGCAAGCGGCTGAGCACCCGGACCACGTCGAAGAGCTGGGCAGCGTCGTCGGGTGGATGGATGTTGGATGCGGTCACCGTGCAGTCGATTCGGACCTTCCGGCCAGTCTCCACACCCAGCTTCACCGCCTTCGCGACCAACGCCGCGTTGAGCTTGACCCAGGTCTCCGGCCGCACGCGCCGGATGTTCTCCTGCAGCGTCGATGCTGCCGGCGACGCCTCCGACCAGCCCAGCCGGCAGAACCACCGGTAGCTCTGCGAGTCGCTGAGGTGGAACGCCAGGTCCTCGTAGCTGCATCCTTCCAGGGAGCGAATCACCGCCGCACGCAGCACCTGGTCGCCGGTCATCCCCGGACGCCCGACCTCCGACGAGGCACGCTCAGCGTGCGGGAGGTCGCTCGCTACCAGCTCGGCCAGCGACGGGGTAGCTTCCAGAAGGCGGTCGAGGGCGGCCAGCTCTTGCGCGCGCGGGTGTTGGCTCTGCGGGACGGTGAGCGGCATCTGGCGACGGCGGGGAGTGCGCATTCTTCACTGCTCGGGAATCGACGGATCCAGGAAGAACGCCCGTCATTCCGAAGCCAGCCTAACCTGAGGCCGGAAAAGATCCACGAGGGGAACATGGAAAACAAAGGGGGAAGTCCGGCTTTTTCGTTTCCGGGTGGGAACGAAGTAGCGACGAGCCGCCTCGGAGCGAAGGAAATGGGCTAGGAAGCGTTCGTCGAGGCGTTCGTCAAGACGCACCCGGATGAGGAGGTCGGGAAACACGGCGAAGCGCCGCCTTCCGGTGTAGAGCGCGGCGGTGCCAACCAGCTCGGGGGTGTTCGAGCGCTCGATAAAGATGTCGCCAGGTTCTGCCCAAACGTCGTCTGCATCTTCTGGCCGAAGCACTGAGACCTTCGTGTTCTCCTCGCTGAAGTCCCCCTTGGTGACGGCGGTGAGCGTGAAAACGCGCACGCCCTCGCCGCTCACGGATGCACGCGCCGACTTCCCGTTACGGAGCGGTTCGCGAAGCAGGCCTCCGAGCTGGGCGATGGTGAAGCTCACGCCACCAACTCCCGGTTCAACTCGTCCACGATCCCCTCATGCGCCTCGCCGAACAGGCTCCCCCCGTTCCCGAACTCGCTGCGCTCGGCGGCTGGCCTCCCGTCGATCTCCGCCGTTTGGTTCTCATGGCCCTGCACCGCGCGGGGGGGACGCACGCAGACGAACGAGCCGCTGGCCCCACCGCCCGGCCTGCGTCGGGCGAGGCTTTGGTTCCCTAGGCGTCTCGTCCGAATCATGTCAATCCGTTGACCAGGCGCACCATCACCGTGTCCATTTCGGCCCGGCCCTCGACCGTGGCCAGGACACTCCCCCGCCATCCCGCGGGCTCCTGCCAGGAGGGATGGGGCAGGCCGCCCCATGCAACGCTCAAGTCGGAGAGGGCCACGAGCCCTTGGTGGGCCGCAAGCGCCATCACGTCCACCAGATCGACAACCAGGATACCGACGGACCGGTCGGCCGCAAAGTGCTGGGCTGGGGCATCATGTGTGAGCAGGGGTGCGCTCTCTGTCCAAGCGAGCGCGATGAGCCCCATGTCGCTTGGGCCCGGCACTGGACGTCGACTCGTGTTTCGAAGCTCCTTGACGCGGTCTCTCTTGATCGGCCGCACCTCGAACCATCCCATTCGTTCCCAGTTGGCCACCACATCCTCAACCGAGTTGCTCATCTCTCCACGCACGCTCGGGGTCGTCAGAAAACGAAGCCCCTGCTCCAAGAGCTGCTGCACCAGCGGCAGCGGCGGCCAGCTCAGGATGCGCATCTGCCACATGTAGACCACGGAGTTGGTGTCGACAACGATCGGCCTCACAACGGGTCCGTCTCGTGCGCGGACACCACCGGGCCAGCTGATGAGGTCCGTGCCAGCAACGGAGGATCTTCGCCAGTGGGCGTCCACCGACGCTCGATGGAAAACGGCCCTCGCACCACCTCCTCGGCCCAGCGACGTGACACAATCCCTCGGGAGAACGCGTCCTGTGCCAGCGCCAGGAGCACGCCAGATCGCATTAGAGGAACACCGCTCGGCGGGCGGGGCGGTCCAGGCTCGCGGGTCTCCCAGTCGCCGGTCACCAGGACGGCTGTGCGCCCGACAGCTTCACCCATCGACAGCAGGTCGAGGTTGTGCAGGTGCGCGCGGGTCGCGCTCACGCTGATCCCGAAGCGCTCGCTGACGAGCTTCACGCGGTCCGTCATCGACAGCGCCGCATGGTCGGCCCAGAGGGCACGGACCTCTTCTGGCGGTGCCAGCAGTGCAGCTGCAAAGGCACGCGCTCGACGCTCCACCTCCTCGAACTCCTCCACGTCCTGCCCACGAAGGCCTGCGAAACGCGCGGAGTCCTCCTGGATGTCCATCACGCAGGCACGGGCGAATTTCGCCATTCTCGGTCGATCGAACAAGATGTGGCACACTTCGTGGGCCAGCGCCATCCTTCGACCGAAGGCCGTGACCATGTGCCGGCCCGCGACATTGGCGACGATGACCGCTCCCACCTGTTCGTGTGCCATGGCGATGGCGTCGATCTCGCCGGGGAGCACCGCCCACAAGACGGTCACGCCGAGCGGGTCGAGCAGATCGTCGTAGATCCGTAGCGGGCCCACCTCGCGTCCCAGCCGACGACGGACAGCCTTGGCGAGCTTGACCGGCACGCCCTCCCGTGGGTGTGCGTAGTCGTTGTTCGTGCGAAACGAACCCACGACCCCCAGGCCGGTGACCTGGCCGAGCCACCCGCGAAGCTGCTGGACCTCCTGCGCCACGCTGGCCGCTTCCGCCACGAGGAAGCGAGCCTGCGCCGTCAAGGACTCGGCCTCTCCCTTGAGGAGGCTGGCGAGGGGCTGCGCCGGGTCCGCGCCATCGAGCAGGTGGTCGATATTGACACCCAGCAGGGCGCCAAGGACATGCGCTTCGTGATCCTGGATGAGGTCCAGGTCCTTCTGGATCGTCCGGAGACGGGCCAGAGGAAGCGATGCTGCCTGCGCGACCTCTTCGATCGTGAAGCCCAGTCGCTTCCACACAGTGTGCAGGGAGGTACTCATCAGGTTCGCCTAACCTGGCAGCTCCAGGGGCGTGGCGTATGCAAGCTCACGCCACCAACTCCCGGTTCAGCTCGTCCACGATCCCTTCGATCTCCTCACCGAACAGGCTCCACACCTTGCCCAGCCCGCCCTTCTCGGCGAACGGCATCTCGTCGAAGTCCTCCATCCGCAGCTCCAGGTCCACCACGATCCGGTCGCGGATCAGCTCCAGCCAGCCCACCTGCTCCTCCGTGAACGTCCTTCCCTGCTGCTCCTGCTGGCGCAGCCACCCCGCGAAGCGCGCGGCGGCCTGGTCCGCGTAGCTCACCAGCTCGGGCTCGACTCCCATGGCGTGCCGCGCCAGGCTGATCAGGTCGGTCATCAGGCGCCCGCGCGAGGCGCCGCGCACCCGGTCCTTCTCCACCCGCTCGTAGGCGGCCCACAGCGCCTCGCCGGTCCACTGGCGAGGGGGGCGCTGGATGGCGGCGACCAGCTCCATCAACTGCTTCCGGGTCAGGCGCCGGGCGTAGGGGCGGTCGTAGAGCACCATCAGCGCGTCGAGCTCGTCCTTGTGCTCGTGGCAGAAGCTCTCCCACTCGCCGATGAGCAGCCTGTCCGCGTCGTGGTCCAAGGCCAGGTCGGGGCGCAGGCCGCTTCGCGTCACCTGGTCGAGCGTCACCACGTCCAGGGTGATCTCCTGGGCCTTGCGGACCTCCAGCAGGGCCTCGCACAGCTTCGGGGCGTAGGCGATGGGGGCCGCGGCCTCCTCTCGCAGCGCCTGCTGGGCCGCCTGCACCTGGGCCTCGGTCGGCTCGGCGCCCTCGGGCAGCCCGGCCAGGGCGCGGGCGCGGCTGTCCTCGATGTCCGGGTCCAGCCGGTCGAGGATGCCGGCGACCAGGTCATGCAGCGAGACGCCGCCGCTGGCCTCCTCGATCTGCTCGCGCTGCGCGGGGGAGAGCTGGCGGTCCATCCGGTCCAAGCGGGCGGCCAGGGTCGCCAGCACGTCCTCGTCGCGGTTGCCGGCGCGCACCATCTCCAGCAGCTTGGGGAAGCTGATCCCCCGCTCGCGGTCCAGCGGCGGGTCGGACTTGCCGTCTTCCATGACGCCCACGCAGTCGACGATCACGAAGTGGGTCTTGTGCTTGCTGTCGGGGGTGACGGCCTGGAAGTCGGCGTCCTTGATGACGCGCACGCCGCGGCCCTTCATCTGTTCGAACAGACCCCGCGACTTCACCGAGCGCAGGAACACGACGCATTCGAGCGGCTTGATGTCGGTGCCGGTGGCGATCATGTCGACGGTGACGGCCACGCGCGGGTGGTAGCTGTTGCGGAAGGCCTGGATCAGCTCGTCGGGCTTGTGCGACGCCCCCCGCTGCCCCAGGTCGCCCTCCTGCCGCTCGGGCTTGTAGGTCACCTTGACCGCGGCCTGGTTGCTCAGCGGCCACTCCTCGCGCAGGATGCGCAGGATGTCCTCGGCGTGGTCGTCGGACTTGGCGAAGATCAGGGTCTTGGGGACCTCGGTGCGGCCAGGGAAGATCTCGGTGAACATCCGGGCCTTCAGCTCGCGGACCACGGTGCGGATCTGGTCGGGCACGACCACACTTCGGTCCACCTGGGACGCGCTGTAGGTCAGGTCCTCGTCGAGCGCCTGCCAGCGGACCTGCCGGGTCTGGCGGTCGCGCTTGCCGACGACCGTGTCGGGCTCGGCGACCAGCACCGCCCCGCCCTCGGTGACGCGGGTGCGGATCTCGTAGACCTGGAAGGGCACGTTCACACCGTCGCGTACGGCGTGGGTGTGCGTGTACTCGCTGACGACGTTCTTGTGGAAGAAGGCGTAGGTGTGTTTCGCCGGCGTGGCGGTGAGGCCCACCAGGGTGGCGTCGAAGTACTCCAGCACCTGGCGCCACAGGGCGTAGATCGAGCGGTGGCACTCGTCGACCACGATGACGTCGAAGAACTCGGGCGGCAGGAAGGGGCTGTAGGCGACCGGGGGCGGCTCGCGGACCAGGGCCGAGCCGCTGCCGGTGAAGGCCGAGCCTTCCTCCAGCTCGTCGTCGAAGGACTCGTCCCCACGCAGGATGGAGTAGAGCCGCTGGATGGTGGTGATGACGACCTTGTGGACGGGGTCGATCTTGTTGTGGGTCAGCCGCGTCGCCGTGTACAGCTCGGTGAACTTCCGGCCGTCGTCGGGCGTGGTGTAGGCCTCGAACTCCGTCAGGGCCTGCTTGCCCAGGTTGCCGCGGTCGACCAGGAACAGCACGCGCCGGGCGCGCCCCTCCTTCAGCAGGCGGTAGACGGCCGAGATCGCGGTGAAGGTCTTGCCCGCGCCGGTGGCCATCTGGATGAGCGCCCGGGGCCGGCCGTCGCGGAAGCTGGCCTCCAGGTTCTCCACGGCGCGGACCTGGGCCGGCCACATGCGGGCGGTGTTCAGCGGCGAGGCCAGGCGCATTCGGCCCTTCAGGGTGGGGGCGGGCATGGCGCCGGGCTTGCCCTGGCGGCGGTCGAGCTCGGCGTCCAGCCACCCACGAAGGGTCTCGGGGCGGTGGAAGGAGAACACCCGGCGGGCGGTGGGATCGGGGTCCAGGCCGTTGGTGAACCAGGTCTCGACGCCGGTGCTCTCGTACAGGAAGGGCAGCGGCCGGACGGGCACCTGCAAGGGCTTGGGCGCCCTTTCGGCATAGGCGAGGGTCTGTGCCTCGACGCTGGACAGCGTGACCCCCGCCTTCTTGGCCTCGACGACGCCGACCAGCAGGTTGCCCAGGAACAGCAGGTAGTCGGCCGGGCCGGCGTGGGTCTGGAACTCGCGGATAGCGACGCCCGGAGCGGCGCCCAGGTTCATCGCGGCGCGGTCCTGCACCTCCCAGCCCGCTGCGAGCAGCATCGCGTCGATCTGGCGACGTGCCGCGGCTTCGGGGTGTTCGCCAAGAGGAGGGGCCATCGGGCGGCGGAGTATGCCCCAGAGTCATCCTCGCGGACAACCGCCCTCCCCCCCCTCACCTCCCCCGCCGACCACCTCCACCTCGCCGCCGCCCGTCCCCCCCGGCAGCACCCGCTCCGCCATCCACTGCAGGCCCAGCAGGTTCAGCACCGCCCCCAGGATCGCGACCGCCGCGGCGTGGACGACAACGTCCTCGACCTCGTGGACCCGGCCCGCCTCCTCCAGGTCCTGTGCGCAGCGCGTGCGCGGCGCGCCGGGGCCGTGCGCTCGCAGCCCCCTCGCCCCCTCTCACGCACCCAGCTCGTACAGGTTGATGTAGCGGTTGCCCTGGATCGGGATCCGCCCCAGCAGGCTGGTGCGCTGCCTCACCTGGTTCGCGCCCACCTCGGTCACCAGGACCCGCCCGCGGTGGGCCGAGAGGTTCATCATCCACCGCGCCAGGTAGAAGGGGCCGGCCAGCTCCCAGCCGTCGGCGGGCCGCCCGGTCTCCGGCGCGATGCGGGCGACGCCCGGCGCCACGCCGGCCGACAGGCGGTAGCCTGCGGCCAGGGTGGCCTTCTGCAGGGCGTCGGCCGCCGCGACGGCGCGGGAGAGCGAGTCGCGCAGGCCCCCGCGCGCAATCCACACGATGAGCAGGGAGCCGTCGGTGCGCTCCCACACGTCGCCGCCGGCTTCGTGCACGATGGTGGCCCACTCCCGCCCCAGGTGGGCCAGGGAGGTGCGGGGCGCGGCGATGGAGCGGGGCGGCGGGGATGCCTCGACGGCCAGGCAGACCAGGGCGGAGGGAGGCGCCACCCGGCCCTGCCGCGCCGGCCGCTCGTCCTCGTCCTCGCCCCCGCGCGCCTCGGCGACCTGGGCGGAGTCGACGACGTCCTTGAGGTAGGCGGCGAGGTCGTTGTTGGAGGCGCGGTGCCCCTCCCGCACCCGGATGGCGGTCAGCGCCTCGAGCATCTCCTCGGCGGACTGGAAGCGCTCCTCGGGCCGCCGCGCCAGGGACCGCAGCAGGAAGCCCTCCAGGTCCTCGCTGATCTCGCCGCGCGCCGCCCGGGGGCTGGGCACCTCGGCCCGGCGCACCCGCGCCAGGGTCTTCTCCCGCGTGCGGGCCTTGAACAGGCGCTTGCCGGTGAGCGCCTCGTACAGCACGATCGCCAGGCTGAACAGGTCGGTGCGGGCGTCGACGGCGCGCCCCTCGATCTGCTCGGGCGCCATGTAGGCGTACTTGCCGCGGATGACCTGGTGCTGGTTGCTGGCCTGGAAGGCGGCGCGGCTGATGCCGAAGTCGGTGAGCTTCACCTCGCCGGCGTAGGAGACCAGGATGTTCTGTGGGCTGATGTCGCAGTGGACGAGGCCCAGGTGGGCGCCGTCCTCGCCGGTGCGGCTGTGGGCGAAGACCAGCGCCTTGAGCACCTCGGCGCAGATGAGCAGCGCCAGCGGGATCGGGAAGCTGCCCAGGTTGCGCGCGCGCAGGAGCAGGCGGGCCAGGTCCAGCCCGTGCACGTACTCCATGGCGATGAAGTACTCCTCGCCCAGGCGCGAGTAGTCGAAGACCTGCACGATGTTGACGTGCATCAGGCGCGAGGTGATCCGCGCCTCGTCCTGGAAGAGCTGCAGGAACTCCTCGTCCCGGGCCAGCTCGGGCAGGATCTTCTTGATGACGACGATCTTCTCGAAGCCGGCGGCGCCGTGCTTGCGCGCCCGGTAGACCTCGGCCATGCCGCCGGTGGCGATCTTCTCGAGGAGCTCGTACTCGCCGAAGACCTCGGGCTCGGGGCCACCGCTCACCGCACTCTCCTCTTGCCTCGCCAGGGGGCGAGGGCGCGCCGCATCGTATCAGGGCCGACCGGGATAGGCGGAGGCATGTCCGCGCTGTCCGACCTGGTCGCCGTCGTCGCCCGCTTGCGCGCGCCGGACGGCTGCCCCTGGGATCGCGCCCAGGACCTGCTGACCATGCGCCCCTACCTGCTGGAGGAGGTCTACGAGGTCCTCCACGCCATGGACCGGGCGGAGGTGGACCCGACGGGGCCCCAGGTGCTGCAGGAGGAGCTGGGCGACCTGCTCTTCGTGGTGGTCTTGCTGGCGCGCATGGCCCAGGAGCGGGGCTGGTTCGACCTGGAGGCGGCGGCGGCGGGGATCGCGGAGAAGATGGTGGTCCGCCACCCCCACGTCTTCGACCCGCGGACGGCGCCGACGACGGGCGGCACGATCTCGGCCTGGGAGGCTCGGAAGGCCGCCGATCCCGACGGCCGCCCCCGCTCGCGCCTGGCCGGGGTGCCGACCTCGCTGCCCGGCCTGCTGCGCAGCCATCGACAGGGCGAGAAGGCCGCCGCGGTCGGCTTCGACTGGCCCGACCACCACGGCGCGCTGGCCAAGGTCCACGAGGAGCTGGCCGAGCTGGAGCAGGCCCTCGCGGAGCACCCGCCAGCGACCGGCCAGGATCGGGACGCGACCGGACCCCCGGCCGCCCACCCCGCGGTGGAGCACGAGCTGGGCGACCTGCTGATGGCGCTGGCCAGCCTGGGCCGCCACGTGGGGGCGCCGCCCGAGGACGCGCTGCGCCGGGCCAACGACCGCTTCCAGGCGCGCTTCCAGGAGGTGGAGCGCCGGGCGTGGAGCCAAGGGTCCACGCTGGCCGACCTGGACGCGGCCGCCCTCGACGCCCTGTGGCAGCAGGCCAAGGCCACCCAGGAGCCACCCCGATGATGGGCAGGCTGCTGCTGCTGTTCACCATCGTCCCGGCGATCGAGCTGTGGCTGCTCATCCAGATCGGCCAGTGGATCGGCGCGCTGGAGACGGCCCTCATCATCGTCTGCACCGGCGGCCTGGGCGCCTACCTGGCCAAGCGCGAGGGCCTGGGGGTGCTGCGCGCGCTCCAGGCCGAGCTGACCCAGGGCATCCCGCCCGGGGAGCGCCTGGTCGAGGGCCTGCTGGTGCTGGTGGGCGGGGTCCTGCTGATCACGCCCGGCGTGCTGACCGACCTGACGGGCTTCCTGCTCATCATGCCCGGGAGCCGCCGCTGGCTGGCGCCCCGCGTGCAGCGCTGGGCGATGAAGCGCCTGCTGCCCGCCGAGGGCGGCGGCGCCTCGTTCATGGGCGGCAGCGTGACCTTCGGCTCACCGCGGACGGTGCGCGCCCGGGAGCCGCTGCACCCCTCCCCCGACCAGGGACCGTTCACCCACCCCACGCCGCGGGACTGACGCGGCGCACCCGTCCTACAGGTAGCCGTTGGTCGACAGGTAGGGGCAGTCGGCGTAGCAGACGTAGTCGCCCAGGCCCGAGGCATCCAGGCAGGCGTAGCCGCGCGGGCAGGGCTCATCCACGTTGGGGTTGCACGAGATCAGGCAGTGGTCCGCGTGACACAGCTTGCCGTAGCCGGGGATGTTGTCACACGCGTAGCCGGGGTCGCAGTCGGCCGCCGTGTTGCAGTTGGCGCCCGACAGGAAGTAGCACTCGCCGCCCGGACACTGGTTGGCGCTCCCACCGAGCACGTCGCAAGGCTCGCAGTGCGCCTTGGTGTCGTCGATGCAGCTCCCGCTGGCCCGGTCGCAGTACTGGCCGTAGCTGCAGTCCAGCTCGGTGTCCGTGCAGCCGGACTCGACGCAGGTGTTGGCGACCGTGTCACAGGAGAAGCCCGACAGGCAGTCGGTGTCCTCCCGGCACCCGTCGACGCAGGTGTAGTTCTGGACGTCGCAGTAGGTGTTGAACGGACACTCGGCCGAGGTGGTGCAGTCGACCTGGACACACATGGCGTCGATGCACTGCTTGCCGTCCGGACAGTCCTCGAGCGTCGCACACTCGCCCTGCGGCTCGGAGGCGGTCTTCTTCGTACAGGCGGTCGCCGTCAGGCCCAGGAGGACCAGGCTCCAGGTGGTCGCGCGCATGGGGCTCACTCCGCGGTGGCGCCGGTCGAGCCGGTGCAGAAGCCGGCCGGGTCGCCCGAGCCGTAGTCGTAGGTGACGGTGACCAGGCTGTTCGGCGGCGGCAGCGAGGCGCGCTCGAACACGATCTTGCCCACCATGTCGGCGCCTTCCCCCTCGGTCTGGTAGGTCCACTGGCCGGCGTCGCAGGGCACCTCGACCCCGTCGATGGTCAGGAAGAGCGAGGCCGGGTCCGGCAGGCGGGTGAGGTAGAAGGTGTCACGGAGCCGGGAGGCGCGCAGCGACAGCTCGGTCAGGATGTCGGCGAAGTCGTCGGCGCAGATGTTGGCGAGCAGGCCGTCGGTCTCGCTGGCCACGTCGATGTAGCGGGTGCCCGGCGTGGCGCCGCTCTGGATCTGCTGCTGGTTGCAGTCCGCCGTGTCGTTGACCACCAGGGCCGAGGCGTTGAAGGCCGAGCGATCGTCCAGGCCCTTGACGTTGCGGAAGGTGTTGATGTAGTCGGACACCGGCAGGGGCGAGCTGTCCTCCTCGTCGGAGACGAAGATCATCGACAGCATCGCGCTGCCCCGCAGGAAGTTGAAGTTCTCCGAGGTCGACAGGGGCGGCGTGACCGCCATGTAGGCGCTCTCCAGGCCCATCTCGTAGCCGTTGCCGCAGATGCCGACGTTGACCAGGTCGCTGAAGACCTGGTCGGCGTTCTCGGTGTCGCTGCGGATGATGGTGCCCCCGACCAGGCTGCCGCCCGAGGGGATGTCGGCGACGACCTCCGCCGTGCACTCGGTCTGCGGGATGGGGTCGGGCACCTCCACCGAGGTGGTGAGCACGCCGATGTTGTAGTCGACCTGCCCCTCCTCCAGGTAGGTGAGGAAGTTGTCGAAGTTGGCGGCGAGCTTCGCCTGGTAGGGGTCCATCGAGCAGGAGTTGTCCACGACCAGGAGGATGTCGACCTCGCCAGCGGGCTCCTGGTTGAAGATGTCCTGGGCCTGGAACTGCGTCAGCGCGTAGTCGTTGCAGCCGGCGGACAGGGCCAGCAGCGCCGGGAGCGCGATCCGCCGGAGGGCGATGGTCGGGGAGGTCATAGCGGCTCCGATGCGGGGGCCTGGAGACCCCGCGGCCGCGCACCTTAACGCTGACCGCGGGGTCCGCACTACTATAGGTTGGTCGGTATCGAACCGCGTGACGCCACCGCCGACCCCGCCGCCGCCGACCCCGGGCCCCGCCCGACGCCGGTGCGCCGGGACGTACCCAGGCGGCCCGGCTGGGCCCGGCGCGCCGACCACCTGGTGCTGCGCATGGCCGGGCTGCTCCGCCTGTCGCCGCTGCGGCGCCTGCTGGCCCGCCCCTCCGATGCGGCGCTGGAGGGCCTCGCCCGGCAGGACCGGGGCCCGCGCCCCGACCCGCTGCCCCCGCCCACGACGGGCCTGCAGGCCGCGCGCCGAGCCTTCGCCGAGGGGCGCCACGCCGAGGCCCTGCACCTCTACGGCGAGCTGCTCGCCCACGACGCCCACAACGCCTGGGCCTGGCACGGCCGCGGCGACGCGCTGCTGCTGCTGGGCCAGCCCTCAGACGCCCGGGCCGCCTACGCGCGCGCCGCCGAGCTGGCGCCGACCGAGGGGCTGCACCTGGGCGGCCTGGCCAACGCCCTCTCCGCCCTGGGCCACGCCGAGCCGGCCGCCGAGCAGTGGCGCCGCGCGCTGGCGCTGGACCCGGGGCTGACCTGGATGCGCGACGGAAGGGCGCCACCCCGATAGACGCCCCCGCTCCGCGGCCGCCGAGGGCCGCCACCGCCGAGGAAGGGACCCATGCTCGAGACCCTCACCAAGGGCTTCCGCACCGCTCGCCTGAAGCTGCAGGGCAAGACCACCCTGACCGAAGACAACGTCGCCACGGCCCTGCGGGACGTGCGGGTCAGCCTGCTGGAGGCCGACGTCGAGCTGGGCGTGGTCAAGGCCTTCCTGGAGCGCGTGAAGGAGCGCGCCATCGGCGAGGTCGTGCACATCAAGGCGCCCGAGGATCCCAAGAAGCGCCTGCCGGCCGGGGTGAAGGTCACGCCCGCCGACCACTTCATCAAGATCTGCCACGACGAGCTGGTCGACCTGATGGGGCCGGTGGACACCTCGCTCACGCTCGACCGCGGCAAGCCCGCGCTCATCATGATGGTCGGCCTGCAGGGCTCGGGCAAGACGACCACGGCGGGCAAGCTGGCGCGGCGGCTGCAGGCCGAGGGCAAGCGACCGATGCTGGTGGCGGCCGACATCTACCGGCCGGCGGCCATCGACCAGCTCATGACGCTGGGCCGCAAGCTGGGCGTGCCCGTCTTCAGCATCAAGGGGATGAAGCCGGTCGACCTGTGCAAGCTGGCCGTCCAGCAGGCCCGCAACGTCGACCGCGACGTCGTCATCTTCGACACCGCCGGGCGCCTGGCCATCGACGGCGAGCTGATGGACGAGCTGGTCCAGATCAAGAAGACGACCGGCCCCGACAACATCCTGTTCGTGTGCGACGCGATGATCGGCCAGGACGCCGTGCGCACGGCGGCCGAGTTCGACCGGCTGCTGGACTTCACGGGCTTCGTGCTGACCAAGCTCGACGGCGACGCCCGCGGCGGCGCGGCGCTGGCGATCAAGGAGGTGACGGGCAAGCCCGTCAAGTTCCTGGGCATGGGCGAGGGGCTGGACAAGCTCGAGGACTTCCGCCCCGAGGGCCTGGCGGACCGCATCCTGGGCTTCGGCGACGTCGTCGGCCTGATGAAGGACTTCGAGAAGGTCGTCGACACCGACGCCGCCGAGGCCGACGCCCAGCGCATGCTGTCGGGGGACTTCGACTACGAGCAGTTCATGCGGCAGATCCACCAGATCCGCAAGATGGGCAACCTGCGCTCGATCTTCGAGAAGCTGCCCGGCATGGGCGAGCTGCTGGAGCAGATCCCGCCCGAGGCGCTCGACGACGGCGAGCTGAAGAAGGTCGAGGTGATGGTCCAGTCGATGACGAAGCAGGAGCGGCGCCAGCCCGACCTGATCGACCGCTCCCGGATGCAGCGGATCGCCCGGGGCTCCGGCCGCTCCCTCGAGGAGGTCCAGGGGCTGCAGGACCGCTTCCTGCAGACCCGCGCGATGATGGGCCAGCTCGGCCAGAGCGGGCTGTTCGGCGGCCTGGGCGGCGGGCTGCCGGGCCTGGGCCGCTCGCAGCGCCGGGCCGGCGGACGCCCGGGGGCGCCGGGCGCGCCGCAGCTTCCCTTCCACCCCGGGATGATGGGCGCGGGGGCGCCGGCGGCCGAGCCGACGCTCAGCCCCGAGGAGCGGGTGGCGCGCGCCAAGGAGCAGCGCGACAAGCGCAAGGCGAAGAAGCAGGCCCGCAAGCAGGGGCGGCGCTGAGCGAGGGCGGCGTGGCGGGGCCGGGCACCGGGCGGCCGCGCGTCCTGGTGCGGGCGCCCGACCACCTGGGCGACGGGGTGATGGCCCTGCCGGCGCTGGCCTGGCTGGCGGAGCGGGTGGCGCTGACCGTCGTGGCGCCGGGCTGGGGGCCGACGCTGTACCGCCACCTCGCGGCCCGGGTGGCGCCGCGCGAGCAGGGGCCGGCGCTGGCCGCCGACGTGGACCTGGCCGTCCTGCTCAAGCCGTCCTTCTCGGCGGCCTGGCAGGCCCGGCGCGCGCCGACGCGGGTGGGCCTGGCGACGGACCACCGCGGGCTGCTGCTGACCCGGGTCGTGCCCGCCGCAGGCGCCGACGAGCACCGGGCCGACCTGCTGCTGCGCATCGCGGGCGCCGCCCTGGACCAGGCGCCGGAGGGCCCGGCCCTGCCGGCCTTCCCCACCGGCCCCGCCGACCTCCCGGAGCTCGCCGACGACCTGCCGGAGGACGCCGTGCTGCTGCTGCCCGGCACGGCGAGCGGCGAGACCGTGCGCTGGAGGGGCTTCGGCGCGCTGGCCGCCGCGCTGGGACCGCGGGCGGTGCTCAG
>JAKLKF010000033.1:0-44082 GCA_023150805.1 Myxococcota bacterium | reverse complement strand
CGGCGGTCCGGGCGACGAGGAGGCCCTGGCCGAAGCGACCCGGCAGGCGCCCCAGGCGCGGGTCGTGGCGGCGCCGGCGCTGCCGACGCTGGCGGCGCTGGCGGTCCGCGCGCGCGCGGTGGTCGGCAACGACAGCGGCCTGCCCCACCTGGCGGCGGCCGCGATCCGGGCGGCGGGAGGGGATCCCCGCCGCCTGCACGTGGTCTACGCCAGCACCGACCCCGCCCGCACCGGCCCCCCTGGCAGCACCGCCTGGCCCGGCCCGCGGCCCCCCTGCTGGCCCTGCTACGACAAGCGCTGCCCCATCGGCGCCCCCTGCCGCGACGCGCCCGTGGCCCCCTTGCTGGCCGCCCTCTCCCCCCCGACCGGGGGGAAGGCATGAGCGCGCCGGACGGTCCCGGCGCCGCGGGCCCCCCGACCACGCTGGTGATCCGCCTCTCCTCGATGGGCGACGTGGTGCTCTGCGGCGCGGTCACCGCGGGGCTGGCGCCCGTGACCTTCCTCACCCGCCGGGCCTGGGCGCCCCTGGCCGCGATGCTGCCCGGCGTGGTCGAGGTCCTGGTCTACGAGGACCTGGCCGCCCAGGGTGGCCTCTCCTCCCGGCGCTGGACCCGGGTCGTGGACCTGCACGCCTCGCCGCGCTCTCGTCGCCTCGCGCTGGGCCTGCGGGCACCGCTGCGCCGGGTGGAGCGCCACGACCTGCGCCGGCGCCTGCGGGTCTGGCTGAAGGTCGGCGCCCCTCCCCCCCGGGTGGTGGAGCGCTACGCGGCAGCCGCGCAGGTGACGGCGGCGCCGCGCCCGTGGCTGACCGGCGCGGGGGGCGGCGCGACCCTGGGCCTGGTCCCGGGCGCCCACCACCCGACCAAGCGGTGGCCGCGGGAACGCTTCGTCACCGTCGCGGCGGCCTGGGCGGGGCCGATCCGGGTGCTGGGCGGTCCTGGCGAGGAGGAGGACGTGCAGGCGCTGGTCGAGGCGATCGGCCCGCGCGCCGAGGGCGTGGCCGAGCGGGGCTTCACCCGCACGCTGGCCGCGCTGCGGCAGTGTCGGGTGGTCGTGGCCGGAGACACCGGGCTGCTGCACCTGGCCGGCGCGCTGGGCGTGCCGACCGTGGGCGTCTTCGGACCCACCACCAGCCGGGACGGCTTCTGGGACCCGGCCTGCGGCGAGGCGGTCGAGCGCGAGCTGCCCTGCCGGCCGTGCAGCCTGCACGGCGGCCCGACCTGCCCGCTGGGCGACCACGCCTGCCTGCGGGAGCTGCCGGCGGAGGTGGTGATCGCCGCCGTGGGCCGGCTGGCGGGACGGGGGCCGAAGGCGTGACCCGCTGGCTGCTGGTGACCGGGGACCTGCCGCCGACCTTCACCGGCGGCGTCGCCTCGTGGGTGGACGACCTGGCCGGTGCCCTGGTGGCGGGCGGGGACACCGTGACCGTGCTCGGCCGCGCCGGGCGCGGGGGGGACCGGGTGGCCGAGCGGACCTGGGACCTCGCGCGGCCCTACCCGGTCCGGCGGATGTGGAGCCGCTCCTTCGCGCAGTGGCAGGCGTGGTGGGTCGACCTGCACGGCGCCTCGCTCCTGCGCGACGCCGACGCGGTGCTGTTCTCGACCTGGCCACTGGCCTGCCGCCTGGGCCCCCGGGCCCGCGCGCGTGGGCTGCCGGTCGGCGTCGCCTTCCACGGCAGCGACCTGACGCGGCTGGCGGCCCCCTCGCCCGCCTTCCGCGCCGCCGTGGACGCGGCCACCGCCCTGCTGCCGGTCTCCCGCTTCCTGGCCGGCGAGCTGGCGCGGCTGGGCGCTGGCCCGGCGACCGTGCTGCCGATGCCGCTGCCCCTGGTGGACGAGCCCGCGCCCTCCACCGGGCGACGCGGCCTGCTCACCGTCGCCCGCCTGACGCCGCTGAAGGGGGTCGACCGGGCGATCCGCCTGGCGCAGGCCCTGGGCGAGGAGCTGGTCGTGATCGGCGACGGGCCCGCCCTGCCCGCGCTGCGCGCCGCGGCCGGACCGGAGACCCGCTTCCTGGGGCGGCTGGACCGGGCGCAGACCCGCGCCTGGTACCGGGCCTGCCGGGCCTGCCTGCTGCTGTCGCGGACCGACACCGACGGCGGCGGGGCCGAGGGGCTGGGGCTGACCCTGCTGGAGGCGATGGCCCAGGGGGCGGTGGCGGTCGGCAGCGGCACCGGCGGCGTGCCCGAGGCGGTGGGGACCGGCCTGGTCCTGCCGGACGCCACGCTGGACCGCCTGCCGCTGCCCGCCCCCGCGGAGCTGGACGCCCTGCGCCGCCTGCTGGACGATCCCCTCGCCGGTGCGCAAGCCGCGGCCTGGGTCTGGGCCCACCACGGCCCGGCGCGGGCCCGCGCCACCCTGACCGCCGCCCTGGAGCGCCCCCGGTGAGGATCCTGCACCTGTACCGACCACGCCTGCCGGGGACCCGGGCCCAGGCGATCCAGGTCGTGCACGCCTGCCACGCCCTGGCGCGGCTGGGCCACAAGGTGACCCTGCTGGCCGACCGGGCGGGGGGCGGCCCCCGCGAGGCGCTGGCCGCGCTGGGGCTGGAGCCGGTCGAGGGCCTGGACCTGCGGCTGGCGCCCACCACCTACGCGCCGGCGGCCGGCTGGTGGTTCCGGGCCCAGGCCCTGGCCTGGTGGGCGGGCGCGCCGGGGGTGGTGCTGGCCCGCGACAAGCGGCGCCTGCGCTGGCTGCTGCGCACCACCGGGGGGGGGCGACACCGGGTCGTGCTGGAGACCCACGAGCTGGACAGCGCGCTGGCGATCGAGCGGGGGGAGGACCCGGCCCGCGCGCTGGCCCTGGAGCGGTGGCTGCTGGAGCGCGTGGACGGGCTCATCGCCAACTGCGGCGGCACGCTGCGCATGTGGGAGGAGGCGCACGGCGACCGGCTGCCTGCGCACCGGGTGGTGGCCCACAACGCCATCGCGCCCGACCGGCGCCGCGGGCCGCGCCCGCCCGAGGCCGTCATCCGGGTGGTGGGCTCCCTGCGCGCCTACAAGGGCGTGGCGGCCCTGGCCCAGGCGGCCGGTCAGCTCCCGCTGCCCGTCGAGCTGGTGGGCGGAAGCCCCGAAGAGCAGGCGGCGCTGGGCGCCGTGCCCGCCAACGTGCGGCTGCGCCCCCCGGTGCCCTACCCGCAGGTGCCCGACCTGCTCAGCCGCAGCGCCGCGCTGCTGCTGCCGCTCACCGACAACGTCTTCGGCCGCCACCTCACCTCGCCCCTGAAGCTGTGGGACTACCTGGGCACGAGCGTGCCGCTGGTCGCCCCCGACCTGCCCTCGGTGGCCGAGATCGCGGCGCTGACCGGGGCCCCGGTGCACACCTTCGCCTCCGAGGACCCCCGCAGCCTGGTCGGCGCCGTCCAGGCGGCGCTCTCGGCTCCGCCGCGCGCGCCCTTCGTGCGCACCTGGGCCGACCGCGCCCGGGAGACCCTGCCGGTGCTGCTGGGACCGGCCACCGCCGAGCCGGGCTGAGGTCCGATGCGCGTCCTCTACCTGCTGCGGTACTACCCGACGCTGACCGAGACCTTCGTCTACCGGGAGGTGGACGCGCTGCTGGCCCGCGGGATCGAGGTCCGCATCGCCGCCCTGGGCAACCGGGCGGACGGGGAGCTGCAGGCCGAGCCCCCCGCGGCCACGGTCCTGCGGGTGCCGTCCTGGACCCTGGCGGGGCGGCTGCACGCCCGCACCGAGGGGCAGCGCTGGCTGGCCGGGGTGCGCGGCGAGCGGGAGGCGGCCCGCCTGCCGTGGCTGTCCCGGCGGCTGGCGGGGGTCGATCGGCTGCACGTGCACTTCGCGGGGGGCGCCGCGGAGTGGGCGCGCGCCCTGTCCCTGGACACCGGCCTGCCCTACACGGTCATGGTCCACGCCGTCGACCTGTTCCGCCCGCGGCCGGCCATGACCGAGGTGCTGCGCGCCGCCGACGCCGTGCTCACGGTGGCCGAGCACCACCAGGCGCTGCTGGCCGACCTCGGCGTGCCGGCGCGGCTGGTGCGCTGCGGCCCCGACCCGGCCCGTTGGCAGGCGCCCGCCGACGACGGGGGCCCCCTGCGGGCGCTGGCGGTGGGGCGCAACGTGCCCAAGAAGGGCCTGGACCTTCTCCTGGAGGCCTGGCGGGGCCTGGAGCGTCCGCAGGCCCGGCTGGACCTGGTGAGCGACCTGCCCGACCCGGGCCTGCCGGGGGTCCAGGTCCACGGCCTGCAGCCGCCGCCGGCCGTGCGGCAGCTGGTCGCAGGGGCCAACCTGGTGGTCCTGCCCTGCCGCCGGGCGCCCGACGGCGACATGGACGGCGTGCCGGTGTCGCTGATGGAGGGCATGGCCGCGGGGCGGGCGGTGATCGGCACCGCGGTCTCCGGCCTGCCCGAGCTGGTCGACGACGAGGTCGGCTGGCTGATCCCGCCCGAGGATCCGGCGGCCCTGGTGCGGGCGCTCCGGGCGGCGCAGGACCAGCCGGGAGAGCGCGCGCGCCGGGGCCGGGCCGGCCCCGCACGGCTGGCGGCGCGCGGCTTCACCCTCCAGGCCCAGGTCGAGGGCCTCCTGGCGTCCTGGGGCCGGTGACGACTCGTTGACGATCGCGATCAGGACGGCCATGTTTCGTGGTGTTCACTTGAACCGCCGCGCGTGTTCAGGCATTGATCCTCCGCCCGCGGTCCCGGCACGGACCCCTCCCCGCCTCCCATCGCCTCGCCCCTCGGAGCCTCCATGCGAATCCACCTCCTCGCCCTCGCCGCCCTCGGCCTGGGCGCCTGCGCCTCCGACTACAAGGTCACCCCGGGCGCCGACGAGAACCCCGGCGTGGACTCCGGCACCATCCCCGACGAGACGACCCCGCCCACCGACGGCGGCACCGACGACCCGCCGGACGACGAGCCCGGCCGCCCCGTGGCCGTCTGCTCGGTCTCGCCCAACCCCGTGACCCCGCCCTTCGAGGCGGCCACCTGGGACGGCTCGGGCTCCTACGATCCCGACGGCGGCACCATCACCCAGTACCGCTGGACCCTGGTCTCGCAGCCCGACGGCTCGACCCTGACCATCAACGGCAGCGGCGCGGTCAGCGCGCCCTTCACGCCCGAGATCGCCGGCACCTACACGGGCCAGCTCGTCGTCACCAACGACTCCGGCGTGGACAGCAACCCCTGCGAGGTCGACCTGGAGGCCATCCCGGCCGAGGACCTGTGGATCGAGATGTACTGGCAGCGCAGCGGGGACGACATGGACCTGCACCTGCTGGCCCCCGGGCACGGCACGCGCGACCTGGAGACCTCCTGGGACTGCTACTACGCCAACTGCGTGGGCAGCGGCCTGAACTGGGGCGAGCCCGGCGGCGGCGACAACCCGGTGCTCGACCTGGACGACATCCCCGGCACCGGCCCCGAGAACATCAACATCGACGCGCCCGAGGAAGGCACCTACACGGTGCTGGTCCACGACTACCCGGGCAGCGTGTACATCGGGACCAACAACGTCACGGTGAACATCTACCTGGACGGGTCGCTCCAGTACACGGCCACCAAGAACATCGACGACGAGGACGGCTACACCGAGTTCGCCGAGATCGACTACGCCACGCGGACCATCACGCCCCTGTAGGACCGAAGCCCATGCTCCCCGCCGCCCTGCTCCTGGCTCCCCTGCTGGCCTGCAACCCCGGCAAGTCCGGCGGCGGGGAGGACTACTTCGGAGACTGGGCCTGCGAGCACGAGCCCTGGGACTGGTACAGCGACCCGGTCCAGGCGGTGCTGGAGGCCGACGAGGAGGGCGACTTCGACTACGACCCGCCCGGGGCGCTGGTCACCGGGCGGGAGGGCTCCTACGACTTCGAGGACGGCGACCTGGAGTTCACCAGCCGCTACCTCGACGGCTACTACGGGGTCGAGGGGCGGGCCGAGGGCTACGGGACCGTCTTCGACGACGGCGACCTGGACCTGCTCTACCGCAGCGTCTTCGTCGACGTGCTGGGCGAGGAGAGCCACACCCGGGTGCGCGTCGAGCGCTCGGGCTGCTCGGAGACGTCGAAGAGCTGGGCGATCGAGGCCGGGGACGACCTGGACGCCACGCCGACGGAGGATCCCTTCGAGTGGCAGCTCGAGATCGTCTCCGACGACCGGGTCGAGGCGCTCTCCCAGTTCAGCGAGGACGGCGAGGACTGGACCTACAGCCGGGTGTGGACGTCGGACCTGGTGACGACGACCAGCTTCGAGACCAGCTCGGGCGCCGCCTGGGGGCAGACCGTCATGCAGGACGACGGCACCGGGACCGGCTCGCAGACCGTGCTGGGCGACGAGGTCGACGCGACCTACACCATCGACTACCGCCTGGACGGCAGCCGCCGCATCCAGTCGCTGGGCACCTACGCCGGCACCGACGACCAGTACAGCTCCTGCGACTACGAGCTGTCCTACGAGGGCTACGGCGACGGCGCCTGCAGCTTCGACGTCGAGGGCGACACCTGGGACTGCGACATCACCATCACGCCCGACTCCTGCGAGCTGGACTGCGGCGGCAACGGCACCTACGACTGCTGAGCGCCGGGCCGGGCTCGCCCGGCGGGGCCCGCGTTAGGCCGGGGCCATGAACTCGATGACCGGCTACGGGCGTGGCGAGGCGACCAACCGCGAGATCGCGGTGGTCGTCGAGATGAAGAGCGTCAACAACCGCTTCCTGGACGTCCAGCTCCGGGTCCCGCGGGAGTACATGCTGCTGGAGCCGCGCATCGTGGAGCGGCTCAAGCGCGACCTGGTGCGCGGCCGGGTGGAGGTCTTCGTCCGGCGCACCGCCCTGGAGGGCAGCCAGCAGGTGCAGCCCGACCCGGCCCTGGCCGAGTCCTACCGCAAGGCGATGGTGGCGGTCGCCCAGCGCCTGCAGCGCCCGGCCGAGGAGGTGACCCTCTCCCTCGTCCTGGCCCAGCCCGGCGTGCTGACCGTCACCGATCGCGAGGCGGACGCGCTCGGCGAGTGGGACGTCGTCTCGGCCGCCCTCGAGGCCGCCCTGGGCGAGCTGCAGCAGATGCGGGCCAGCGAGGGCCGCGCGCTGCAGGAGGACCTGGGCCGCCACCTCGACGCCCTGCTGCGCCTGCGGGCCGAGGTCGCCGCGGTCGCCGACGGGGTGGCCGAGCGCCTCAAGAGCCGCCTGGAGGGCCGCCTGCAGCGGCTGCTGGCCGACCGGGTGGACCCGGCGCGCCTGGCCCAGGAGGCGGCCGTGCTGGCCGACAAGGCCGACATCAGCGAGGAGCTGGCGCGGCTGGAGAGCCACGTCGCCCAGTTCGCCGAGGCCCTGGCGGCCGCCGAGCCGGTCGGCCGCAAGCTCGACTTCCTGCTCCAGGAGCTGCACCGGGAGATCAACACCATCGGCAGCAAGTCGGCCGAGCACCCGGTCTCGGCGCGCGTGGTGGAGATGAAGAGCGTCGCCGAGCGCATGCGCGAGCAGGCCGCCAACGTCGAGTAGAGGAGGCGACGTGCCCGCCCTGCCTCCCCCGGCGCCCCTCTCGGGCTCCCCCGCGCGCCTGCGGCGGGTCCGGACGGCGATGGAGGAGCTGGGGGCGCAGCTCGACCCGGCCGAGCGGCTGGGCCAGGACCCGCTGGCCTTCGCGCGCGCCTGGGCCGACCCCGCCGACCAGGAGGCCGCCGCGGTGCTGTGCAGCGGCCTGTCCTATGGGCGGGTCGCCGCCTTCTGGCCGGTGCTCCGGACCCTGATGGGCCGGGCGGCGGAGCGGGGCGGCCCGGCGGCCTGGCTGCACGCCTTCGACCGGGACGACGCCCGCGTGGTCGAGGGGCTGCGGTACCGCTTCATGGAGGGGGCGGACATCGCGACCTGGTGTGGCGCGCTGGGCGCGGCGCTCCGCCAGCACGGGCGGCTGGGGGCGCTGGTCGAGGCTGGCCACCGGCCCGAGCACGCCGACGTGGGCCCGGCGCTGGACCACCTCGTGACCACCCTGCGCGCCCTCGCCCTGGCCGAGTCCCACCGCCAGGGCCGCGGCCGGGCGACCCGGTTCTCGGAGCTGCCGGCCGGGCTGCGCTACTTCCTGCCCCGGCCGGCCGACGGCTCGGCCTGCAAGCGCTGGTGCATGGCGCTGCGCTGGCTGGTGCGGCGGCCGGGCGACCCGCGCCGGGTCGACGGCCTGGACCTGGGCCTGTGGGCGCTGCCGCCGGCGAAGCTGGTGGTGCCGCTGGACACCCACGTCGCGCGCCTGTCCTGGTTCCTGGGGCTGACGGATCGGCGGGACGGGAGCTGGCGCACGGCCCAGGAGATCACCGCCGGGCTGGCGCGGCTGGACCCCGCCGACCCGCTGCGCTTCGACTTCGCGCTGGCGCACCTGGGCATCAGCGGCCGCTGCACGGTCCGGGCGACCGCGGACCCGGCCGTGCCCCCGCCGCGCGAGATCTGCCAGGCCTGCCCGCTGGGGCCCGCCTGCCGCGTGGGCGCCCCGACCCTGCGCGCGTCCGCCCCACGCCGGCGCGCGCCGACCGGTTAGGCGCCCGCCCCCCGCCGCCCACCACCTGCCCCGATCCGGAGCCGTCATGAGCCTCGTCCTGCGCGCCTGGCCGCGCCCCGATCGCGGTGCCCTCTTCGTCGTCAGCGGCGCCAGCGGCACCGGCAAGACCACCCTGGTCCGCGAGGCGCTCCGGCGCATGCCCGGCCTGGGCTTCTCGGTCAGCGCCACCACCCGCGCGCCGCGCGCCGGAGAGCAGGAGGGGCGCGACTACCACTTCGTGGACGCGGTCACCTTCCAGGGCATGGTCGACCGCGGCGCCCTGCTGGAGTGGGCCCAGGTCTACGGCAACCGCTACGGCACGCCGCGCCAGCCGGTGACCGACGCGATCGAGCGGGGAGACAGCATCCTGCTGGACATCGACGTCCAGGGCGCCCGCCAGGTGCGCGCCGCGCTGCCCGAGGCCGTCTCGATCTTCCTGCTCCCACCGGACCTGCAGACCATCGAGGCGCGGCTGCGCAGCCGCTCCACCGACGACGAGGCGACGATCCAGCGGCGCATGGCCGAGACGCGCCAGCAGCTCCAGGGCGCGGCCGAGGCCGACTACGTCGTGGTCAACGACGACCTGGAGAGCGCGCACGACCAGCTCCAGGCCATCCTGGTGGCCGAGCTGTGCCGCCGCAGCCGCCACGCCTCGCTGGTCGCGCGCTTCGCCGGCTGAACCTCCTCGGTACCCGCGATGTCGCAGGACTGCCGCTGCGGCGACCCGCGGTGCATACTGTAGGGAACGGCCGCGCCCCTCCTCCGCCGCGGCCCGTGCTCCAGCATGCGCCTCAACGACATCCTCGACACCGTCAGCAGCTACGCGCCGGGCGCCGACCTCGACGTCATCATGCGGGCCTACGTGTACGCCGGCAAGGCGCACGCCGGCCAGATGCGCCACAGCGGCGAGCCCTACCTGGTCCACCCCATCGCCGTCGCCGGCATCCTGGCCGAGTGGCACATGGACGTGGACACCATCGCGACCGGCCTGCTGCACGACACGATGGAGGACTGCCTGGTCAGCCACGCCGACCTGCAGGGGCTGTTCGGGCGCGAGGTCGCCGACATGGTCGAGGGCGTGACCAAGATCGGCAAGCTGAAGTTCCGCTCCAAGGAGGAGGCGCAGGCCGAGAACTTCCGCAAGATGGTGCTCGCCATGTCCAAGGACGTGCGGGTGATCCTGGTCAAGCTGGCCGATCGCCTGCACAACATGCGCACCATGGAGCACATGAAGGCCGAGCGGGCGGCCGCGATCAGCGAGGAGACGCTGGAGATCTTCGCGCCCATCGCCAACCGCCTGGGGCTGGCGCGGCTGAAGTCCGAGCTGGAAGACCACTGCTTCCGTTTCCTGCACCCCGAGATCCACGCCGACCTGCTGGCCCGCTACGAGGCGGGCGCGCCGGCCCGCGACGCCTACATCGAGCGCACGCGCCAGGTGCTGCAGGACCACATGGGGTCCTTCGGGCTGGCCTGCCAGGTCACCGGGCGCTGCAAGCACCTGCACAGCGTCTACAACAAGATGCAGGCCCAGCACCTGGAGTTCGAGGAGGTCCACGACCTGCTGGCCTTCCGGATCATCGTGCCGGACATGGGCAGCTGCTGGACGGCCCTGGGCTACATCCACCAGCGCTGGCGCCACCGCCCGGAGCGGCTGAAGGACTACATCTCCCAGCCCAAGAGCAACGGCTACCAGTCGCTGCACACGGTCGTGCTGGGCCCCGAGGGTCACGAGATCGAGATCCAGATCCGCACCGAGGAGATGCACCGCATCGCCGAGCAGGGCATCGCCGCCCACTGGCGCTACAAGGAGGGCCACCTCGCGCTCTCGCCCGAGGACATCGGCAAGATCGCCCGCCTGCGCGAGCTGTTCGAGGCCGCCGCCGAGATCGAGGACGCCGACGAGTTCCTGGCCACGGTCAAGGTCGACCTCTACCAGAACGAGGTCTACGCCTTCACGCCGGCCGGCGACGTGCGCTTCTTCCCGCAGGGCGCCACGGTGCTGGACTTCGCCTACGGCATCCACTCGCAGGTGGGCGACCGCTGCACCGGCGCGAAGATCAACGGCCGCATGGTGCCGCTGCGCACCGAGCTGCGCGTCGGCGACACGGTCGAGATCCTCACCGCCGAGGACCAGCACCCCAAGCGCGAGTGGCTGGAGTGGGCGAAGACCGGCCGGGCGCAGTCGAAGATCCGTCGGCACCTGCGCGAGGTCGAGCGCGAGCAGGGCCGCGAGCTGGGCCAGAAGATGCTGGAGAAGGAGCTGCTGCGCTACGACACGACCCTGGCCAAGCAGGCCAAGGCCGGCACCCTGGGCGAGGCGGCCAAGAAGCACGGCTTCAAGAAGAGCGAGCACCTGTACCTGGCCATCGGCCAGGGCCAGCTCACGCCGATGCGGGTCGTGCGCGACATGATCCCCGAGGCGGTCGAGCAGGCCGAGAAGAAGGAGCAGAACGAGGGGGTGCTCGGGCAGTTCATCCGCCGCCTGCGCAAGCCCCGCCAGAGCCCGGTGATCATCGACGGCGAGACCGACGTGATGGTCACCTACGCCCGCTGCTGCAACCCGCTGCCCGGTGAGCCGGTGGTCGGCTTCATCACCCGCGGGCGCGGCATCACGGTGCACGCCCGCTCCTGCCCGCAGCTCTTGAACATGGAGCCCGAGCGGCGCATCGCGGTGGACTGGCACGGCGGCGGCGGCCAGGCCAGCCACACCGGCGAGATCAGCGTGGTCTGCGCCGACAAGCCCGGGATGCTGGCGGACGTCGGCGCCGCCTGCAAGGTGGGGGGCATCAACGTGACCCGGATGGAGGCGCGCAGCCTGGGTGACGACAAGGCCCTGCTGTCGCTGGAGGTGGCCGTCACCGACGTGCAGCAGCTCCACAAGCTCATGCGGGAGCTGGAGCGCATCAAGGGCGTCATCACGGTCGACCGGGTGCGCGCCCAGGGCTGAGCGCGCCGCGGCTCAGGGCGCCGGATCCCACAGGCTGGTCGCCTCGCCGGCGGGCAGGTCCACCTGCACCCGGCGCCCCTCGACCCGCAGGCGCCCCTCCGCCGCCCAGCGCAGGGCCATGGGGTACAGCCGGTGCTCGACGCGCAGGATCCGCGCGGACAGGGCGGCCTCGTCGTCGCCCGGCAGGACGGGCACGGCCCCCTGGCAGACGATGGGCCCCGTGTCGCAGCCGCCATCCACCAGGTGCACGGTGGCGCCGGCGACGCGGACGCCGTGGTGCAGCGCCTGGGCCTGCCCGTGCAGCCCCGGGAAGGCCGGCAGCAGCGCCGGGTGGATGTTGAGCACCCGGTCGGGGAAGGCCTGGAGCAGGACGGGCGTGACCAGCAGCATGTAGCCGGCCAGGCAGACCCACTGGACCCCGTGCGCGCGCAGGGCCTGCACCAGGGCCTGGTCGTGGACCTCCCGGGGCTGGTCCTTGCGGCGAGGCAGGAGGACGGCGGCGCGTCCATGGCGACGGGCCCGCTCCAGGGCCCCGGCGTCCGCGCGGTTGCTGACGACGACCGCGATCCGGGCCGGCCAGTCCGGGTCCGCCTCGGCGTCGAGCAGCGCCTGCAGGTTGCTGCCCCCGCCGCTGGCCAGCACGCCGACGGAGACGGGCACGGGAGGGCTCATCCCTCGACGACGGCGCGCTGCTCGGGGTCGACGCGGACCTCGCCCACGACCCGCCCGCCGGCGGTCGCCGCCACCGCGTCGGCCTGCTCGGCCGGCACGACCAGGATCATGCCCAGGCCGTTGTTGAAGGTGCGGTACATCTCGGCGTCGGTCAGGTCACCGCGCTCGCGCAGGAAGGAGAAGATGGGCGGCGTGGCCCAGCTCCCCCGCCACAGCACGGCGCCGAGCCCCGCCGGCAGCACCCGCGGGATGTTCTCGGTGAAGCCGCCGCCGGTGATGTGGACCATGCCACGCACGTCGAAGCGCTCCACCAGGGAGAGGCACTCGCGCACGTAGATGCGGGTGGGCTCCAGCAGCACCTCGCCCAGGGGGCGGCCCAGGCCGTGGGCCTGCTCCCAGTCCAGCTCGTCGCAGAGGTGCCGGACCAGCGAGTAGCCGTTGCTGTGCACGCCCGAGGAGGGCAGACCCACCAGCGCGTCGCCCGCCTGGATCCGGCTGCCGTCGACGATGGCGTCGCGCTCGACCGCGCCGACGACGAAGCCAGCCAGGTCGTAGTGGCCCTGGCCGTACATGCCGGGCATCTCGGCCGTCTCGCCGCCGACCAGCGCGCAGCCCGCCCGCTTGCAGCCCTCGGCGATGCCCTTGACCACCTGGACCGCGACCTGGGGCGCGAGCTTGCCGGTCGCAAAGTAGTCCAGGAAGAACAGGGGGGCGGCGCCGTTGGTGACCACGTCGTTGACGCACATGGCGACCAGGTCGACGCCGATGGTGTCGTGGCGACCCATCCGCTGGGCGACGAGCAGCTTGGTGCCGACGCCGTCGGTGCCGCTGACCAGGACGGGGTCGCGGTAGCGCCCCTGCAGGCTGAACAGGGCGCCGAAGCCGCCCAGGTCGCCCAGCACGCCGGGGATGTAGGTGGACCGCACGGCCTCCTTGATGCCGTCCACCACCGCCTCGCCGGCGTCGATGTCCACGCCGGCGCGGGCGTAGGCATCGCCGGTCGCGCCGCCGGCGCGCTCCTCGCTCATGGCTCGCTCCCGTCTTCCAGGGGGGTCTTGCAGGTCACCAGCGCCGGCTCGCTCCAGTTGCCGTCGGCGTCGCTGATCGACAGGGCCCAGTCGTACTCCACGCCATACTCCCAGCTGGCCGCCGGCAGGTAGACCTTGTCGCCCACGCCGTCGGCGTCGAACTCCTCGCAGGCCTTGTCCGAGGAGTAGGTCAACGAGCGCTCCTTGAGCAGCGCGGTGTCGAAGTCCACCTCGCCCAGGGGCTCGCCGTCGATCCACAGGCGGGTGGCCCGGTAGTGCAGGTCGCCGTCGTCGTCGTGCACGCTGGCCGAGACGCGGATGACGGGGACCTCGGGCTGGCCGGGCTCGGCGGCGTCCATGCCGTCGTAGCTGCAGAAGGGGCCGGCGGTGATCACCGGCACCGCGTCCCCGCAGCTGTCCGTGCCCCCGTCGCCCACCGTCACCCCGCCGCCGTCGTCGTCGTCGGTGGTCCCGCTGTCCGTGCCCGTGCCCTTGCCGGTGCAGCCGACCAGCAGGAGCGCGGCGACCAGGACGGGTGGGCGGGCGGGGAACGGGGTCATCGGGCCTCCGGCGGCGGAAAGGTAGCACGGCCCCGCGACGCCCACCGCCGCCCGGCCGGGCCGGGCCGGATAGACCCGCGCCGTGATCCAGCGCCCCACCACGCCCCCGCGCCTGTACCGTGCGCTGCGCGACCAGCTCGGCAGCGTGCGCCGCGTCTACCTGCGCAGCAACCGCATCGTCCGGCACGACGACTTCGCCCAGGCCGGCGAGACCGTGCTGTTGCTGCACGGCTTCTTCCAGACCCGGCAGGTCTGGCAGGTGATGGAGGACCGGCTGCGCGCCGACGGCTTCGGGGTGTTCAGCTTCGACCTGGGCGGGCTGTTCTGGCGCCTGAACAACCGCTCCATCGACGAGCAGGCGCGGATGATCGGCGACAAGCTCGAGGGCATCGCCCAGCGCTACGACCTGCAGCGCTTCCACGTCGTCGGGCACTCGATGGGCGGCCTCATCGCCCGCACCTACATCCAGCACCACGGCGGCGACCGCCGGGTCAAGAGCCTGGTCACCCTGGGCACACCGCACCACGGCACCCCGACGGCGGCGATCGGGGTCTGGCTGATGGCCGGCGGCATCCTGTCGGCCAACCCCTGGCAGATGATCCCCTACTCGCGCTTCATGCGCGGGCTGAACCGCGACGTCTTCCCCGCCAACATCCCGCTGACCAGCGTGTACTCCACCGCGGACCTCATCTGCCCGGCGCGCTTCTCGCGCCTGCAGCCACGCCAGGGCGAGGACCACCTGCAGAACCGCCAGGTCAAGGGCATCGGGCACACCGCCCTGACCTACGATCCGGGGGTCTACGTCATCGTGCGCAGCGCCCTGGAGCAGGCGAGCGCCCTGTGGGCGGAGCGCCAGGGGCGGGACTGAGCCGCCTCGGCCCTACTCCGGCGCGGGCGTGCCCGGGGCGGGCGCCGGCTCGGCGCTCCCGGGGGTGGAGACGTCCAGGCAGCAGCGGAAGCCCAGGGTCGTGTCGGCGTAGGTGGCCGACTCGTCGACCGCGAAGGCGCAGCGCGAGCCGCGCTGGGGGTTGCCCCGCAGGCCGCCCTTGACCACGCGCCGGTTGCCCTTGGAACCGGCCACGGTCGCCGTCCACTCCCGCAGGCCGCCCGACAGCATGGCCACGCCGTAGCCGGACACGCAGGTCGACCGGTCGCCGACGTTGTAGGGGTCCTCGACGCCGGCGCCGCACATCTCGGGGTCGTAGGTGTCGGCGTAGCTGAAGACCCAGTTGCCCGGCCCCTTGCACGCGCGCTCCCACTCCTCCTCGGTGCACAGGCGCTTGCCCTGGGTCCGGCAGGTCTCGTCGGCCTGGACCCACGAGACCTTGGCGACCGGCTTGACCGGGTTTCCGTCCTTGTCCTTGGTGCGGTTGGGGAACTCGAAGCGGTCGATGAAGTAGCCGTCGGTCTTCACCACCTGGGCCAGCGGCTCGGACTGCGAGGCGTGGATCTCGACGTCCTCCTGGTTCAGCCGCCCCATCACGAAGGGGCCCGGCGGGATGTAGAGCATGTCGGGGTGGGCCGAGACCATGAGCTGCAGCTCGGCCTCCGACGGCATGCGCAGGTTCGCCTGCACCTGGGCCCGCACGGCCTGGTCCGCGGCCTTCGCCCCGGCCAGCGGGTCCGGCTGCTCGCGCACCTGGAGGTACAGCGCGAAGGTGCCCGCCATGCCGACGGCGACGCCCAGGCCGATGATGACGTTCTTGAAGCTGGTGCCCGAGGTCTCGGTCACCAGCTCGCCCGAGAAGGAGCGCTGGATGTCGGCCAGCATGTCCTTGGCGCTGGGGTAGCGGTCCTCGGGGTTGGGGCCCAGCGCGATCTCGACGATGTCGTCGATGTGCTCGGGCAGGTCGCCGCGGAGCTGGGTGGGCGAGAGGTAGGTGCCGCGGGGGGTCTGGCCGACCAGCAGCTCGTAGAGGATCACGCCGATGCTGTAGATGTCCGACGGCGGCGTGCCGTCCTGGTCGAAGCCGGCCAGCTCGGGCGCCAGGTAGGGCGCCTCTTCCCGGGAGACGAAGCTCTCGGCGAAGATGGTCGGGTTGATGAGGGCGGCCAGGCCCGCGTCGGTGATCCGCACCTCGTGCACCGCGTTCTTGCCGCCCGGGCCCGTGCGCCGGGTGCGCACCAGGATGTTCTCGGGCTTGAGGTTGCGGTGCACGATGTTCTGGTCGTGCAGGTACTGGGTGGCCAGCAGGATGCTGTTGACGATCTGGCAGGCCTCCTGCAGGCCGAAGGAGCGCTGCTCCCGCTGGTACTCCTCGATCAGGGCGCGCAGGCTCTGTCCGGGGAAGTACTCCTGGCTGAAGAAGACCAGGCCCTGGTGTTCACCCAGGTCGCCGTAGCGCACCAGGCCCTCGTGGCGGAGCGGCTTGACCAGGGTGAAGGCGTCCTCGAGCCGCTTGCGGTCCTGGGCGCTGGCCAGCAGGCGCGGGCGCAGGAACTTCAGCGCGAGGTGCTTGCCGCTCTTGAGGTGCTTGGCCAGGTAGGTGCGCCCGAGCAGGCCCTCGCCGAGGTCCTTCTCGATCTCGTACTTGCCGGCGACTTCGGTGCCTCGCGAGAGGGTCAGCTTCTGCTGTTCCGACACGGGTTCTCCACTTCGACAAGGGCGCGTCGGGCGACCCCGAGGCAGGGTGCCCGGCCCACGACGCGGGGCGAGGCGCGAGTGCTGCAGAGCGTCGGGAACGGTAGCACAGGGGCCCCGTCCGGGCCGCCGGCCCTATCACAGCGACGCCGACCGACCACCGGAGCGGGCCTGGGTCGCCGGCTGTGCGCGCGGCCCCGGGCCACCGACCCCCGAGGCGCTCACCGCTCGCCCCCGATGAAGAAGCGCGCGACGGTCAGGAGCCTGCGACGCCACTCGCGCGGGTGCAGGCGCGCCGCGGCCATCGCGTGCAGGACCAGCGCCCAGCCGCCGCCCATCGCCAGCAGCAACGCCAGCACCGCGGCCACCGGCACCAGGGGCAGGCCCAGGGGCTGCGGCTGCCAGGCGACCAGCAGCAGGGCGCCGGCCACGCCGAAGCCAGTGGCCACGACCGCCAGGGCGATGCGCAGGCCGGCGTGCCGGATGTCCTCGCGCAGGCCGCCGGCCTCGTCCCACCGCGTCTGCACCTGGATGTTGCCGCGCTCCAGGTCCAGCATGAGCTGGTTGAGCTGCAGCGGCACGTCGCGCGCCGCCCCCTGGATCTGCTGGAGCAGGCGCAGCGCGTCGCCGGTCAGGCGCTCGGGGGCCAGGCGGGAGCCGACCAGGCGCTGGGCGTAGGGCCGCACGACCTCGACGATGTCGGCCTGGGGCAGCATCTTGCGGGCCAGGCCGTCCAGGAGCGAGGTGGCGCGGGCCAGCACGGCGTACTCGGGCACCAGCCGGATCCGGAAGCGCGCGGCGACCTGGACGAACTCGACCAGGCTGGCCCGGTCCGACAGCTCCTCCAGCGAGACGCCGTGGTACTTCGTCATCATCCGGGCGATCTCGGCGCGGAAGCCCTTCAGGTCGACCCGCCCCTCGGTCGCGCCCGAGCGGTACAGCGCCAGCGCCAGGCTCTCGGCGTCCCGCTGGACCAGGGAGAGGAAGACCTGGACCAGCGTGTCCTGCATCTCGTTGGTCAGGTGCCCCGAGATGCCGAAGTCCAGGTAGGCCAGCCGCCCGTCGTCGAGGATGAGCAGGTTGCCGGGGTGCGGGTCGCCGTGGAAGAAGCCGTGGTCGAAGACCTGGGCGTAGGTGGCCTCGATCACCTTGCGCATGGCGGCGTCGGCGTCGGGCGTGCCCACCAGCTCGTGGATGCGGCGCCCGCGCAGCAGCTCCATCACGAGCACCCGCCGGGTCGACCACTGCTCGTGCACCAGCGGCGCCGTGATGTCGGGGTTGTCGGCGAAGCAGGCGCGGAAGCGCGAGGCGGCGCGCCCCTCCTGCAGGAAGTCGAGCTCCTGGGTCAGCGCGGCGTCGAACTCCCGGACGATGCCGACGGGCGTGTACAGGCCGGGCAGGTCCAGGCGGCCGGTCAGCAGGTGGGCCAGGCTGTAGAGGATGTGGAGGTCCGAGCGGATGCGGCCCTCGATGCCGGGCCGCTGCACCTTGACGGCGACCTCGGTGCCGTCGTGCAGGATCGCGCGGTGGACCTGGGCGATGGAGGCGCTGGCGATGGGCCGCTCCTCGAAGAGCTGGAAGCGCTCCTCCAGGGGGCCGCCGAGCTCCTCCTCCAGCACCTGCCGCACCTCGTCGAAGGGGGCGGGCGGCACGTGGTCCTGCAGGGTCGCCAGCTCCTCCATCACCTCGACGGGCACGATGTCGGGGCGCACGCTGAGGATCTGGCCGACCTTGACGAAGGTGGGGCCCAGGTCGGAGAGCACCATCCGCAGCCGCCGGCCGAAGGGCAGGCGATCCCCCAGCGAGGCGCCCTCGACGTCCAGCCCCGCCAGGCGCGCGGCCTGGCCGAAGCCGTGCCGGGCGAGCACGGCGCCGATCTCGCGGATGCGCGGCAGGTCGCGGACGTTGACGTGGGGCATGGCCGGCCCCCTAATCGGCCGGCCCCGGGCGCGAGGAGGCGCCCGCCGCTGGCCGCCGCCCGGCGCCCGGCATAGCATCGCCACGCGGAAGGGAGCCCCGATGGAACCGACCTGGATCATCCTCAACGTCCTGCTCTGCCTCGGCTGCTTCGCGGTGTGCCTGGCCTTCGTGGGCCTGCTCCCCGGCGTCGGGCAGCTGCTGGCCTCCATGTGGCTGACCGTCATGGGTGAGCAGGCCGCCACCAAGGGTCGCGGCCAGGTCTCCGGCACCGACATGGAAGGCATCAACACCTGATGCCCCGCCGCCCCGCGGGAGCCGGCCTCGCGCTGGTGACCCTCGGGCTGGCCCTGGTCGCCCAGCTCCCCGCCTGGTGGGGCTGGCTGTCGGACCCGGCCGGGCGGCTGCTGGACAACCCCTTCACCGGCGGCCACGCCTGGGCCGCCGATGTGGTCTCCGACGCCCTGTGGGGCGCTGGCGCCGCCGATCCCACCGACCAGGCGGGCTTCCCCGGGCTGCGGCGGGCCCGCTACGTCGGCTGGGCCTTCCTGGGCGCGGCGGCCCTGCTGCGCCCGCTGTGGACGCCGCTGGCCGTCGTGCACCTGGCCAGCCTGGTGGGCCCGTCCCTGGGCGGCGCGGGGCTGGTCCTGCTCGCCCGCCGCGTGCTGCCCGGCGGCCACCCGGCGCTGCAGGTGGCCGGCGGGCTGCTCTTCGCCCTCTCGCCCGTGACGCTGGGCGCCGCCCTCTCCGGCCAGGTCGAGAACACCCAGACCTGGCTCCTGCCGCTGCTGCTGCTGGCCACCTGGGAGGCGACCACCCGCCCGCGCACCTGGCCGCTGCTGCCCGCCCTGTGGGCGCTGGCGGCGCTGACCAGCCCCTACCTGGCGATGCTGGCCGGCCTCGCGGCCCCGTGGGTCGCCGGGCTGCGCTGGCGCGAGGGCGCCCGGCCGGTGCCGACCCTGGCCCCCCTGGCGCTGGGGGCGGTCGGCCTGGCCTTGGCGGGCGCCTGGCTGGAGCTGGGGACCTTCGACCCCGAGGGGACCCTCTACCGACCCTCCTTCGAAGGCCAGGGCTGGCCACCCCTGTGGGTGCGGCCGCTGCCCGTGGCCGCGCTGGACGCCGTGCTGACCGGGCAGGTCCAGGTCCAGGTCAAGGCCAATGTCCTGCACCAGCCCTACCTGGGGCTGGTCCTGCTGGCCGGCGCGCTGGGCCTGGGCGGGCAGCGGCGCCGCGCCGCGCCGCTCGTGCTGCTGGGCCTGCTGCTGGCCATGGGCCCGCGCCTGGCGTGGGGCGAGGGGCCCGTGCTGCTGGGCGGGCGGGAGCTGGTCCTGCCGGCCCAGGCGCTGCGATGGCTGGACCTGCCCCTGGCGCACGGCGGGCAGTACTACCGGGCCATGGTGCTGGCCCACCTGGGCCTGGGGCTGATGCTCGCCGCCGGCGCGCCGACGCGGGCGGGGCTCGCGCCCGCAGGTGCAGCGCTGGTCTGCGTCCTCGGCCCCCTCGACGCCCTGCGGACCGTGTCGGCGGCGGGCCTGCCCTGGCCCACCGTCGCGCTGCCCACGGGGGCCTGGGCGGCGCTGGCCGCCGACCCCGTCCCGGGCGCGATCCTCCACCTGCCGATGCACAGCCCCCAGCTCCGCCCCAACCACCCGGTCCGCCTGGCCGGACGAGTCCTGCACCGCCGGGCGGTGTCCGACCTGCCGCGGTCCTGGACCGAGCCCCCCGCCGACCCGCTGCTCGCCCAGGCCTGGTCGGCCTCCCTCGCCACGCCGCGGGCCGCGCTGCCCTCCCTCGACCAGCTCGCGGCCGCAGGCTTCCGCTTCGTCGTCGTCGACCTGCCCGCCATCCCCGAGCGCCAGTCGCTGGAGGCGCGGGCCCGCCAGGCCTGGGGCCCGCCGACGGGGCGCGCGGACGGCCTGTCCTGGTACATCACGTCGCCTTGACGCCGCAAGAGCAGTGCCTATGCCTCCGGCACGACTGAACAGCGGTTCATTCCGCCAGAGTGGAGGTCCCATGCTCGAGAAGCTCCTGCATCGCCTGCCCGAGGAGCAGCGCCGCCGCCTGGCCCGCGCGCGCCACGACCTGCGCGTGAAGGGCGAGGAGGGCCGCGTGGCCCTGTGGTCCTGGTCCACCCACGGCCTGGAGCGCGCCCACGACGTGCTCGCGGCCGAGCGAAGCGCGCCGCCGGCGGCCCTGACCCGCCCCCTGCTGCGCGCGGTCGACCGGGGCCTGCAGCAGGCGACGGCCCTGCCGGTGGCCGGCTATGACGAGATGAACGCCCGCACCGCCGCCGCCGCGGTCCGGGGCCTGCACCTGCTCGATCTCGAGCGCATCTCGCGGCACGAGCGCGCCCACAAGGACCGCAAGACCGTCCATGACGCCATCGCGCACGAGCGCAGCCGCATCCACGCGCCGCCGGTGCCCGAGGCCTGAGGCCCCCGCGCCGTCGCGCCGCGTCGCGGCGGGGCTGCTGCTGCTGCTGCTGCCGCTGGCCGCGGGCGCCCACGGCGGCCCCCACGACAGCATCGACGTCGGAGAGGGCCGAACGGACGGCGCCCCCGACCTGGCCACCAACTACGGCCTGCTGGTGCCCGGCGAGGGGGAGGACTGGGCCTGGATCTGCGAGGAGGTCACCGGCCCCCAGGGCTTCTCCGCCCAGGCCCAGGTGCAGGGGCGCTGGTTCCTGGGCAGCGTGGGGGGCCTGCAGGCCAGCGAGGACGGCTGTGACTGGCCCCTGGTGGGCGGCGGGGCGCTGGACGGGCTGTTCGTGACCAGCGTGCAGGGCGACGTGGCCGTGGCCTCGCGCCTGTGGGTCACGACGGCGTCCGGCGACCAGGACCACGCGCTCTGGCGCAGCGAGGACCTGGGCGCCACCTTCGCGCCGGTCCCCGGCTTCGAGCCGGGCGCCACCCTGCGCGGCTTCGGGCAGGGCGAGGGTGGCCTGCCGCTGTTCGTGGTCGGCTGGGTCGGCACGCAGCCGACGGCGTGGATCTCCGCCGACGGCGCGGCCTGGTCCGCCCACCCCATCCCGCCCGAGGACGTCTACGGCGTCGCCATCCTCGGCGTCGCCGACGGCGCGGCCTGGGTCCGGCTGGCCGGGCTGGACCAGGATCGCCTGGCCCGCCTGGACCCGGACGGCGCGCTGGTGGAGGCGCTGGCGATGGGCGGCGCGATCACGGCCTTCGACGCCGGCCCGGCGGCGGGCACGCTGCACGTCGGCGGGCGAGAGGTGGGCCTGCGGACCAGCCTGGACGGCGGCGAGTCCTGGGGCCCCGCGGTGGCCGGGCCGGCGCCGGGCTGCCTGCGCACGCGGGGGGACACGCGCCTGCTGTGCGCGGACGACCAGGCCGACGGCGCCGCCCTGGTGCGCGCGCCGCTGGCCGAGGGCGACAGCGCGACCTGGTCCTGGACCCCGGTGGTGTCCTACGGCCAGGTCCGCGGCCCCCTGGCCTGCCCGGCCGACAGCGACGTCGCGCGGCTGTGCGAGCCCCTGTGGGACGTGGCGGCGCCCGAGGCGGGCTTCGACGCGCCGACGGTCGACGACACCGGCAAGACGGGCGACACGGGCGAGGCGGGCGAGACGGGGCAGGCGCGGGCCGCTCCGGACGCGCCCGTCGGCTGCTGCGCGGGACGAGGGGCCGGCCTGGTGCTGCTGGCGCCCGGCTGGCTGCTGCTGCGGCGCCCCGCCGGCCCCCGGCGATCGCCCCCGGGAGAGCCGCCTCTCAGGCGCGGCTGCGGATGAAGTCGGCCAGCGTGGCGGCCAGCGTGTTTGCCGCCTCCAGGTGCCACTCGGCGAAGCCGCGCGGCGGGTTGAGGAGCTGGAGGCAGCCGTGGATGCCCCCGTCCCCGTCACGCACGGCGACCGAGAGCATGTCGCCGGTGTGGTAGCCGGTCTGCTGGTCGACGTCGTGCAGGTGGCGCGGATCCTGGCCTGCGTTGCGGATGATCAGCGCGGCGCCCGTGTCGAAGCAGAAGCCGGCGATGCCGTGGCCCAGCGGCACCGTGATCCCCCGCACCTCGTCGGCGGAGGGCCCGTCGGCGGCCAGGAAGCGCAGCGAGGTGTCGTTGATGCCCGCGTAGAGCACGCTGCCGGCCTCGGCCGGCACGAAGGTCCGGAGCAGGGCCAGGGTCGTCTGCGCGGCCTGCTCGATGTCCAGGGCGTCGTTGATGTCCATGCTGCGGACGAAGAGCTGCTCGGCCAGGTCCACCGGAGGCAGGGCGGGCCCCCCCAGGGGGGCCTGCCGCAGCGAGTCGGGGATCTCGATGTCGTCGAGGGTGGCGATGTCGGCGGCGGAGAAGCGCGCCGCGGGGGTGCGGGGCACGTCGGGCACGATCGCCTGCACGACCGGCGGGGGCGGGGCGGCGGCCGGTTGGGGGACCTGGGTCGGGTCCGCGCGGGTGGCGGCCACCGGCGCGGCCGGCGTCGGGCTGGACGGTGCCAGCGTGGGCGGGGGCGGCGCGGGCGGGGTGCTCAGGTGCAGCGGGGGCGGCGGCGGGGCCGTGAGGTCGACCTCGTCGGTGGAGCCCGGGTCACCGGTCAGCTCGTGCGCCGGGATCTCGGTGGAGTCGTCCTCCACCACGCCGCCGGTGGCGACCACCCCGACCGGCACGACCCGGCGGGCGCCGTCGGCGGTCACCTCGTCGGGCAGCCGCCGGACCAGCAGCGGGGTGCGGGAGACCGGGTCGAGGATGCGCACGACGCCGTCGGCCTGGACGTCGCAGACCAGGCGGGAGAGCACGGTGGCGTCGAGGTCCAACGCCGGCAGGGCGACGCCGACCGCCAGCAGCCAGTTCGCACCTTCCACCTGGACCGCGCGCGAACGGGTCCGGACCTCCCAGCTTGCCATCACGTCCTCCAGACCCCGGGACCGGGGATGGGGACGTTACCGCCTCACGCTGCGACGCGCCAGCGGTCCGCCGTCGCGGCGTGGGACAGGGAGAAGGCCGGGAAGCCCTGGACAGCGCCCCGGGCCCGGACAGAATCTGACCTCGCCAGGACGAGACACTGGACGTATGTTCAGTGCATGACCCTCCCCGCCGCGGATCCCGCCGCTCCCCTCCCCCCCAGCCGACAGGAGCGCGTGGCCGCGCTGCGCGCCCACCTCGCCCAGGTGGCGCCCCCCCGCCCGGCGCGCACGGGCCTGCCCTCGGGCCTGGAGACGCTGGACGCGGCCGCCGGGGGCTGGGCCAGCCCCGGCCTGAGCGAGGTGGTCGGCCGCCCGGGCACCGGCCGCCTGTCGCTGGTGCTGCCCGCCATGCGCGCCGTCGCCGCGCGCGGGCGCCCGGTCGCAGTGGTGGACGCGCTGGGCTGGCTGTACCCGCCGGGGCTGCCCGACCTGCCGCTGGAGCTGCTGCTGGTGGTGCGGGCCGGCGGCCGGGCCCTGTGGGCGGCGGAGCAGCTCGCCCGGTCCGCCGCCCTGCCGCTGGTGATCGTGCTGGATCCCCCGGGCCTGGGCCGCGGCGCCCGCCGCCTGCAGCAGGCCGCCGAGGCGGGCGGCTGCGCGGTGATCCTGCTGACCGAGGCGCCCGATCCCCACCTGCGCCCCGACCTGCGCCTGCAGGCCTGCGGGCGGGGGCGCTTCCAGCTCGTGCGGGGCGGCCCTGCCGGCGGCGCGCTGGTCCATGCCTGATCCCCCCGCCTGGGGCATGCTCCCCGGCCATGCGTCCCCACGCCGCCGCGCCCACGCTCGCCCTCGCCCTCTGGACCGCCCCCGTGCGGGCCCAGGACACGCCGCCCGCACCCTCCCAGCCCCCGGCCGGCTGGGAGCGGGTCGAGGGCGCTCGCGCCCCCGGCCAGCGCTGGATCGACCTGCCCATCCAGCCCAAGGTACGCACCGACGGCACCGCCTGGACCGTCGGCAAGGGCCACGTCCGCCTGGGGCTGTTCAAGCAGACCTGGGGCGTGCTGGACAACGCCGACCTGTCGACCAACGCCGCGCTGTGGATCCTGGGCCTGCCCAACGCCAGCACCGAGATCACCGCGATCCGCACGCGCTACCTGGACCTGGGCCTGCGCGCGGGCGCCACCTGGCTCGACCTGGAGCGGCTCAGCGACATCCCCCAGGGCAAGGCGACCCTGGTGCCCGTCGGCTTCACCGCCAGCGCGCTGCCAGGCAAGCGTGTCAGCCTGCACCTGGGCGGCACCTGGAACATCCTGGACGCCAGCGGCGAGTACACGACCGAGCAGCTCGCCCAGGGCATCGCCACCGCCACGGGCGTCTCGCTGGACCCGGCGCTGCTCGACGTGCTCCAGGACATCGACGACAGCTCGGACATCTACGCGGGCGCCCATGTCGTGCTCACCCAGAGCCACCTGGACGCGGACGTGCACATCAACCGCCGCGACAGCCTGGTGCTGCGCACGACCACCTTCCTGCTGCTCACGGGCTCGATCCAGGGCGGCTACCGCACCGAGAGCGGCGACGACAACAGCGTCACCGCCGAGATCGGCCCGTCGGCCCGCCTGACCGTGCCCCTGCAGGACCAGCTCTCGGTCCTCAGCAGCATCTCCTACCAGGCCTCCTTCCAGCGCCTGCAGGTGCGGGTGGGTCTGCCCCTGGTGGAGGGAGGGCTGTGGATCGCCGCCCTGCCCCAGGCCTTCAGCCTGTCCTGGACCCTGGGCCCCATGCCCGACGAGCGCGCCGCCACCAGCCTGGCCACCGCCGCGCCCTGATCGCCCGAAAAGGCGCTAACCTGCCGCGAACCCCTCCCCCCGCCGCCCGGTCCGCCGGGCCCGGAGCCCGCGTGACGGCCCTCGCCCTCCTCTCCCTGCTCCTGTCCTGCACGCCCGACGCCGCCGACGACACCGGCACAGGCGGCGACGGCGGCGACGGCTCGACCAGCTTCTCCGACTGCGACCCCATCGCGCCCACCCTGTGCGGGCTGCCCTTCCCCTCGACCTTCCACATGCGGCCCGACGCCGAGACGCCGAGCGGCTGGCGCATCGCCCTGGGGCCGACCACCCTGCCACGCAACGTCGACGACGTGCAGCCCTCGCCCGACTCCTGGAACGAGCGGGACGGCTGGTCGCCCATGACCCCCATCTACGCCCACTTCCCCGGCGTCTCGCTGGACGGCCTGGCCAGCCTGACCGACATCGACCGGTCGCTCTCCGACGACAGCCCGACCATCGTCGTCGACGTGGAGACCGGGCAGCGGGTGCCGCACTTCGTGGAGCTGGACATGAGCCAGGACGACGACGACCGCCGCCTGCTGATGATCCGGCCGGTCGTGCCGCTGGCCTGGGGCCACCGCTACGTCGTGGGCCTCCGTGGCCTGGTCGACGGCGCGGGCGCCCCGATCCCCGCCTCGGACGCCTACGCCGACCTGCGCGACGGCACCTCGCTGGCCGCGGTCGACAACTCCTACGACGTCGAAGGCCGCCGCGAGCTCTACGACAGCCTCGTCTTCCCCGCCCTGCAGGCCCAGGGCTGGCAGGTGCAGGACACGCAGCTCGCCTGGGACTTCGTGGTCGCCAGCCGCGAGGGCACCACGCACAAGGCCGTCTGGATGCGCGACGACGCGCTCGCCCGCATCGGCGACGGCCCCGCCTACCAGGTGACCGAGGTCCAGGACCTGCGCTCCGAGAAGGGCGACACGGCCTACCGGATCAAGGGCACGATGACCGTGCCCCGCTACACCGACATCGACGAGCCGGGCGCCTTCCTCTCCCGCGGCGCCACCACCCTCTACGGCCAGCAGATGCCCGACTACCAGGGCGACACGACGGTGCCCTTCACCGTGGTCGTGCCGATGACCGCGGTCGAGGACCCGCGCCCCCTGCCCCTGGTGCAGTACGGCCACGGGCTGCTCGGCGGACAGGACGAGGTGCACGCCGGCTACCTGGCGGAGATGGCCAACGACTACGGCTGGCTGCTCTTCGCCGTCGACTGGACCGGCATGAAGGACGAGGACATCGGCGCGATCTCGCTGATGCTGGTCCAGGAGATCGACCGCTTCGCCATGATCCCCGAGCGCAGCCAGCAGGGCTTCGTCGAGCAGCTCTGCGCCATGCGGCTGATGACCGGGCCGATGACGACCGATCCGAACCTGACCTTCGTCCACCCCGAGACGGGCGAGAGCGTCAACGTCGTCGACCCGGACACCCGCTACTACTACGGCAATTCGCAGGGCGCGATCATGGGCGGGGCCCTGGTCGCCTTGTCCCAGGACATCGAGCGGGCGGCGCTGGGCGTCGGCGGCAGCCCCTACTCGCTGCTGCTGCACCGCTCTGCGGACTTCGAGAGCTTCTTCATCATCTTCAAGACCATGTTCGACGACCCCGCCCAGGTGACGCTGTGGCTGGGCCTGATGCAGGCCCTGTGGGACAGCGGCGAGACCAGCGGCTACGCCACCGTGACCACCGCCGACCCGCTGCCGGACACGCCCGAGAAGGACCTGCTGCTGCAGGTGGCCATCGGCGACAAGCAGGTCACGACGCTGGGCGCGCACATCCACGCCCGCGCCATCGGCGCCTCGCTGGTCGACCCGGCTGCACGCCAGGTCTGGGGCCTGCCCACGGCCACCACGGTGCAGGACGGCTCGGCCCTGGTCGAGTGGGACTACGGCCTGGCCGAGCCCACGATCAACGTGCCGCCCGAGGGCGACGATCCCCACGAGTGGCCGCGGCGCGAGGACGCCGGCCAGGACCAGATCGCCCACTTCTTCGCGACGGGCGAGATCCTCAACTTCTGCGGCGACGTCTGCCAGGACCTGACGCCCGAGGACTGAGGGCGCCCCCCGCGCCGGCTCAGCCCTGGTGCTGGCCGGCGATCCGGTCCATCGCCCGCGCCAGCCGCAGGTCCAGGCTGGTCAGCCCGCCGGCGTCGTGGGTGGTCAGCACGACGTCGACCCGGTCGTAGACGTTGGTCCACTCCGGGTGGTGGTCGAGCTTCTCGGCGAGCAGCGCCACGCGGGCCATGAAGCCGAAGGCCTGGTTGAAACTGGCGAAGCGGAAGCTGCGCGCGATGGCCTCCCGCTCGTCCAGCACCCGCCAGAGCGGCAGATCGTCCAGTCCCAGGCGACGCTCTTCATCGGTCAGGCGAGGGGGCAAGGGACCTCCACGCCCGGTCCCTACCCTCACCGTTCGCGACAGGAAGTAACCGCCGCCCCATCTCCTCCAGTGGCAGGTTGGCAGTGCGCCGACCCCCGCGGTCCTCGCCGGAGCCTCCGTGCACACCTGGGACCTCAGCCACGACCTCGCGAGCGCCTGCACGCCCGCCCCCGCCCCCCGCCGCCTCGACGAGGAGCCCACCGGCGCCTTCACGCCCCCGGCGCCCCCCGAGGAGCAGAGCTCCGGCAGCCGCGGCGTGGCCAGCCTGTGGTCCGACGCGGCCGAGCAGGAGGACGACGAGGAGGAGCCGTGGCTGCTGCCGGAGGACGAGGTCACCGACGAGGCCCAGGTCGCGCCGGGCCCCGAGGCTCCGTGCGAGGAGCTGACCTGCGACCTCGACACCCGGTCGCTCCAGCCCGCCGCCGCCGACGCGACCCTGGACGAGCTGCTGGACCTGCCGGCGTGGGCGCTCGACCCGATCTGAGCACCGGGGGTCCGGGTCGCGCGGGTTAGCTCGGCCGCGATGCTGTCGGCCCTGCTCTCGTCCCTGCTCGCCTGCCAGCGGCCACCCGCGCCCGCGCCGCCGCCGGCCGACGTCGATCTCTCGCCCGGGCGTGGCCAGAGGATGCTGCGCCTGCTGGACCGCGTGCGGGCCGAGGGCCTGCAGCTCAGCGCGACCAACCTGCCGGCCGACGCCGCCGCGCCGGCCCTCCACCGGCTCGACCGCGGCTGGACCCCGGCGCCCTGGTCGGCGGGCAAGGTCTGGGAGCGGGCCTCGCCGGTCGACCTGCCCGGCCGCCACCCGGCCATGCCCGAGCACCTGTCCCTGTCCGCGGGCGGGCGGGCCCTGCGCTACGACACGCGCATCAGCGAGGACCCGTCGCTGGCCCAGCGCTGGATGCTGTGGGAGGGCCGGATCTACCTGGCCAGCCGCCTGGACCCCGGCCGCTGGCCGGAGCCCCCGGTGCTGGAGTCCGCCGGCGCCGCCGCGCGCGAGGCGGCCTGGAACCTGGACCTGTCGGGGCAGGACCCGCTGTCCTTCGCCCGCCGCAGCCTGTCGGTCGGCCGCGTCACCCGGCCCTGCCTGTACCTGCCGGCACCTTCGCGGGCCGAGCTGCGCCTGCCGGTACCCGCCGAGGGCGGCAGCCTGGTGATGGACCTGGCCCTGGCCACCCCCGGCGAGGGCGAGGCCACCGCCACCGCCGCGCTGGAGGTCGCCGTCGAGGGGCAGCCCCTGGGCCGGGTCGAGGTCCACGCCGGCGAGGCCTGGGCCCCCGCGCGCTTCGACCTGGGCGCCTGGGCCGGCCAGGAGGTGACGCTGCTGCTCTCCTCCGACCCGCTGGGCGACCCGGTGCGCGACTACCTGTGCGTGGGCGCTCCGCGCCTGCTGGCCACGCCTCCCCCCTCGCCCGACCCGGCCCGCATCGTGGTGCTCGGCATCGACACGCTGCGCGCCGACCACACCGGCGCCCACGGCGAGACCCGGGGCCTGACGCCGCACCTGGACGCGGTCGCCGCGCAGGCCGTGGTCTTCGAGCGGGCCTGGGCGCCCGCCCCGCGCACCCGGCCCAGCTTCCGCACCTCGACCACCGGCCGCTGGCCGCTGCAGGCGCTGGCCACCCCCAGCATGGGCCGCGTGCTGGGCGACCACGGCTTCGCCACCGCCGGCATCGTCGCCAACGTGCACCTCGCCCCGCGCCTGGGCTTCTCCGACGGCTACGACCTGTGGAGCTACGACGACGGCGCCACCGCCGACACCCAGGTCGACCGCGCCATCGCCTGGCTGGAGAACAACCGCGACCAGGACGCCCTGCTCTTCCTGCACCTGATGGACCCGCACACCTTCTACCTGGCGCCGGCCCCCTACACCGACCGCTACGTCGACCTGGCCGACCGGGGCGACGTGCCCGACCGCTTCAACCGCTGGATGGTCCAGGAGTGGCAGGAGCAGGGCGGGCTCAGCGAGGCCGAGCGCCGCTTCATCGCCGGCCGCTACGCCGGCGAGGTGGCCTTCACCGACGCGCAGGTGGGACGCCTGCTGGCGGCGCTGGACGCCCTGCCCGGCCGCACCCTGCTGGTGGTGCACACCGACCACGGCGAGGAGCTGTGGGACCACGGCGCCTTCGAGCACAACCACAGCCTGTACGACGAGCTGACCCGCTCCCTGCTGTGGGTGCGCCCCCCCGGCGGGCGGCAGGGCGGCCTGCGCCTGCCCCAGCCCGCCTCGCTGGCCGACCTGGCCCCCACCCTGTACGAGGCCGCCGGGGTGCCCGCGGCCGAGCAGCCCCAGGTGGACGGCCAGAGCCTGTGGCCGCTGGTCGACCCCGGCGAGCAGGCCCGCGGCGCGGCGGTCGCCCAGGCGCTGGACGCCCGCCCCCTGCACCTGGGCTACCTGATGTTCGACACGGAGCGCTGGGCCGTGGTGGCCCCCGACGCGCGGGGCGCCCTGCACAAGTACGTGCTGGTCACCGCCACGGGCGAGCAGCAGCTCTACGACCTGGTGGCCGACCCCGGCGAGCGGCGGGACCTCGCCCAGGCCCCGGGCTTCGACCCCACCCCCTGGGCCCGGGCGCTCTCCCAGGCCACCGGCTGGCCGGTCGGGCCGGGCTGGCGGCTGCACCTGGACGGCGCGCGCGCGCCCTTCACCCTGACCCTGCCCTCGCCCGCCCGCCACGCCTTCGTCGTCGACCCCGAGGCCGCCCTGCCCCGCCGCGCCAACCTGGAGTGGGGCGAGGCGCCCGCCGTGACCGCCGACCAGGTCGCGACGGTGCAGCTCTCCGCGGACGGCTTGCAGGTGCAGGTGCGGCCCGGCCCGCGCGGCACGGGGACCCTCGCCCTGATCGGGCCGACCGCGCCCCTGACGCTGGCGCAGGACGGCGGCGCCGTCGCCCTCACCCCCGGCCCGCACCCCCTTCCCGGGGGCGGGCGCCTGACCGCGGCCCCCGGCACCGTCATCCTGCCCCTGCTCACCGAGGCCGGCGCCCTGGCCGCCCAGCAGCCCACCGAGGACGCGACCGCCGCCCAGCTCGAGTCGCTGCGGGTGCTGGGCTACATCGAGGGCGACTGAGGCGGCGCAGGCTAGCCCACCAGCACCTCGCGGAAGTCCCCCCGCAAGCAGTGCCGGCTGGCCATGCTGGTCGTGTAGGCCCCCGCCGGCAGCAGGGCCAGCACCTCGCCCTCGCGGGGCAGGGGCAGCGCCGCCCGGGCGTCCCACACATCACCCGCCTCGTTGACGTGGCCGACCACCGCGAAGTCGCCCTCGGTCGGCGCCAGCGGCCGCTCCGCCGCGACCACGGTGATCGGGATGCCGTACAGCGCCGGGCAGGGGTTCAGCGGGTGGCCGGCGTCGACCCCCACCCAGGTCAGGCCGCGCCGCCGCTCCACCGTGTTCACCGTCACCAGCAGCACCCCCGCCGGGGCGGCGACCACCGTGCCCGGCTCGCAGGCCACCGGCAGGCCCAGGGGGGCCAGGTGCGTGCGGACGGCCTGCGACCAGCGCTCCAGCGACAGCGGCCGATCCCGCTCGCAGAAGCGCGCGCCCAGGCCGCCGCCGACGTTGACCCAGCGCAGCCCGGGCACCTGCCGCGCCAGCCCGGCCAGCCGCGCGTAGGCCTCGTCCACCGCGGGCGCCGCGTCCTGCCCCAGGCCCCAGCCCAGGTGCACGTGCAGGCCCTGCACCTCCAGCCCCGTCGCCCGCGCCGCGGCCAGCGCGTCGGGCAGCGCCTGGGGCTCGAAGCCGAACTTGGCGCCCCCGTAGGCCAGGTGCTGGCGCGCCCGGTAGCCGACCTGCACCTGCGGGTCGAAGCGCAGGCCCACCGGGGTGCCCGCCGGCACCCGCGCCCCGTAGCGGCGCAGCGAGGAGAAGCTGTCCAGGATGCAGGGCACGCCCGCGGCCGCGACCCGGTCCAGATCGCCGTCGGAGAGCATCCCGGCGTTGAAGCTGACCCGCTCGGGCGAGAAGCCGCTGTGCAGCGCCAGCTCCACCTCGGCCGGCGAGCAGGTGTCCACCCCCACCCCGGGCACCCCCCGCACCGTCGCGAGCACGCCCGGGCTGCGGTTGGCCTTCATCGCGTACTGGATGCGTGGCTCCACGCCGGCGGCCCGAAGCGCGGCGTCGAGCAGGCCGAGCTGCCGCCGGATGGTGGGCGCGCTGGAGGCGAACAACGGCGTGCCCTGCGCGCGGGCCAGGGCCACCAGGTCCACGCCGTCCAGCGTCAGCCCCCCCGCCCCGGCGCGCAGGGAGGGGCTCTGCCACCAGGGCCCGTGATCGGTCGGGGCGATCCCGTCCACGTCGTCGGTGTGAAGCATCGGCCCCGGCTATCCCGCGGCCCCGCTGACAACCCGAGACAGCCTCTCACCCATCGCGACACCCGTCCGTCACGAACCCTGGCCATAGTGGCCTCGCACCCTCGGAGCACCCATGTCGCCCTCCCTCGCCGCGCTGGTCGCCCTGGTCCTGACCTCTCCCGCTCGCGCCGAAGACTGTGGTGGGGACAGCACCGTCATCTGGACCCAGCCCGCGACCGCCGAGTACCCGGCCACCGCCGACGCCGTCTTCCGCGTGCTGGTCGGCGGCGGCACCTCGCCGGCCTCCAGCTTCGCCGTCACCCTCACCCACCGCGACGAGCAGATCCCCGCCACCGTGGAGATCGCCGAGCACCCGGGCGAGACCGCCTACGAGACCCGCTACCTCTACACCCTGCAGCCGGCCGAGGCCCTGACCCCCGGCGAGCGCTACGTCCTGCAGGTCTCCGACCTGGGCACCGGCGCCGCGCAGAAGGAGATCAGCGTCACGGTGGGCGAGGAGCCGGCCACCCCCGTGCAGGGCGAGCCCGGCGTCACCGTCCGGTCCGCGACCGACGAGGAGGGGCTGGGCGCCACGAGCTGTGACTACGGCGAGATGCGCACCTTCGAGCTGACGCTGACGCCGTCCGAGGCCGACCCCAGCGGCCGCAGCGTGCTGCACCTGTACCGGATGAAGAGCGAGGGCGACACCTGGCACTACGTGCAGGCCTACCGCGTGCCCGAGGACGGCGCGGCCCTGGACCTGACGCTGTCCTTCGACCGGGTGCTCGACTGGGGCGGCTGCTTCGCCGCCATCCAGGAGGACGCCGACGGCTACCAGACCGTGATGTCGGACCTGGGCTGCGCGGCCGAGCCGCTGCTGCCCGCCGACGACGAGCAGGCCGCCGACGCCTCCGCGGTGGACAGCTCGCCCCGGGGCTGCGCCTCGGCCCGGGGCCTGGCCGCCTGGTCGCTGATGTGGGTCGGCACCCTGGCCGTCGCCCTGCGCCGCGAGCGCAAGGCCTGAGCACGGCCGCGCGGCCGGCGCCCTACCTGCCCACCGGCGGCAGGGCCGCCGCCTGGATGCCCGTGAGCGCGATGGTGAAGACGATGTCGTCGACCAGGGCGCCGCGGGAGAGGTCGTTGACCGGCCGCGCCAGGCCCTGCAGCACGGGGCCGATGGACACCACGCCAGCCGAGCGCTGCACCGCCTTGTAGGTCGTGTTCCCCGTGTTCAGGTCGGGGAAGATGAAGACCCGCGCCCGCCCGGCGACCGTCGAGCCCGGCGCCTTGGCCGCGCCCACGCTGGGCACGATGGCCGCGTCGTACTGCAGGGGGCCGTCGATGAGCAGGTCGGGCCGCCGCGACCGGGCCAGGGCCGTGGCCTTCACCACCTTCTCCACCTCGGCGCCCTCGGCCGAGGCGCCCGTGGCGTAGCTGATCATCGCCACCCGCGGCTCCACGCCGAAGGCCGCCGCCGTGTCCGCCGTCGCCAGCGCGATGTCGGCGAGCTGCTCGGCGGTCGGGTCGGGGTTCACCGCGCAGTCGGCGAAGACCAGGACCTGGTCGGGCAGCAGCATGAAGAAGCAGGAACTGACCAGGTCGCAGCCCGGGCGGGTGCGGATGAGCTGCAGGGCCGGGCGGATGGTGTTCGCCGTGGTGTGCACCGCGCCGGACACCAGCCCGTCGGCGTGGCCGAGCTGGACCATCATCGTGCCCAGGACCACGGTGTCCTGGAGCTGGTCCCGCGCCGCGCTCTCGGTCAGGCCGCGGTGCTTGCGCAGCTCGACCATGGCGGTCACGTAGGGCTCGCGGCAGGCGTCGGGGTCCAGGATCTCCAGCCCCGCGGGCAGCGTGATGCCCTGGTCGGCGGCGACCTGGCGCACGCGGTCGGGGTGGGCCAGCAGCACGCAGCGGGCCAGGCCGCGCTCGGTGCAGATCGCCGCGGCCGCCACCGTGCGCGGCTCGTCGCCCTCGGGCAGGACGATGCGCGCGTGCACCTGCCGGGCGCGGCGCAGGAGCTGGAAGCGGAAGGCCGCCGGCGAGATCCGGGCCTCGCGCGGGGTGCCGACCAGCTTGCGCAGCCAGGCCGGGTCCAGGTGGCCGGCGACGTGGTTCATCGCCTCCTCGGCCCGCTCGGGATCGTCCACCGGGACCTTGCGGTCCATCGACAGGATCCGGTTGGCCGTCTGCAGGCTGTTCTCCTTGACCCGCAACAGCGGCAGGCCCGCGGCGAAGGCGCGGCGGCACAGGCGCATCACCCGCTCGTCCGGCGGGTCGCCGTGGGTCATCAGCAGGCCGGCCAGGTGGATGCCCGTCAGGCTGGCCAGGCTGGCCGCCAGCAGGATGTCGTGGCGCTCCGACGGCGCGATGAGCAGGGTGCCCGGCTGGAAGGAGTCGAGCACCCCCGGCACCGTGCGGCCGCAGACGATCACGTCGCGCACCCGCCGCTCGTGCATGGCGCCGGGGAAGACCACCTCGGCGCCCAGCCCGCGGGCCAGGTCCCACACGCGCGGCGCCAGCAGCCCGCGCCGCAGCGGCACGGCGCCCACCAGGTTCAGGCCCTGGTCGGCCAGCGCCTGCTTGACCGCCTGGAGCTCGCGCGACAGGGCCGGAGGCTCGGCCATCGCGACGGTGGCGGGCACGGCCGCGGCGGACAGGTCCTCTCCGGGGCCCGGATCCACCATGTTCAGGATGACGCCGCTGACCGCCGGCACCCCGTAGGCGCCGGCCGCGATCTCCACCTCCTCCACCACGTGGGCCTGCTCGCGCCCGCGCTGGGCCGCCACCAGGACCACGTCCGCGTCCAGCGTGCGCGCCAGCGCCTTGTTCACGGCGCTGGCGTAGAGCTGCTGCTCGGCCGCCCACAGGGCCTCGACGATGACCACGTCGGCACCCTCGGCGGCCTGCTGGTGGCGCTCGACCACCCGCTCCATCAGCTCGTCCATCAGGTCATCGGAGAGGTAGCGCTCCGCCTCCTCGGCGGAGAGCGGGGGCGGGGGCCGGACCGAGGTGGCGTTCTGCACGATGGCCGTGGTCTGGTCGGCGGAGCCGCCCGGGCCCGGCAGCGGCTGGGCGATGGGGCGCTGGAAGCCGACCCGGAAGCCCAGGTGTTCGCAGGCGCGGATCAGGCCCAGGCAGACGGTCGTCAGGCCGACGCCGTGGCCGGTGGGAGCGACGAGGATGGTGCGGGGCACGGGGACCTCCTGGACAGGGGGGCCGCTTAGCCGAGGCGCACGCAGCAGGCCGCGACAGGCTGGCCACTGGACGGCGACGGTTCGGCCACATCGTGCCAAGGTGGGCCCAGCACCTGGAGCGCCCGATGACCTCCGACCCGAGCCCTGCCAACGTGGCCCCCGCGGACTGGACCACCGCCGACCTGAGCGACGCCTGGCCCGACGCGCAGGTCGTCTCCGCTCCCCTGCGCGGCTTTGGCGGCACCGAGCGCTTCTGCGGACCGGCCGTCACCCTGCGCTGCCCCGAGGACAACAGCCGCGTGCGCGAGGCCCTGGACGAGCCCGGCCAGGGGCGGGTGCTGGTCGTCGACGGAGGTGGCAGCCTGCGCTGCGCCCTGCTCGGCGACCTGCTCGGCGCCCGAGCCGTCGCCCAGGGCTGGACCGGCCTGATCATCTGGGGCGCCGTGCGCGACGCCGCGGTGCTGGCCACCCTGCCGCTCGGCGTGGTCGCCGTAGGAGCATGCCCCCGAAAGAGCACCCGTCGAGGAGAGGGCCTGCGGGACCTGGTCCTGGACCTGCCCGGCGCCACCGTCCACCCCGGCGACTGGATCTACGTCGACCGCGACGGTGTCCTGGTGGCTCCCCGGCCGCCGCCGTCCTGAGGCGGGCGCTCAAAGAGACCCGGAGCCTGGTCGTCCAGTCTCGCCGTCGAGGGGATCTCCCCCCTGCCGGCCATCAGGCACCCTGCCGGTGGGCCGGCACCCCTCCGTCGCCCCTCACATGGATCGGCTGGCACTTGCGGCTGGCATCCCCCGTGCGTGGGGCCCGCCCGAGCGCGCCGGCCGGCTGTCGTTGGAGCGCTCGCCGGGGCCGCGTCCTGTGGGCTCGGGTGCCCTCGACAGCGCAGCGGACCGTTCATGTCCCTCATGCGCATCAACCCCCTGGTCGACTTCGCCTTCAAGAAGGTGCTGGGCGACCCTGGCTCTACGGACATCTTGCTGGACTTCATCAACAGCTTCCTGCACCTCGACATCCCCATCGCACAGGTCGAGATCCTCAACCCCTTCAACCCCCAGGACGACGCCAACGACAAGTTCACCGTCGTCGACGTCAAGGCTCGCGATGAGCACGGTCGCCTCTACCAGATCGAGGTCCAGCTCCAGAACCACGCCGCCCTGCCCGAGCGCGCCTTGTTCTCATGGGCGCGCACCTACGCCCACCAGCTCGGCAAGGGCATCGACTACCAGGAGCTGCGCCCGACCCTGTCGATCTGGATCCTCGACGCGCTGCTCTTCCCGGAGTCGCCCAAGGTCCACCACCGCTTCCGGCTGATGGACCGCGAGGCGGGCATGCACCTGACCGACCACGTCGAGATCCACCTGATCCAGCTCCCCCGCTTCCAGCCCTCCGCGCCGCTGGACGAGGAGGGGCGGTGGGTCTATTTTCTCAAGGAGGCTCGCAACTGGACGACCCTGCCCCCCTCGCTCGACAGCCCCGCGCTGAGGAGAGCCATGGACAAGCTCGACGACATCCGGCAGTCTACCGCTGACCGCCTCCGCTACCAGGCCCGCGAGGACTACCTTCACCTGCAGGCGACCCTGGAGCGCTCCCGCAGGGAGGCGATGGAAGACCTGGCGCAGGCGAAGGAGCAGCTCGCTCAGGTCCAGGAGAAAGAGGCGAAGGCCAAGGAACAGGCCGCGCAGGCGCAGGAGCAGGCCGCGAAGGCACAGGAGCAGGCCGCGCAGGCGCAGGAGCAGGCCGCGCAGGCGAAGGAACAGACTGCGCAGGCGAAGGAGCAGGCCGCGCAGGCGAAGGAACAGACTGCGCAGGCGAAGGAACAGACTGCGCAGGCGAAGGAACAGACTGCGCAGGCGAAGGAACAGACTGCGCAGGCGCAGGAGCAGGCCGCGAAGGCGAAGGAGCAGGCCGCGAAGGCGAAGGAGCAGGCCGCGAAGGCGCAGGAGCAGGCCGCGAAGGCACAGGAGCAGGCCGCGCAGGCGAACGAGCAGGCCGCGCAGGCGCAGGAGCAGGCCGCGAAGGCACAGGAGCAGGCCGCGAAGGCACAGGAGCAGGCCGCGAAGGCACAGGAGCAGGCCGCGGAGAACGCGGCGCGGTTGGAGCAGGAGCAGGCCGACAATGAGCGCCTGCGCGTGCGCCTGCGGGCAGCGGGCTGGGACCCTGACGCCTGAGCCAGCCAACGAAAGCCGAACGGACGCCGTTGAAAGGGGACCCAGGCGGGCCCACGCCCGCGACCGGACGGGGGGCCGGGCGGGCGGGCGGGCCCGCGTCGGCTCTTGGCGGCAGGGGTGGCGGACCCGCCCCCACACCGCGCGACACGCGCGCTCCCCCACCTCGCCGCCTGGCGAGCGGCGGGCGCCCCTGGCGCGGGGAAGTCCACCGGGCTTCCACAATCCTGCCGGAAACCCGTAGGATCTCGGTGCCAAGGGCCTACAGGCTGCCTTGGGCTGAGGGGCCGAGGAGCCGGAGCGTTTCGTCTGTGGCGTCCTGGCCAACCTGCTCCAGCCACATCCCCCGCAGGAAGGGCTTCAGCCTGTCGCCAGAGGGCGCGGCGGCCCAGGTGGCGCCGAGGTCGACAGGTGCGCCGGCCCGCTCCGCACGCGCGGTCCGCCCCGTCCTTCGACCGCCCATCTGCTGGGTCCAGCCCTGGGTACGGGTGACGCTCAGCACCCGCTCCACGTGGCCAACCATGGGCAGGCGAGGGGGGAGGGGCACCGCCGCGGCGGGCAGCGCCTGTGACAGCCTGTCGGACCCGCGCCGGGCCGTCATCCCTGGCGATGCTGACCTTCACGATGCCCGTCCGCGCCCAGGTCGCGCCCCCTCGCTCCGCGGGGACGGCGACGGCGATCACCGAGGTGAAACCATGTTCCTGCAAGCCCCGCCAAAGCTCCTCCTGTTGGCCCAAGCTCTACCTGCGCTGCTCCACCTCGTGCACAGCCTCCAGCAGGGCGATGGTCTGCCGGATCTCCTGGATCTGGTGGGACAGGAGGCCCCAGTTGCGCTCGTGCTGTGCCCGCAGCGACCTGATGTGCGCGGCGCGATCCGAGGTGGACAGACCACAGGGGGAGTCGCAACGATCACCCTGCGTGTGACAGTCAGCTCGGCCGGCGCGCCGCCCGATCCCGAGCAGGCCAGATCCGCCCACTCGCACCGGAACTGGAGTCGCGGCGCGGCAGTCCCGAAAGCTGCGATGCCATGTCCCTACAGTCGGAGAGCGGGCTCGGTACGCAGCGCCGGAGCGATTCGCCGAGGTTGCTCAGGCATGTGATCCACACCAGCGAGGCGCGCGCGCGGTACAGCAGGTCCGACTCGGTCCCCAGGCCCTGCTCCGCGGGGGACCAGGTGCGCTGGGGGTCGAGGGCGAGCGCATCTCCGTGGGCCGCCTGCTCGCGACAGGCAGCAGGAAAGCCCGTGGCTGGGGGCGTCCAGTTCTCCGCCACACCACGCCGCCACGACCGCACCCGGTCGGGCCCGTCCGACGCCAGAGATGACCGGGGCAGCTCCGGTTCCCGCAGCGCAGGCACTCCATGGCCCGACTGGTCGTTCCCCCATCTCCACGCTCTCGCCAGGGCGACCCGTCCCTCAGCCCCCCGCGGTGAACAGGCAGCGGATAGCCGGCTTGTAGATATCGAGCAGGGCGACCAGGAAGTAGGTCTGTCCAGACACCAGGGCAGGCGCGGTGGCGTCCGAGCGCACGGTCCCGTCGGCGCCGATGCCCTGTCCCTCGCCGCAGGCCTCGGGCTGGTAGATGAGCTGATCGAACAGCGGGCCGCCGATCCACCCAGGCGGCCAGCACGGCCAGCCCGTCGTCGCCCAGGCCATCGACCCAGATAGGCCCGTCCTCCAGGTTCCAGCCCGACGCCGACCCGTCCGGCGCGAGCGCGCTGCTGTGACAACACACGCACGCCATGGCCTGCACCTGCTCGGTCACCCCGGTGTACTCCTCCACCCACTGGGAATCGACCAGCCGAGGGTCGGTGGGCGAGGTGCTCGTGGCGGCCTGCGCCGCCCAGTAGCGGCGCTGCTGCACCACGACGTCGCAGTCGGCCTGGTCCTCGAAGCGTCGCCCTTCCTCGGTCGCGCCGGAGATCGCCTGCCAGGTGCAGACCAGCTCGGCCGAGGCGCAGGCCGCGGGGTCCTCACCGGGCACCACGATGACGGTCTCGGTCTCGGTGCCGGCGCCGATGGTGCACTCACCCACGACGGCGTCGCGCGGGCAGTCCTGCCCCCCCACGAACCGGCCTGGGTCGGCGGCGACCACCGGGGCTGCGCAGTCGGTCCGGGCGGCCTCCACGTCCCAGCCCACCCCCGTGCAGTCGTTGCACTCCGGGGCGCTGGAGAAGGGGTTCTCGTAGTCTCAGCGGCCCAGCGCGGCGGCGACCAGGCCGGTGTCGTCGGCGGTGCGGTCGGCGGAGTCGCGCCGGCGGGATCATCCGGCCCGCAGGCGGTCAGGGCAGCGGGAGGCGCAGGGAGGTGACGAGGCGCAGGCGCATGGGGTGTCCGGGACGGAGTACCCGCCGCGAGCAGCCCGCCCTACGCGGTACGCAACAAGTTCGTACACCCTTGTGCATGGACCTTGTTAAAATCTGCCGACCAGCGCGGCGCCTACTCGGCTTCGGAGCCCCAGGTCGCCACCGGGCTCTGGCTCTGCCAGGCGGTGCCTTCCCCGCTGCCCTCGGCGATCCACGCCAGCTCGCCCTGGCTGCCTCCTCCCGCCGAGAAGCTGCCAGACATGCGGGGGTGTTGGTCGTCGATCGAGGAGCCCTCGCCGGGTGTGGCGTCCTCGAAGGCGGCGAAGATCTCGGGGTGGCTGAAGTCGGCCGTCTCCAGCTCGAGAGCGAAGCTGCCGGCGTTGGCCGCGGTCGCCGACAGGTCGATGGCGAAGCTGTCGGCCAGCAGCCCATCTGCGCTGGTCAGGCCCAGGGTCGCGCCGACGACCAGGTAGTCGTCACAGATGACGGCGATGTCGGCGATGGCGGTAGCATCGTCGGGGGGAGTCGCCTCCTCCAGGTCGACGAAGGTGACGGCGCTGGACCAGGCCAGGCTCAGCTCCAGGGTCGTGGTGCCGACGGGGTCGACCCAGGCCAGGGGCGCAGAGGCGGTCGAGCCGATAGCGGCCGTCAGGTCGGCGCCCGAGAAGCCCAGGGGGCTGGCCTCGTCGAAGGCCAGCGGGGTCTCGGTCGCCTCGCAGTAGGGCATCCAGGCGTTGTCGCCGCCGGTGTCGTCGCCGCCCTTCTCGGGGCAGGCGGTGAGCAGGGGCAGGCCGATGAGCGAGAGAGCGACGAGGCTGCGAGGGGTCATGGGGTCCTCCGTGGGGGTCACCCTCTCCTTGAGCACGAGGCGTGCCATCGGCGAGGAGTGCGTCGCTGTGCGGATCGTCGCGGACCGCCGGACAAGATGCTCCGCAGGACCGCGACAGCGGGATCGCGCCAGCCAAGCTCAGTCGACGGGCACCGCCAGCACCGCGCATCCGGCCCGGCGCAGCACCAGCTCGGTCTTGCTCCCCCGCAGCGCGTCCAGCAGGCTGTCGTGGCCGCGGGTGGCCATGACCACCAGCTCGGGGCGGAGTTGCTCGACGGCGGCCAGCACGCCCTCGACCACGTCCCCCTGCCGACGGTCCAGGCTCCACTGCCAGCCCTCGCGCGCGGCCACCTCCAGCTCCGGTTGGGACTCGTCGCCCACGTGGACGAGCACGACGCGGGTGGAGGAGACGTCCAGCACGTCCAGGAAGGCGCCGAGCACGTCGACCGCGTGCTGCAGGCCCCCGGCGGGGCCACCCACCGGGAAGATCACCGTGCGGATGTCGGCGCTGCCGGTGTCCATGTCCACGAACCCGGGCGCGGCCTGGGGCAGGAAGAGCGTGACCGCCCCCGACCGGCGGGCGACGGCCTCTGCTACGCTGCCGTGGCGCAGCCGCTCCAGGCCGGTGCGCGCGCTGGTGCCGACGACCAGGATGTTGGGCAGGGTCTCGATGACGGCGCCGACGATGGACTGCTCCGTGTCGGCGTCGACCCGGGCGTCCCGATCGACATGCAGACCCAGCGCCTCGACCTCGGCCTCGGTGGCCCCCGCGGGCAACACGCCCCAGCGAAGCAGCAGGTCCAGGGCGCCAGGCAGGCGCGTCCAGGGGGCAAGCTTGTCCGGGTCCAGGGCGACATGTACCGCCGAGAGGCGGGCGCCGGTGCACAGCGCGAGCTTCAGCGCGTGGGCGAAGACGCGGTCGGAGCCCGGGCCGAGGTCCACGGGGACGAGGATGCGCTGGATGCCGGCGGGGGTCGTCATGGCTGCACTCCGGGCGGGGCATTGTAGTCCCTGCGGGACCTGCCCCTACGCTATGGCTGGGCCAGAAGCTCTTCCCCGCGCTGCGCATGCGCTGGTCCTCCTCCCAGTTGCGAGTACCGCCGGGCCGCGTCGTCGACGGCCGCCTGTAGGGCCTCACGAGCCGGTCCCGACTCCTGCTGGCGCCAGATCGCCTCCCCACGCCCCCAGTCCGTCACGAAGAAGCCCTGACAATGCGCCTGGAAACGTGCGTCTGCGCGCCGTCCATCCCGCTCGGGCGGCTCGTGCATCATGAGGAGCGCCGCTCGCAGGAGATCATCGAGCCGCAACACCGGGTGCAGCTCACGGGCGAAGCGCGCCAGGCGCCCGGAGCCACGCCCCAGGCGCTCCTGGAGGGCGATGACGCGGGGGTCGCTGCCCTCGGCACGGCTGGAGGGGGGGGGGACCACCTGGGAGGCGACGACCACCTGGGCGCCTTCGAGGTAGCAGGTGTCATCGGGGAGGTTGTTGAGCACACCACCGTCGACCAGGCGGACCTGCGAGGGTCCTCCCTGCGGAGCAACCGGAAGCTGCCGTCGGCGCCCGGAGACAGTGCGCCAGCTCACCCGCTCCCTCCGGTCGAGCGTGGCGGGGGTGAAGGGCCCCGGCAGCGCCCCGCTGGCCCGCACGCCGAAGCCGATGGGGCCGACGTGCAGGCTCGACTGCACCGCGAGGTCGATGTCAGTGCACACCGGCAGGAAGGGGATCAACAGATCCTCCAACAGCAGGTCCTGGAAGCGGCGGTCGATGAAGTCTGCCAACGACGCGGAAGAGATGACGGTGCGCAGGGGGTGGGCGGCGCGGAGGATCCGCGGACCATCCTCGATGGCCAATGCCAGCTCCGGCACACATCGAAGCTCCTTGGGGACCCGTCCGATGCACGCCAGGCCGAGCTGCCGCCCGGCAGCGTAGTAGGCACCGATCACCGCTCCCCCGGACACGCCGGCCACCAGGTCCACCGGCACACCTTGGCGGTGCAGCTCGGCGAGCAGGGCGACGTGGGCGTAGGCCAGAGCGCCGCCGCCGTTGAGCGCCACACCCACCCGGCGCTGGGTGACCGCGCGCATCCAGCGGCCCACCTGCGCACGAAGCAGCGGGTTGAGGTGCGCCCACTCGCAGTCCGTGCGCGCGGCATCGAGCAGGGTCCTGTCGACCCGCACCGCGGCAACCGGCACCACCCGCGGGCGGTCGGGGCGAGGCGGCGGCGAAGGCAGCACAGCGGTGTAGATGGGCGGCCGGACCACGTCCTTCATCACCCAGGCGGGGATGGGCTCCCACGCGCTCGTGGCGAGGTACAAGGTCCGACCCGCCTTCCGCAGCCAGAGGCCGCAGGTAGCCGGATCGAGGGCGCCGAGATCCAGGTAGACCGTGTCGGCCCAGGCGCGCGCGCGCTCCAACGAAGAGCAGGGACCGACGAACTCCGGGTGGAGGCGAAGGAGCCGGGCGCTCGACTCGAGGTCGGCAACCGGGCGCACATCCTCCGGGCTGCGCGCACCGCCGGAGTCCACCTGGATCACCAGCACGCGGTCGCCCCAGTCTTCGCCGGCGGACGCAGCCAGCCAACGAATGAGGGTCCCCAGCCCGGGAACCGGTCGGTCACTGACCACGGCGACCTCGTTGGCGTGCCGCCGGGCGTCGGACCGCGAAAGCCAGATGCCTGCCAGGCTGCGCCGCTCGGGATCTCCCAGGACCGCGGCGCTGAACACGGCCCGACGAAGCCCCGGCGAGTGCTGCAGCTCGGCCTGGAACACGTCTGCGCGGAGGAGGAGGAACTCGCAACCATCACCGCCAGCGCTGACCTCGAAGCCCAGGGGCCCCGGCCTGGCCAGGCAGGACTCCCCGAAGGTGGCACCGGCACCCACGATGATGGGACGCGGCGCTTCTGGGAGAGACTCCCGTCGCGCGGCTGCGGGCAACTGCAGGATCACCTCCCCCGAGAGGACCAACCCCAACCCCTCGAATGCAGCGTCGGCAGCGTGCAGGTGCTGATGGTCGAAGCCCTCGCGCAGCTCGGCCCCCTCGAGCAGTGGGTACAACAGCGCCGGCGGGACATTTCGAAGCAGGGGGGAGCGACGGAGCTGGTCGATGATCCAGGACATCCGTCCCCGGACCAGGGCCAGCCTGCGCAGGGCATCTTCCAGCGTCGCATCATCGGCATGCACGTCCGGATCGACCCACGGGGTCTCCCTGGACAGGCGCGCGAGCGCGCCCACGGGGAGGCGGAGCAGGTGGCTCTCGGCGCAGGCCACCGCGGAGGTCAGTCCCTGACCTGCCAGCGCGCTCTCTCCGAACAAGCCCCCAGGACCCAACACCACGGTGACAGGGGCGCGCCGCTCGCCGGAGCGCATCTGCACCGTCACCAGGCCCCGCTCCACGACGAACAGGTCCATCCCAGGGCCAGCATCTCCACCGAGCGCCTCGCCCATCCGGAGGGACACCGGAAGAGCGACCCGCGCCACCGCGTCCAGCGCGGGTTCGCTGATGCCTCGCAGATCGCCACAGCTCAGCAGGGTCGCTCGCAGCCGGGAGTGCTCGTCTACCACTGGCTCCTCCTCGACCCGCCAGGGCCCTCGGACCCCCACTCTACGGCAGGCGGCGCGCTCCCAGGGCAGGCAGCTCCCGCGCGCCGATAGACTGCACCACGAGGAGGAGCCACCATGCGCACCGAGGACCTGGGCCGCTACCAGATGCTGTGGGACTGCCCGGCCTGCGGCACCGAGAAGCTGCTGGGCCTGGACCACCGCCACTGCCCCAGCTGCGGCCACCCGCAGGACGCCGACAAGCGCTACTACCCGCCCGAGGGCCAGGAGATCGCGGTCGCCGACCACCCCTACCACGGCGCCGACCGGGTCTGTCCGGCCTGCAGCACGCCGATGGCTGCGATCTCCTCCTTCTGCGGGAGCTGCGGCAGCCCGCTGGACGAGGCCGCTGCGGCCCGCCAGAAGGCCGACGACCGACCGGACCCGCCCGCCCCTGCCCCTCCTCCTCCGCCGCGGTCCGGCGGCGGGCTGGGCAAGCTGGCCCTGGGCTGCGTCGGCCTGCTGCTGGTGGCGCTGGTGGG